>DYLX01000001.1:148799-170665 GCA_020721875.1 Leptospira biflexa
CGGTTACCTCTGCCCCTGTCGCGAGAAGCGACATTTTCAAATCGCGACCGTCGTACCGCGACGGCGCACCCGCAGAGACCCGCAGCGCTTGCAAACCGGCAAAAGCCGGAGCAGCACGACGGTTACCTCTGCCCCTGTCGCGAGAAGCGACATTTTCAAATCGCGACCGTCGTATAACGGCTATTACCCCAGCCTTCCAAGCTGGAGACGTGGGTTCGACTCCCATCGGTCGCTTACTGTTTTTTCACTCTTATAACTTACATTAACCCTCATTTGCAGATTCCGGCTGTTCTATACACAAGGTTCGTAGCAGTATTCATTGAGTATGGGACCAGCGCGGCTCGAACGCGCGACCTACTGCTTAGAAGGCAGTTGCTCTATCCAGTTGAGCTATGATCCCAGGGCTATTCGGGACGAGAGGATTTGAACCTCCGATCTTCTGCTCCCAAAGCAGACGCCTTAGCCCCTAGGCTACGTCCCGATTTCAGCGATCTAAAGTAGATGAAAATTACCTCTGCTGTCAAGATATTCATGGTGTTGCGACCCCGCACCATAGAGCTGCTGTTGTGCCGAAAAGCATAAGTTCCTCTGTTGACACCTGCAATTTTTGAATTATAATACCTCGGCTTCCTTATAATAAAAGGACGTTTAAATCCATCCCACCCTGTGAGGAGTAAGTATGTCCTATACGACTGACCAGATCCGCAACATCGCCATCATCGGACATGGAGGAACCGGCAAGACCACCTTGCTTGAACACATTCTCTTTCAGGGCGGAATGATATCGAAACCGGAAACGGTTGATTCGGGCAAAACCGTCAGCGATTACGGCGAAGACGAGATTGCGCGCAAGATATCAGTTCGCTCGAGCCTCTCGCATGTCAACACGACTGATTGCAAGATCAATTTTATAGATGCCCCGGGAGCCAGCGACTTTGTCGGCGAGGCTATTTTGGCCATTCGGGCAACGGAGACTGCACTGCTCGTGATCGACGGCAAATCTGGCGTGCAAATCGAAACCGTGAAGCTCTGGCGAATCCTTGAGCGTCATCAGAAACCAAGGATGGTATTCGTGACGCGCCTCGATGAGGAGCGCGCGAATTATGAAAATGCTCTTGCCGATATCAAAGAAAAATTCAAGATGACACCCGTTCCTCTCACGATTCCAATGGGCGAGGGATCAGGTTTCAAAGGTGTCATCGATGTGCTCAACAAAAAGGCCTATGGACGACCCGCAAGTCACGACCAGAAAGAACAAGTCTCGGAAGTGCCCTCCGAGTTCGCAGACGCGGTCGAAACTGCGAGAGCTCAGCTCTTCGAAGCCGCCGCCGAAGGCAACGACGAGCTTATGGAAAAATACCTGCTCGAGGGCGAGCTCTCCCAAGAAGACACCATTGCTGGCCTCAAGCAGGCACTCGCGGAAGGAAAGATTATCCCCGCCTTCGCCGGCTCAGGGCTCTCCAACAGCGGAAACGCTGCATTCATCGATTTTGTGGTCAACAGCGCTCCATCGCCTTTCCTGCGCGCTCCCGACAAGGCACTTGATGCCGAGGGAAACGAAGTGGAAGCCGCAATTGATCCTTCAAAACCAGCCTCAGCCTTTGTGTTCAAAACACAGATCGACCAATTCTCGGGACGACTCTGCTACATTAAAGTAATGACAGGAACCTTCCTTCCAGACATGGACATGGTTATAAGCAGAGATTCACACAAGGAGCGTATCGGCAAGCTCTACACCATGCAGGGGAAGAAACTCGAAGATGCTTCCTCACTTCCGGCGGGTGACATCGGAATCCTCGCGAAGCTCACCGCGCTTAAGACCAATGATACGGTCAGCCAGTTCGAGAAACCAATTTCGTATATTCCCCTCAGGCTTCCCTCTCCCGTTCACATGCTGGCGATCTCAGCGGTCAACAAAAAGGAAGAAGATAAGCTCAACGAGCTGCTCTACAAGGCCGCCGAGGAGGACCTCACCTTCAGCGTCAATTTCAACGCTGAAACAAAAGAGACAGTCATCGCCGGCATGGGCGAGCAGCAAATTAACATGATCCTTGAGAAGATTAAATCTCAATCGAAGATCGCATCCGAGACGAGAGTGCCGCGCGTCGCCTACCGCGAGACTATCACTAAAAAGGCTACCGCTGAGTACACCCATAAAAAGCAAACCGGTGGTCACGGTCAGTATGGTCGCGTTGTGTTTGAGATCGAGCCGCTTGAGCGTGGTAAAGGCTATGAATTCGAGAACAAGATTTTTGGTGGCGCTGTTTCGAAGGGATTCATGCCAGGCATTGAGAAAGGTATTCATCAGGCGATGGAGGCCGGCGTTCTTGCAGGCTACCCCGTGGTCGACACGAAGACATCGATCATCGATGGTAAGGAGCACCCAGTCGACTCCTCTGAAATGGCGTTCAAGCTCGCGGCACGCGGCGCTTTCCGCGAGGCGATGAAACAGGCAAACCCCGTCATCCTCGAGCCGGTGATGAATCTCTCTGTTTTTGTCGAAGAAAAGTATCTTGGCGATGTCATGTCGGATCTCTCAGGACGCAGAGGCAGAATTTCAGGCCAGAATCCCATCGGCGGCGGTATCGTTCAGATCGATGCACAAGTTCCCCAGGCAGAGCTCCTTCGCTATGCGATCGACCTGCGATCGATGACCTCCGGTACAGGCTCCTTCGAGATTGAGTTCTCACACTATTCACCGATCAGTGGTAAGATTGCTGAGGATGTCATTAAAGCAGCACAGGCATTCAAGACTCAGGAAGCGGAAGAAGAGTGAGTCCACCAAACTTTGGGTGCCGACGTTAAGTGCGCCAAAAGTCACACGCATCCATAGAAAAGGGCATCCCCACAAAGATGCCCTTTTTTATGCTCTTTCGGATCAATCGACAAATTCTATTGGGAAACACATCCTGTCTTTGGTGAGCACCGTGTTGGGGAATATACCGCGCGCCTCTTCGAGAAGTACCTTGAGCTCTCGGTCGGCGTATCTTGGGCTATAGTGAATGAGCCCGAGCTGGCGCACTCCGCCGGCATCTCGAGCAATCTGCGCGGCCTGGCGGGCTGTCATATGCTTCTTCTCAACAGCGCTCTCCAGGAGTGCATGCTCAAACATTCCCTCGCAGACGAGGAGATCAGAACCGGCGACTTCGGGGGCGATCTCTGGGAAATAGAGGCTGTCGGTGACATAGCTGAACTTTCTACCATTGCGCGCATCGCCCAGGACCTCAGAGGGCTGCACTTCTTCGCCGTTCGGAAGTCTGACCGGGGTTCCAGATTGAAGTACGGACCACATAGGCCCTCGCGGCACCCCCAGTGCCTGCGCCTTTTCAGGATAGAAAATTCCAGGCCGCTTCGACTCCTCGAGCGTGTATCCGAAACACATTTTTGTGTGCCTCAAGGGGAAGGCGCGGATCGAGTACCCATCGGCCTCCCATACTGTTCCTCGCTCGGAGATTTCTTTCACAATGATTTCGTAGTTGATGTACATGTCGAGGAGGCGTCGGTTTTGTTCGATGTAATCAGCGATCTTGGGCGGGCCGAAGATGTAGAGCGGATCTTCGCGGTCGACCTGACTGGAAAGCATCAGAATGCCCGGAAGACCTGTCACATGATCCGCATGCATGTGAGAAATGAAGATCGCTGTGATCTTCTTCCACCTGAGGTTGAGCCTACGGATCGAGACCTGCGTGCCCTCTCCTGCGTCAAAGAGAAAAAGCTCGCCTTCACGGCGTACGAGCATGCTGGTAAGGTGTCTGTACGGCAACGGCATCATACCGCCGGAACCAAGCACAAAAACTTCTAGATTCATCGCGGATGACTATATCGAAAAGCACCTAGAATGTCACGCCCGCATGGAAGCTGGCCGAAGTCATTGCCAAAGAGGGATCTTTTGTATAGCGTAATTTCTATGAGTGATTTTTTTTCGCTGGGTGTCGACGCAAGGATTGTGGCAGCGATCGAGGAGCTCGGTTTTAATTCTCCCACGGAAGTGCAGATCGAATCGATTCCCCTCCTTCTTAAAAGGCGCGACGCCTCGATCCAGTCGGAGACCGGAACGGGCAAGACGCTCGCCTACCTCATCCCCGCGTTTCAGGCCATTCTTCAAGAACACGCGAATCACACAGACAGAATCTGGCCACTTGCCCTCATCCTCTGTCCCACGCAGGAGCTCGCGGTCCAGGTTGCGCGGCAGGCGAACTCTCTCGCATCCACTAATGCCATCGGTGAGGCGCGAATCCAGTGTCTCGCGATGCTCGGCGGAACCCACTTTTCGCACCAGCGAGATGCACTCAAGGCGCACCCCCACATTGTCACGGGCACTCCCGGCAGACTCGCTGATCTTGTTACCCTTCGCTACATCGACATCCGCCACCTTCGCTACATTGTGCTCGACGAAGCCGATAGACTTTTTTCGAAAGAGTACATCGACCCTCTTAAATTCCTTCTTTCCAAAATCCCGCACCAATGCGTACGCGTCATGGCCTCAGCGACGATCGCCGACAAGACGAGAAGAAAAGCGATGGAGTGGCTTCCCCATCCCGAAATTGTCGAGATCCGCGACGAGGGCATTCTCTCAGAGGCCATCGAGCACTGGGTGTTCTATGCTGAGCATCGAAAAAAGGTCGAGGTTCTGAAGAAAATTATCCGCGCCGTCAAGCCGAAACGCTGCCTTATTTTTGCGTCGGAAACCTATCGAGTCCAGCGAATCGCGGAACGGCTCAGAGAATCAGGCTTGAAGTGCGCGAGTATCGTTTCACGTATGGAAAAGCAGTCGCGCTATTCGGCGATCGAACAATTCCGTCAGGGTAGCGCGCAATTTCTTGTCACGACCGATCTGGCGGCGCGTGGCCTCGATATCGCGAACATCACGCACGTGATCAGCCTCGATATACAGGAAGATCTTGAAACATACATCCACAGGGCAGGACGTACAGGTAGAGCGGGCAACCATGGCATCAGCATCGTGATCGCCGACAGTATCGAGCTCGAAAGGGCTTCAAAGGTGGCCGTGAAGCACGGTTTCGTGTTCCGTACCAAATGGTTGGAGAATGGACAGGTCATCGAACCGAGCGTCGAGGCCTTCATCGCGCGAATCAATAATGCGTGAAGGCAAGATCATATCGGCTGCGGTGGTTGCCGATATGGCCAACCCTCAATTCGACGGGAGCGCCTGCCGGGTACTGATCGTCAGGCTTTCGCCCTTTCGCGACACCGAGGTGTCGTACGCGCATCTTGTGCTCTTCGATGAAGCACGGAAGGCAGTTCCTGAGGCATTCATCGACTTCGCCTTTTTGCCTCCCGCACCGGACCGGAAGGAACTTTCCAAAAGGGAACGACCTTGGTTTTATGGCAGAGCATCGGGCAGAGATCCTTCTGAATTCAATCTCATTCTCATCTCCTGCGCGTTTACGCTCGAACTCCTTAATCTACCCTGGCTCGCTGTTCAGTCTGGAATACCTTTTTCGCGTACCGAGCGTCGAAAGATGCCTAGTTCGCCACTTCTTATTCTTGGGGGCTCGAGTGCGGTGACTACGGGCGCCCTCCTCCGCACTGAGGGCGATCGAATTCTAGACAGTCTTGTCGACGGCATCTTTTTTGGCGAGGGCGAAGGTTCGATCTCCGAGCTCGTGAAAATAGCCGCCGAGGGCGTGGCAAGAGCTGCCTCTCACGATGCGATTCTCGAAACAATTGCGACGCGTGTGCCTGGATTCTGGCCCTGCCAAACCGAACACCGCACACAGCGTGCACTTGCGGCAAAGCGCCCCTCGGTACTCCTCTCTCCTCTTGTGCTCAATGGCGAAAATGCTGACCACACGAAGCTCGCCATCACTGCGGGCTGCGTCGGTCACTGCGCGTTCTGTCTTGAGGGTTGGGATAGAAGGCCGTTTCGCGAGCAGGAGCTCTTAACCATAGGCTCCGCCGCGCGCACCCTCAAGAAGTCGACTGGAGCCACGGATGTGGAGCTCTTCAGCTACAACTTCAACATGCACCACCGCGTGGAGCGCATTATTTCAGAACTCGAGCGCTCTTTCATGCGCGTTTCGCTTATGAGTCAGCGCCTCGATATACTCGCGCGGAGCCCATCCATACTCAGCGTCGAGATCGCTGCCGGCAAACGGTCTTTCACCCTTGGTATCGAGGGGATTTCGGATCGAATGCGGGGTTATTTTCGAAAGAGGATTACACGGGATGAAATTCTTGCCTCCTTGTCCGACATCATCTCTCGGGGCGCACGAGAACTCAAACTCTTCTACATCATCTCAGGTTTTGAAGAAGTAGGCGACTTCGTCGAATTTGGTCAGTGTGTCGAATTGCTCGCAGCCATGAAGGAAGCTGCGCACTCAAACACGAGGATTATCGTATCGGCGGGCTATCTTGTGCGGCTCCCTTTTACTCCTCTCCAGTTCGCGCCTCTCGCCGCGAGTAAAGAGCAGCTCTCCGGTATGTCCCATCGGCTCGAGGAGCTCTGCGAGGGAGCTGGTATCGAGTACAGGCTCGCCGCGACATTCGAAGACTATTGGGCAGATCAATTGCTCTCTCTCTCTGGTTCCGCAGCACACAAATGGATTCTCGACTGCCCCAATCGTGGCTATGTATACGACACGCGGCTTCCACGAGGCTCCAGCACATCACTCGAATCGTACCTGCGTGATTCGTGCGATTTTTCAAAGCTTCTCAAAGAAAAAACTTCGACCTATCGACCTCAGTTTTCCTTTATCGAGAGCGAGGATCACTGGCGCCTCTTACGAGCACATTACGAAAAATCACGCACATTTGTTGAAGGCAGGTTCAAAGAGAGCGCTCGAGCCACGCCTACTCTCACCGCGAGCCCCCTCTCGGCGCGTGTTCCTTTGAAAACGAAAACGCCCGATGAGAATTTGCTGCACACGATCTCGACCATCCGCGCACAGGAAGCGGCGAAGGCGCACTTTGAGCCAGTGTTTGTGCGCGTGTCCGAGCGTGAGATGATGGCCTTTTCGACCCTCGAGTACGAGCGAGTTTGGCTTTTACGATCGCTCGCCGCCCTTGTTCCGAACGCCGATCGAGCCCTTTTTGAGTGCAAGCTTGAGCTACCAGATGATCGTTGGGCCGAAGCGTTCGCCGCACACACAGGTCAAGCCCACCCTCAACTTGGTCTTTGCGGTGTAAAGTATTTCTCGCTGTATGGCCCCGATGGTGCCACCCTCGAGCGCGTTGTCGCCCACGCCGCTCGCGCACTTCACTCGCTCGATGCGCATTTGGGCTCGCTTATTCAGAGCGAAATGCCTGGGGCGGTCTTGGGGCTTGCCGGAATTGAATGCGTTGTAAGTCCTCCGCACGCAGAGTTTTGTACATTAAAGTATACATCTTCAACTTTCGATATGAACGCGCTTACGCGATTAACCGGCTTTTGGCTCAAGACGAATGATCTCCATTTCACATTGAAAACCATTGTAAATGGATATGATTTCGCGATTTCTGCAGACTCGAAGCGTAAGAAATCCGTACAAAGTTTACAGATTCATACATCTTCGAGCGGAGTATCGCTCGAAATAAGGCTCGGATATAAGGCTGCGCTCGGTACATTGAGCGAGGTGCTCTCCACCGCCCTCTCCAACATCGACACTGTGTTCACCATAGTAAGCTGGGATTGAGGACTCATGTTGGGTTCTCAGCAGGATAGTCCAATGCGGCCCCGATATCCTCGACAGCTCCGCGAGCGCAGTCGTACATGCTTCAATCGCGAAGCGCGTCTCACGGCGAAAATCGCGCCATAGAGGTAGGGGTTTCATACACATCAACCGCAGAAATGGACGCCTGGGGCACTTTTTCGTGCATCCTGAGATAGATGTACTCCGCGATTCGCTCCGCACTCGGGTCATCTGCAAAAAACTTTATTTCATTGAGATCTCGATGATCGAGCTCCTCATCGATGAGCGACTTCAACGCCCCTTTGAGGAGGCTGAAATCGACGAGCATTCTTCCCTCCCCAAGTGTTTGACCCGAAGCCCACACGCGCACGCGGTAATTGTGGCCATGCAGGCGCTCGCACTTGCCGTTGTAGTGTACGATTCTGTGTGCTGCCGCGAAATCCACCTCAACTCTCACACTGTACATCACACTCACCTCAATGCTTGGTATATCGCATAATTCGGCCTAAAATCAATTTCACCACAGCTGTTTCCCACTCGTTCATTGTTGCACGCGACCTACTTGAACGGCGTTTATTGCACGCTTCATCGGCGCATGATACTATCATGATCTCTATGTCAAAACCCCTGTCCGAAATTCTCAAGACCCTCAATGTACTAGAAGTGCATGGAAATAGTGCGCACACAGTGCAGGGGCTCTGTTACGATTCCCGAGAATGTAAACCGGGCGACATTTTTTTTGCTCTGCCAGGAATTCATACCGACGGTACACAGTACATTTTTCCGGCTCTCAGAAAGGGCGCAGTAGCGGTGATCTTCGAAGGTACGCGCGTGGAACCGCCCCCCAGCGGGCTCGATACTGCCTTTATACGTGTCGATGACTGCCGACTCGCCATGTCTGCTGCCGCCGCCGCATTCTACAACAACCCGTCCGACTCGCTCTGTGTGATCGGTGTCACGGGTACGGAAGGCAAGAGCACCACGGTGTCTCTTATTTACCAGCTTTTACGCGCGGCCGGATACGGAGCTGGATTCTTTTCGACTGTGATGTCGGATACCGGCGATGGCGAACACCCCAACCCGCAACACCAGACCACTCCCGAGGCGACCGTGGTACACGAGATGCTCGCGAAGATGCGCGACAGCGGCCTGCACTTCGCCGTTGTCGAATCTTCGAGCCACGGGCTCTCGCCGCGCACGGCGAGACTCGCGCATGTGCACTTCGATGTAGGGCTCATCACCAATGTCACCCACGAGCACCTCGAGTTTCATGGTACCTGGGAACAGTATCGCAGCGACAAGGCGAACCTTTTTAAGCGCCTCGGCGAGGCGCGCAAACCCGCGATTTCAGGCGCATGCTCCCCTCGCGGCATCATCTGTGCAGACGATCCAAGCGCCGCCTACTTCGCCCAGGTCGCCTCCGCCCCCTGCCTCAGCTACTCGAGCAAGGGGGCTGCAGCCGATCTCCGCGCCCTCGAGATTCAGAGCGATTTTGCAGGTTCGACCTTCACCATCGAGGGCCCTGCTCCAGTACCAAGCACTCGCAAAAATTCCAGGGTCGAGCGTCCAGCCCTCGAAGGTGCCACGAGCGGATCGAGTTCGCTCCTGAGGCGTACGGCGACAATCGCACTTCCCGGAAGCTTCAATGTGCAGAACACTCTCGGGGCACTCCTTGCTGTTTCGGCGGCCACAGGCCTTCACTGGAGCCAGTTTGTCGATTTTTTACCCACGCTCAAACCAGTGAGGGGGAGAATGCAGCGCGTCGTCCAGGGACAGCCTTTCGAAGTCATCATCGACTATGCGCACACCCCCTCATCCTTCATGGAGATTCTCCCCCCGCTGCGTCGCGGTGCGCAGGGGAATATTCTCTGTGTGTTCGGTTCTGGTGGGGAACGCGACAGGGCAAAACGCCCTCAACAAGGCCGCATCGCTGCTGAATTCTGCGACATCATAGTTCTGGCCGACGAAGATCCGCGAGGTGAAGACCCGATGGCATTGCTCGAGGAGATCGCGTCCGGCTGTCCGGAGCTCACGCGAGGAGAACGCCTCTTCCTCATCCCCGATCGCCCTTCCGCCATCCGGAAGGCCTTCTCGCTCGCGGGTCCGAAGGACCTTGTGCTGCTCTTGGGAAAAGGACACGAAAACTCGATAATATATGCGGATCACAGCATTCCTTACGATGAAGAACACACCGCGCGCGCAATCCTCGCGGATATGGGATTCGGCGCGAAAGGAACAAGAGAATGAAGACAATCGCGGTTCTATACGGCGGAAAATCCGGAGAGCACGAGGTCTCGCTCATATCAGCGGGAAGTATCGTCGCGCACCTCAACAAAGGGAAATACAACATCATTCCCATCGGGATCACGAAGCGCGGTGAGTGGTTCCTCCAGCACCTGCCGGAGTGGGCCTTTGTCCCCGCCGAACCGGGACAGATGCGCGCCCTCCCTGAAGTAGTGAGATCTGAGCGAGTTGTTGCAGTACCTGGAGATGGGCTTTGGCTCGAGACGGGGAAGATATTAGAAAAACTTCCGATCGATCTTGTTTTTCCCGTGCTCCATGGAACTTTTGGCGAGGATGGCACTATTCAGGGCCTCCTCGAAACTGCCGACATCCCCTACGCGGGGGCCGATGTACTTGGCTCCGCAGTCGGCATGGACAAGGAAGTCTCCAAGAGGCTCTGGCTCTCAGCCGGTCTCCCCGTTGTCGACTACATCTCTGTAGGGAAAGACGATATCGCCACCGATAATTTTCAATCGCTCACCAGAAAAATAGAAACCCGCTTTGGGTGGCCCTGTTTTGTGAAACCTTCATGCGCGGGCTCTTCGGTGGGCGCCACAAAGGTGAACTCAGCCGACACCCTCAAATCTTCGATCGAGGCCGCCCTCAGGTGGTCGGAGCGCGCCCTTATCGAAGCATTCGTAGAGGCACGCGAAATCGAGTGCGCGGTACTGGGCAACGATAGGCCAGTCGCGTTCCCTCCGGGCGAGGTGGTGCCTTCCCATGAATTCTACGACTATGAGGCGAAATACAAAGATCCTCAGGGAGCAACTCTTCTTATCCCCGCACCACTTGCCGAGGAAACGAAAAATAGGGTCATGAGTCTTGCGCTTTCGGCATACAAGTATGCCGCTGTAAAGGGGATGGCGCGAGTCGATTTCTTTGTTGAGAAGATCACGGGCTCGGTGTTCTTGAACGAAATCAACACCATCCCCGGATTCACCGCCATCTCGATGTATCCGCAGATGTGTGTGAATGGCGGCCTCTCCTACCCAGATCTCCTCGACAGACTGATCGACCTGGGATTTGAGCAGTACGCGACGAGTCGCGCGCTCGAATACGATTTTTCAAAGGCATGATGAAGCGCGATCGCATAATTGCATAATTATTTATTATATTGTTAATTATTATTAATACTTCCGTTCCCTCCACCTTCGATTTATACTGGCTTAAGGGTCTCGGTCTGAGGCTCTTATTCTACTAAGGAGGACGGCATGAAATCCCAAGACTACATCGCTCTGGATAACCAGTATTGCGCACACAACTATCACCCAATCCCAGTTGTCATCTCAAAGGCCAGAGGATGTAAGGTTTGGGACCCGGAAGGGCGCGAATACTACGATTTTCTCTCGGCATATTCCGCGGTGAATCAGGGCCACCTCCACCCCCACATCGTCGAAGCGGCGCAGGATCAGTTGACCCGCGTCACTCTCACCTCGAGAGCCTTCCACAACGACAGGATGGGTCCCTTTCTGCGGAAGCTCTGCGCCTACACAGGGTACGAGCAGGCGCTCCCCATGAATACGGGCGTTGAAGCGGTGGAAACTGCACTCAAAGCCGCCCGACGATGGGGCGTCGAGAAAAAGGGTCTCCGGAATGGAGCACAGAAAATCGTGTGCGCTTCAGGTAATTTTCATGGACGCACGCTCACCGCTGTCTCCATGTCCAGTGATCCAGACTCATATGTTAACTATGGCCCCTATGTTCCAGGATTCGTCAAGGTGCCATTTGGATCGGCGGACGCAGTGCGAGAGGCTATTGATCGCGATACAGTGGCCGTGTTCGTCGAACCCATTCAGGGTGAAGCGGGGGTCGTGGTTCCCCCCGAGGGATATCTCTCCGAGCTACGGCAAATCTGTTCGTCCGCTGGCGTGCTCCTCATGTTCGACGAAATTCAGACCGGATTTTGCAGGACAGGTCGTCGCTTCGCCTGGCAGTACGAGGGCGCGCGTCCCGATATTATGTGTCTTGGGAAGGCGCTGGGGGGAGGAATTATGCCGATCTCCGCCATCGTCGCCGACCGAACGGTGATGGATGTGTTTACGCCGGGCACCCACGGCTCTACCTTTGGTGGGAATCCACTCGCGGGGGCTGTTGGGCTCGCGGCGATCGAAGTGCTCGAAACGGAACGACTTGATGAGCGTGCCTTCGCGCTCGGTGAGCGCTTCAGAACCGAACTTTCCGACGCGAGACTTGACAAAATCCGCGTTATTCGAGGAAAGGGCCTTCTCAATGCGGTTGTATTCGACGAAGGTTTCGATGCCTTCCCCACTTGCCTCGCCTTGAAGGAAAAAGGCATACTTGCCAAGCAGACACATGGGAATATCATCCGGTTTGCGCCCCCGCTCGTCATTACCGATGCCGAGATGAGTGAGGCACTTGAGAAAATTATCTCTGTGTTACGCACTGCGTAAAGCTTTGTTTGGAGAGTTTAGAGAAATCGCTCATGTTTAAGCGCACTTACATTGTCGCATTTTTCATCGCGTGTGTGGCTGCCGCATGGCTCGTTGCGCTTCAGCGACAAGAGACCTTGAGAGCCTCCATCCCCCTTGAGAATAGAACAGCGATGGTGCAGCTCTCGTCCGACAGCGGCCGGACTCCTCCGCAGCGCAGCACTCAGAGAGCCAAAATCATTGCCCTTCCGGGCGAGATTTTTCTTAAAACGATCGATATGAATATCGACGAAGATGAGGATTTTGAGCAGGTCATCATCGCAAAGCAAAGTGCCGCGAGTTCAGCGCTCTCGCTCAGTGTCGCGGATTTTTCTCCAACATTAGGAATCTACACGCGCAGCTTCGACGGCCTGATCGCAGCGACAAAACTCGAGAGCATCATCATCCAGCCAGTCGATGTGACCGGAGATGGACTCTCCGATCTTGTGGTACAGGGGCTCGACGCATCCAACAATCAAACGCTGACTATCTTTCGTAGGCTCGCAGGCAGGGGGTACTCGCGCATTTTCTCGCAGTCGGGGATATCTGTTTCTTTAGGAGAGTCAACAAACGCAGTGTGGAGCGGCGACGCCACCACGATTATCGTCAGAAAGGCCGCACATTTGAGAGGCATGCTCGAAGAGACGCTCTACACCTGGAATTTGCACACATCATCTTTTCAGAAGAGTGCACAGAAGTTCATGAAAGACAGCGAATCGGATTTTTCAGGAATCGATGGTACCGACGCTCAGTCCTTTGAGGTCTGGCTCAGTCGACTCTGGGCGAGAACCGACACTCCCTCCGACCCCCGGTACTTCTACCTCGATCGAGCACGCGGCGAGCTTATTTTAGGTGAATCCCAACTCCAGCAGCGCTGGATCATCAAGAGCGCCGACCGAAATGGGAACCGGCTTTATATCACCTGCAGCCTCTCTGAATCGAGCGACCTTGATCGTGTGGTTACCATCGATGCGAAGGCACGCGACACAATTGCGCTCGGCGTTATCGATCAGCAAGTGTCCCATTTCAGACATGATGAGGGTTGGTCTGGCACATACACTGTCTCGAACCAGACGCCTATCGCCATCGAGGAGGTAGTACATGGAATTCCGCCGACTGCGCAACTTAAGGTTAGCGCGGTCGTAGATCAGCGCGATTACTACGGCCGTTACCTCGGCAACCACAATTCGGTGCTTGTGTTGAGCGAGGATAAGAGCATTCTTGTGTTGAATAAGAAATATTTTGAGGGCGTTTCACGCCTCTTTCAGTACGGCGAGAACACAGTGCTCGATTTTCAGCAGGTGTTGCCGGGAGGACTGACGGGCGCAAGGCTCATTTTCACTGTAAGCATATCGCGCGCGAGCGATGGAAGTATCGCGCAGCTGCGCCTCGACTCTGCCCAGATAGAGCTGGACGGCATCCATAGCGACTATCGAACGCCCTATCTCTTCACAAAGACGAGTTAGGGCGAGGCCAGATAGGACTCGTAGCCAAGGTCCTTCAACGCGGCTTGCGTTTTCTGCCAGTTTTCCGCCGCAGCCACCTGGACAAGCCAGCGCGGTTCTCCATCTTTATTCTTAATCTCGACGACACGTGACTCGAAGTGTTTGGAAGCGAGTATTGCAGAGAGGCGCTGCGCGTTCTCCCTAAGAGAAAAATAGCCAACCTGGAGCCATTGGCCGCTTGAACCTAGTGCCTTGCTTTCGTTTGCGGGCAGGACATTGTCTTTAAGCGGAGCCGCACCGTTCATCCACGAGAAGCCGAGCGAGAGGAGAAAAGGAGGCGCAGGGATTACCTTGCCAGCAATGAGATCCGACCCCATTGAAGAAGGGTACTCGCTGGTGATACTCGGTTTCGCGGCGCCGTATTGTCCGAAGTCGGCAATATACTGAAGGAAGAGTAGCTCGCTGCTCACTTGCGTATTCGGGAAAGAAGCGAGCGTTTCTTTGACGCGGGCGCTCGCGCTGGTATATTTACCGTCCAACAGGAGACCCCACACTTCAAGAAGCGCCTGCGTTTCTTTGGAAATCCCACCAGCTTTGACGATGGTGGCGATTGTATGCGCGTCTCCGATCGCCACCGCCAGACGGGCTGCCACTATGTTGTATTTTGCATCGAGTGCCGCAGCTTTCGCGTACCACGAGGCAGCATCGGCGGTCTGCCCAAGGAGTAGGTACAAGGACCCGAGCGTCCCCCGCAGTTCCGCCTTCAGCGCTGCGCCGGACTTGGGCTCAACCTCCCGGCAGAGGGTAATCCCGTCGCGGATGGAAAGTTGGGGAATTGCCGCAAAAATAATCGATCTAAGGGCGTCCTGAGTCTTGGCTCCGGCGACAGCCTGCCGAGCCTGTAAGAGATTCTTGAATGTCTGTGCGTACAAAGTTGAAGGGAACACCAGCGCGAGGAAGATAATCATACCGAAAATGCACCAGGCGCGTCGTGTGCGCGAGCACGCCACTGCTTTTCTTACTATGATCACGCCTCTTTGCCCCTGAAGGTATTGCCGGAAATCGCAACAAGCCGCACGTGCGCAAACTGCCCGACGCGCGTGGGGGAAGCAGGAAATACGACCATCTCATCGCGCGCGGTTCGCGCCAGCACTTCTTTGGACGACCGCCTGGAAACATCCTCAATAAGCACTTCATCAATTGCGCCGAGTCGCTCTCGCATGAGCTCGGAAGTAATCTCCTTCTGAAGTGTGATCACCCTTGCGAGTCGCTGTTTCTTCACCTTGTCGGCGATGGGGTTAGGCATACTTGCCGCGGGTGTTCCCGCTCTTGCGTTGAAGTAATACATAAATGCATACGAGAATCGCACCCTGCGTATAAGATCGAGAGTTTCTTCGAGGTCCTCATCGGTTTCGCCGGGGAAACCCACGAGAATGTCGGATGAGAGCGTAATATCGGGCATCGACGCCCTGAGGCTTTCGACAAGCGAAAGATACTGTTCGCGTGTGTACTTTCGGTTCATCGCCGCAAGGATGCGATTTGAGCCTGACTGTACGGGAAGATGCACATGTTTACAGAATATCGGGTCGTTCTTGAGTACCTCGACAAGCGCGGGCGACAGGTCCTTCGGGTGACTCGTAAGAAAACGAAGCCAGCCGATTCGCTGCTCTTGCAGGCGCGGGTTCGAACCAGACGCTGGGTCTCTGCGGCGCTCTCTCAAGCTTTCGGAGATGAGTCGCAGGAGTCCAGGAAAATCGAGGATCTCATCGCCTCGCTCCCAATGGTAAGAGTTGACATTCTGTCCCAGTAGCGTGATCTCGCGTACACCAATGTCTTCCATCCGCTTAATTTCGCGAATGATATCCTCCGGATTGCGCGAGGTTTCTCTGCCCCGAACATAGGGTACGATACAATACGTGCAGAAATTGTTGCATCCATGCATGATCGGTACAAAGGAGCGGAAGGCCCCGGGCTCGTGGTGGTTTGCGCTGAACACGTACTTCGGTGTTTCTTCCGCAATATCGATCTTTTGACCTGCGGCGATAACATCGAGCATGAGGCCTAAAGATTGCTTCTGGAAAGTGCCCAGCACATAGTCCACACCAGGAGCCCGCTTTTGAATCGCACGCTTGTACTGCTCAGCCATGCAGCCAACGACCGCGAGGGTAAAACTTCGCTCCTTCTTACGAGCGGCGAGCTGATTGATTCTGTTCCAAGCACGGTTCTCCGCTGTCGCTCTCACCGTACAAGTATTGAGTAGAATGAGCTGAGCCTCTTCTTCCGCTGATTTTTCCCAACCATGTTCTCTAAGTGTAGTCTCCATGGCAGCGGATTCGGCTTTGTTCATCTCACATCCATAGGTTTCGAGGTGATATTTCTTCATTTCTTCCTGTTAATTCCACGCAAAAAACCAAAGAGGTGATATATACCGTATCCCAGGAGGCCCACTCCGCCGATTCCCAAGAGTGAGTGTGCGAGCCCTGGTACAAAGAGTGTGGTGAGACCTGCCACACCTGCGATTGCGAGGACAGTTCCTGAGGTCTTGTCGGTCTTTGTCTTTCCGAAGAGCCCTATGGCCCCGAGGCCGAGGAGTCCCGCGGAGATCACTGTGCCTACCACAGGAATGCCGAGGAGGGCGTTCACTCCCAGGAGCCCCAAGCCAGCAGCAGACGACATAACCGCCTTGGTTCCTTTGTCTGACAAATTCTTCGGATCCACCGGTAAATTCCTTTCCATACTCTTTCCTCTTATCTCAACACCGCGGTATGCAGCGTGTTACACCGCGAATACGCGCGATTTCTTTCAGAATGATTCAAAGTTCCCCCATTTCCCATACTCAGTGCTCATTACTGGTTGAATAGTAGAGCGCTCACTCTTCTCGACGTACGCGTACGCTGAGTGGTTGTGAATGCTCTCGAAGTTTTCAGCTTCCACCGCGAACCAGGGAAAGCGCTGCAGCGCATCGACTTTTAAATACACCTCCCGCACGACATCCTCGACGAATCGGGGCTGGCTATAGGCCTTCTCGGTGACAAACTTTTCATCTTCGCGTTTAAGAAGCGTGAAAAGTTCGCTGGAGCCCGATTCTTCCACAATACGGATCAGATCCTCAAACCAGAAGAATGGTCCGAGCGATACTTGGAGTGTCACGAGTCCGCGCTGATTGTGGGCTCCTCCGTCGGAGATCGCCTTTGAACAGGGGCAGACTGTCTGCACGGGCACCGTCACCCCCGCGATAAAGCGATGCCCCTTTTCAGAGCAGCTCGCCTCGTAGAAACAGTCGTAGCTCATGATCGAGTTCTGCCCCGATACCGGTGCGACTTTGTTTATAAAATAGGGAAAGTGAATGTCGGTGTACGCATTCCTCGCCTCGAGCTCGACGCGGATTTTCTTCAGCATACGAACCACGTTGGGCATCGAGAGATCGTGGCGGAACTCCTCGAATACCTCGATGAACCTACTCATGTGTGTTCCCTTGAACTCGTGTGGAAGGTCCGCGAAGAGGTTCACGAGCGCGGTGGTGTGTTGGTACTTCTCGGTCTTGTCGAGTAGCGTAATGGGATAGCGGAGGCCCTTTACGCCCACTTTTTGAATCGCAACGTTGCGATCATCCTGAAATGACTGTACGTCTACCATTGGTATCAACCTAGCCTGGTTATGTTTGATTCTCTGAGAACAGAACTCATTTTCCCGAGGATATGCGCAGTGCTGCGTCGATCGTATTCGAAAGCAGCATGGTGATGGTCATAGGCCCCACACCGCCCGGAACCGGTGTAATCCATCCCGCGATTTTTTCGATCGCGTCGAAGTCAACGTCGCCGCAGAGGCGATAGCCTTTCTTCTTTGTTGCGTCGGGTACGCGGTTCACTCCCACGTCGATGACACAGGCACCAGGTTTGATCATGTCGGCGCTCACAAGGCCAGGCCGGCCCGCGCACGCGATGACAATGTCGGCCGCCTTCACCTTGGAGGCAAGATCTTTCGTACCGGTGTGGCACACGGTTACTGTCGCATTGATCGATTTTCGAATGAGGAGATTTGCAAGTGGCTTGCCGACGATATTCGAGCGCCCCACCACCACCGCGTTCGCACCGTTAAGCGGCACATCGCTACGGGTGAGCATCTCGATGATACCCAGCGGCGTGCAGGGTACATAGCAAGGTTCCTCAAGAAGCATCCTACCGAGATTTATGGGAGTGAATCCGTCCACATCCTTGGCGGGATCGATCGCACCGATCACGCGGCGCTCATCGATGTGACCTGGAAGCGGCAACTGTATAAGAATACCATGTACAGATGGATCTCGGTTACACTCGGCGATTTTATCGAGGAGTCTCGCCTCGCTCACATCCTCTGGGAACCTCGTCTCAAAACTCTGGATACCGATTTCAGCGCATGCCTTCTCTTTTCCCGTCACATAGGAAACGGACGCGGGATTATCGCCCACAAGGATGACGGCAAGGCCGGGCACCACTCCCCTTCCGGCGAGCGTCGCAATTTTTCGAGTGAGTTCGGCGCGAATTTCTTCAGCTATTTTCTTACCATCGATTAGGATTGCAGACATAGCTCCTCCATGCGAAAAAGATACTATAAATGCCGACTTTAGTCATTCCATCCGTAGAGAATCGAAAAAACTTCTATATTCGACGCACCAAGCCCGTGCATCATTTTCTGGAATAATAAGGCTAAAGGCGAAGTGCACTCCTCGTTCGAAGTCGAAAAAATACCCAGGCTGCACGGAAATGCCGGTCGCCTCGAGGAGCGCCTGCGCCACCTCCTCTTCGTCGAGGTATGCTGGGCTCTCAACAAGCGCCGTCCATCCACCCTGACAGACAAGGACTCTGTGTGGACTCCCCTCGTATCCTTCAAGAATTTCGTGATATTGAGCATAATTCGCTCGAATCCGAGCCAGCATCCGCGAAAAGAATTCCGATTCTCGCACGAGGAGTTCTGGAAGCGCGTTCATGATCGGAGTCCCGACGGAGAGAAAGGTGTCGGCAATCAATTCGAGTCGACGCTTCGCGGCGGATACGCTCGCCTCCGGCCCAGAGAGGGCGATCCAGCCAAGTTTCATCTGGGGCATGCCTAGTCGCTTCGAGAGCCCGTCGAGTACAAAGGTAAGTACGCGCTGCTCCCCCGCGAAGCTTTCGCGTTTCACCGTCTCATCCATGGGAAAATCAAAAAAAACTTCGTCGGAAATCAGCGCAAGTCCATACTTTTCGCAGAGGTCGAGTAGAGGCCCGCGTTCCGTATGTCGCACATAGGAGCCTGTAGGATTGTTCGGGTTGATGACGATGAGCGCTTTCACGCGGCCCCCCTCCGGTCCCGAGAGCGCGGCCGCGATTGACTCGATGTCGATGTACCATCCCGAAGCGTGTGCATATTCCAGTGTATACGCGATGGTCTTTACGTGCTCGAGCGCGGCGAGGTGCTCAAACAGGGGGTACCCAGGCTTTGGAATGAGCACGGCGTCACCCGGGTCACAGAGAAGTTTGAAAAGCCACGAATAACCCTCAGAAGTCGAGGCGCAGAGAAAAAGGTTCTCTGCATCAATATTCCGCTGAAGCGAGGCGAAATGTGCCGCAAGCGCCGACCGTGTCGAGCACAAGCCGCGTGATTCAGGCGTATAGAGATTATTCCTGACGGAGCTCAGTGAAAAGAGACGCGGATCGCGGGAAAGCTCCACCCTTGTAGGATTACTCTGCGAAAGTTCCTTGAGCGTCCGTCCCTCCTGTACGAGCCGCTCGCGGCTTCGTGAGAGTGCGTTCTGATCGTGAGTTCCCGCCTCTGATCGCGCTGAGAAGATATCGCGCATGCGATTGTTGTATCCCAGCCTCACGAATATGGCAATGTATCTCGGTGCCTTTGATTTTTTATGCGCAACATTGGGTGGGTACGATGGAAGTGAGGGGTAGAGGATAGAGAGTCGGGAGGAGTTGGGGGGAGGGCTGGGAGACTTGACTATATTACGATTTTTATATATATATTATTATATATTGGAGGTTACGATGAAACTTGTCATTATCGGCGGCGTAGCGGCAGGCGCAACAGCGGCCGCAAGAGCGCGCAGAATAGATGAAAACGCTGAAATTACCATTATAGAAAAGGGTCCATATGTGTCTTTTGCGAACTGTGGTCTTCCGTACCGCATCTCTGGCGATATCAAGCGCAGAGGACACCTCATCCTACAGACCACCGAAGGCTTTTTTGCCCGCTACAGGGTGAATGTCATGCTCAACACCGAAGCTGTAAGCATCGACCGGCAGCAGAAAAAGGTGCTTCTGAAAACGAAAGACGGCGAATCTTCAATCGATTACGACAAACTCATTCTCGCCCTGGGTGGAAGCCCTATCCGACCTCAGATCGAAGGACTGGACAGCCCGAATGTCTTCAATCTCTGGACTATCCCCGACACCGATAAAATCGAGAACTTTATAAGGGATTACGCGCCGAAGACAGCTATTGTCGTAGGAGGCGGTTTTATCGGGCTCGAGGCTGCTGAGGCTTTTAATGCCCGTGGGATCACCACCACTGTCGTCGAATTGATGAACCAGGTCATGCCTCCTGCTGATCCTGAATTCGGTGCCCAGATCGCCCAGGCCATGGCTGAGCACAATGTAGCCACGATCACCGGTAAATCGCTTGTGAGCGTCGACTGGAACGCGCGGAAAGTTACACTGAGCGACGGTTCCGAATTACAAGCCGATCTTGTGCTGCTTGCGGTAGGAGTACGCCCGAATCTCGATCTGGCGCGCAAGGCTGGACTTACGATCGGTACCTCGAACGGGCTTGCTGTCGATGAACAGATGAGAACGAATGACCCTGATATCTACGCCGCGGGCGACATGGTTGAGGTAACGAGAAGGCCTGATGGGGCGAAGGTGCGGATTCCGCTCGCAGGTCCTGCCAACAGACAAGGAAGAATCGCCGCGACAAATGCACTTGGTGGTTCAATGCGTTACTCCGGCGCAATGGGCACTTCTGTGGTCAAAGTGATGGATTATACCTTCGCGATGACCGGACTCTCCGAGAAAGCGGCTCGCTCCGCAGGCATCGATGTCCGTGCGGTTACTATTCATAAAGCTCATCATGCCACATACTATCCTGGTGGCGAGGACCTGAGCCTCAAGATTGTTTACGCAAAAGCCGATGGCAAGGTTCTTGGAGCTCAAGCATTCGGCAAGCTCGGTGTTGAGAAGCGTATCGATGTACTCGCAGTTGCGGTGTACGCAGGCCTCAACCTTGATGACATAGCTTCTCTTGATCTCGCCTACGCACCGCCCTACTCCAGCGCGAACGATCCGATGCAGATGGCTTCGTTCGCTGCGCTCAACGATACACGAGGCTTTTCACGCTTTGTGAGCGCGCAAGAAGCACTCCCAATCATCAAAGAGAAACGGGCGACGGTTCTTGATGTGCGCACCTATATGGAGTATCTGGGAGGGCACATAGCGGGCAGCATGCACATGCCGCTCGACGAACTCCGCGACAGGATGGACGAAATCCCTGAAGGAGCACTCTTTATCGTTTCGAAGGCCGGATTCGAGGGCCACCTTGCGTACCGTCAGCTTATTCAGCGGAAGAAAAACGAAATCAGCTACATTACAGGCGGTTTTATGAGCCTGCAGCTGCTTCCTGAGGCTCAGGAAATAATAGAAGAGGGAGAATAAATCATGGCAGTCAATCCTGTTGAAGAGCTCATCAAGAGCGGTGCTACAGTTGTCGATGTGAGAACCTATGAAGAGTACGAAGAAGAGCACTACCCCAATGCAGTCTGCATTCCCGTGAACGAGATCATGCACCGCGCGGAAGAAATCCAAAAGGAAAATCCGGTTGTGGTCTATTGCGCATCGGGTGCGCGCTCGGCCTATGCAGCGCGCATCCTGAAGATGCTCGGATTTGGCAAGGTAATCAACGCAGGCGGGTTATATGACATGCCCAACTACTGAGTGTTGAGCTTACCGCGCCGATATAAAAGGCTGCCCGCACCACGCGGGCAGCCTTTATTGTGCACGAGTGAAGTGCACACGGTGCTTTATAATTTTATTTGCCGACTCTAATTGTTTGCCACGCGGCGT
>DYLX01000001.1:170765-258866 GCA_020721875.1 Leptospira biflexa
TTTTATTTGCCGACTCTAATTGTTTGCCACGCGGCGTTATACTTTTCGAGGTCGGCGCCTACATCCTTCTTAAGCTCGCAGTTCAAGAGATCTTCAGGCGTATACCACGACTCACCCTTTTTGAGCGCGCGCGCAGGCACATTCACTGTCGAGGGGAACCCGAAGTAATCGCAAAATTCGGCATAGATATCGGGCCGCTGGATATAATCGATGAACTTGAGCGCGAGATCCTTGTTCTTCGAACCTTTGAGTATGACCATCGAGTCGAGATAACTCGGCCCGCCCTCCTTCGGAATGAAGAAATCGACTGTATTCCAGTTTGCCTTGTCGACTTCGGCAAAAATGGACTCGGCATAGCCCTGTGCAACCCACACTTCTCCAGCCGCGAAACTCTTCGCAAAAGCTTCAGCGTCAAACTTGAGAAGGTTAGGCTTCCACACATTGTTGATGAGATCGCGCGCTTCGAGAATCTGCTTCTCATCGATGGTGTTGACCGAGTATCCAAGATATTTGAGCGCGTCGCCCATGACCTCACGCATATCGTCCAGCATGATCATGCGGTTCGCGAGATCCTTTCGTGCGAAGATCGACCATGATTTGTCGTATGAGGCGACCTTCGTCTTGTTGACCGCCACCCCCGCCGCTCCTAAATAGTACGGAATCGAGTATTGATTTCCCGGATCGAAATCACACTGCTCGAGAACGTGGGGATCGATGTTCGCGAAGTTTTTCAGTTTGGATTTATCGATTTTCTCCAGCATGTTCTCTTTGATCATGATCGAGACGTAGTCGCCCGATGGGAAGGTGATATCGTAGTTTGCGCCGCCAGCCTTGAGTTTCGCGAACATTTCTTCATTGGAGGCAAAGGTGTCGTACACGACTTTAACACCGTATTCTTTCTCGAACTTTTGGATCACTGAATCCGGCGTATAGTAAGTCCAGTTGAAAATATAGAGTGTTTTCGACTGCCCACCGCCGCATCCGCTGAGCACGAGCACGAGAGACACGAGGAGAAAGCCCGACACATCAAAAATCACCTTGCGCAATTTTTCCATTATATGCCTCCTTGAAATTCACACCCTCAATGAGCGGCAAAGACTTTAAGAAAATTTCTCATCGGATACACGAGAAGCACCGTTCCCGCGACCATCACTGCAGAGAGCGCATTGATGACCGGCGAAACGCCAAAGCGGATCATAGAGTAGATATAGAGCGGCAATGTTGTCCCACCAGGACCGGTTACGAAAAAGGTGATTACGAAATCTTCCAGGGAGAGGGTAACCGCGGTGAGAAACGCGCTCAGGATGCCGGGGAGCGCCATGGGTAGAATGATTCGGAACAGAATCTGTGCTTCGTTTGCCCCAAGGTCGCGCGCGGCCTCGACAATACTCGGATCGGACTCCTCAAGCCGCGCTGAAACGAGCAGGTACACGAAGGGAAGATTGAAGGTCGTATGCGCAATCCACACCGTGATGAGTCCCAGGCGGAGCCCTACGCCCGCAAAGAAGATGAGCAGCGAGACGCCGACGACGATCTCGGGGAGTATCATCGGAATGAAGCTCATCGTGGAGACCAAATTTCTTAGTTTGAAGGAATAGCGCGCGGTACCCACCGCGGCCAGCGTCCCCAGCGCGGTCGCCATCAGGGCTGATCCAAAGGCAATCGTAATCGAGTTGGAAAAGGCGTGCCAGAGTTCAGGCGACTCCATCACAAGCTTCTGATACCAGACTATCGAGAATCCTTGCCAGGTCGTTTGCCGTCCTATGTTAAAAGAGTAGAAAAGAAGGACAAACAGCGGTAAAAAGAGGAAGGCGATCACCATCCAGTAGATCGCGTTTGAGAGCGATGATCGAACCGGCATAAACTTCTTTGCAGCGGCGCCACCCCGGCGAAGCACGCGCCTTGTTTTCCAGAGGAGTGCTATGCGCAGCGCGCGTGGTTTTTTATGGGGATATGCCATAATCTACCTCTTTCCAACCTGGGAACGCTGAAGCAAAAGAGGATCATCGTCGAAAACCTGCATCTGCTCGCGGGGCTTCCGAAGGACGATGAAGAATACGAGCCCTGTGGTGAGTATGGTGACCGTCATCGAAATCGATGAGGCAAGCGGCCAATTCCGTGTCTTGGTGAGCTGATCGGCAATAATGTTGCCGAGCATGTACGAATCCTTACCTCCTACAAGGAGTGGGACCGCGTAGGCGCCGAAAATAGGCACAAACGTAAAAAGCCCCGCCGTTACAAGCCCACTCTTAATATTGGGGAGAAGCACGCGGATATAGGACTGTAATTTAGTCGCACCGAGATCGCGCGCAGCGTCGAGCAGTGTAAAATCGAACTTGTCGATCGTCGAAAAGAGCGGCAGGATCGCGTAGGGAAGATACATATAGACGAGCACAAGGATGACGGCGGTTTGATTGTAGAGAAACTGGACCCCGTCCGAAGTGAAGTGGAGGGTCTTGAGAATATCGTTGAGAAAACCTTCGTTACCGAGAATGGCGATCCACGCGTAGATCCTCACAAGGAAGTTCGTCCAGAAAGGAACGATCACCAGAAAGAGGCGTATCGCCTGATTCTTTGAGCGGGCGATGCTGTACCCGCAGGGGAGGGCGATGAGGAGCGTAAGGGCGGTCGCGATGACTGACATCTTCAGCGTTCGCCACGTGATGAGCAGGATATTCGGGTTGACCATCGCGGTATAAGCATCGAGGCTGAGTTGCGGTTCGACTCCGCCATAAAGCCCCTTTCTCAGAAATGAATATGCGATGATGATACAGAGCGGCGCGGCGAAAAACACGATGAGCCATAAAATCTGCGGCACTGTATAGAGTAGACCAATCTGCCTTTTCATTGTCCGTGCATCTCCACAATCACCATGTCAGCTGCGCTGAAGGAGAGATAGACATCATCTTTCCACTCGATATCAGGCACGCCCTCGGACCAGTTTGCGTGCTGCCGGTACACAGTGGCTAACATTCCCGAGTCAAGCTGCACCACATATTTCGTCTGAAAGCCCGAGTAGATCGGTTCGGCGACAAAGCCGTGCAGCACATTGATGCGCCCCCCATTCGTGTCGGGCTTGTCGGTGGAAATCCGGATTTTTTCGGGTCGAATCGTGGCGAGCACCGTTTCGCCAACTCTCGCACTGGTCTCGTCCTCGACATGCATTAGGCCGAGGCCCTCGACCTCTCCCGCAATCTTCGTACTTTCGATCGTGGAAATTTTCAGATTGAAGACATTCGTTTCTCCGATAAATCGCGCAACGAATTCGGTCGCGGGATTCTCGTAGATCTCTTTCGGAGTTCCAATCTGCAACACTTCGCCCATATTCATGACCGCAATCCGGTCTGAAACCGAGAGCGCCTCCTGCTGATCGTGTGTCACATAGATAAAAGTAATGCCGACCTTGTCGTGAATGGCATCGAGCTCCATGAGCATGTGCTGTCTGAGTTTCGCGTCGAGGGCGGATAGAGGTTCGTCCAGAAGAAGGATTGAGGGCTCATTGATGAGGGCGCGCGCGATTGCCACGCGCTGGCGTTGGCCGCCAGAGAGCTGCGATGGTTTCTTGTTGGCATGCGACTCCAGCTGCACGAGCGAGAGGTAGTGCATCACTTTCTCGCGCACAAGCTGCTGCGGGACCTTGCGTATGCGGAGCGGAAAAGCGACATTTTCAAAAACGCTAAGGTGGGGAAAGAGCGCGTAACTCTGGAACACTGTGTTGCAGTGGCGCTTATCGGGAGGAAGTCCGATTACATTCTTTCCCTCGATGCTGATCGATCCGCTGTCCGGCTCCTCAAATCCGCCTATCAATCTGAGCACCGTGGTTTTTCCGCAGCCGGATGGGCCGAGCAGAGAGAAGAATTCTCCCTTCGAGATCGAAAGGCTCACATTTTTCAGCGCTTGAAACGTGCCAAAAAATTTGGACACACCCACGATGTCGACATCAGCGCCTTTCATCCCGCAGGCTCCTTGCAAAATTATAATTCAACGCAAGGTATAGTATGCTCGTTCACATTGGTCAAGAGATTTCCTGCATAATTATTTACGAGCTGAACTGCCCTGGCGGGACACTGATCATTTCACCTCGCGAGGGCCGAGCTCACGAAAGGATCGAGGACAGCCAAAATATTGTTTGCCTTCGCTTCCAGCGATGTGCAGGCCGCCTCCATTCGAAGCACAAATGCCTCGTCTGAAAGACTCTTTATGTTGACACGTACATTCATGAGCGCGCTCTTGAGTCCTGCGTGTGCCATGAGACAGCCTGTTGCGGAGTCCGTCGCTGAGCTCTCAATGCCGTGGCGCGCCGCATCAAGGCAGAGCTCCATCGCATCGAGACAGAGCTCGGCAGTCTTGAGCGGTACTTCTGCGGCATGCTTTTCGGCTGCTTCAATCGCAGCAAAGCGTGCACGCCGTTCGGCTTCACTCGTCTTAGGCATCCGCATCGCGCCCATCACCTCGTTGAAGGCGGCGGTATCTTCATCCACAAGCAAGAGCAGCTCACGCTGATCGGCCTGGGCGCGGGTACTGAGTTCTGAGAGCACTTCGGAAAACTCCTCGCGCCCTCGCTTTCCCACGCTCAGATTCGCGTCCATTGCCGCGAGCGAGGCGCCTAGTGCACCCGCAAGGGCGGCAACCGAACCACCACCAGGAGCGGGCGAATCCGAGGACACCGTGCCCACAAACGCGCGCAAGTCCATCGACACAAGTTGACCTCTCGGCCTTAGCGTCCACTCGATTACCTTCTTAGCAGGATCGAATGGTTGTACCGACCGCAGCCCAAGTGTCTGAATCGCGAGTTCGACGAGCTCCTCGTCCGGAAGTCCCGGGCTCTTGCCCATTTTCATTCTAAAGTACTGCCCTGCGCCTCGAATCGCCTCAAGAGGAATGAGCCCAATAAGCTCTGATCCCGTGACATAGAGGCCCCGAGCCTCAGCCTCTTCTTTAACCGCCTCGAAGACACTGTGGAGCGCGGTCGCGCGGAAATCGAGGAGATTGATGGAAACCTGTGCACATTGGTACTCTTCGATGTACCAGCCTATTGCACGTACCGCCCTCAGCCGTCCTGGTACCTTTACTGGATTGCCATCGACATCCTTAACCGTTCGTCCCGCCTCTCGCACACTGAGAGCGATGTCGTTCGCGAGTTTTTTGTCCTTCGTGTTGAGATTGATATTGTACGCAATCAAAAATTCACGCGCGCCAGTGACAGTCGCACCCCAACGAGGATCGAAGATCGTGGGCCCAAAATCTGGAGCCCAATTCGGATCTTTGAGCTTTTGCGCAAGCCCCTCATACTCTCCTGCGCGGATATCGGCGAGACTTTGCCGTTCCGGTCGAGATGCCGATCGCTCGTAAAGGTACACCGGCACACCAAACTCATCGGCAAGCATTCTGCCAAAAGTTCTCGCGAGATCGGCACACTCCTCCATGGAGATCCCTGAAACCGGTACGAAGGGACAGACATCGAGCGCGCCGATTCTAGGGTGCGCGCCACGGTGATTCCGCATGTCGATAAGGGCTCGTGCCTCGCGCGCCGCTGCCAACGCAGCCTCAAGAACCATCTCAGGCGATCCCACGAAGGTGTAGACTGTTCTATTTGTGTCAAAACCAGGATCAACATCAAGCAACGCCACATCCTGCACCGAGCGAATCGCGCGTGCGATCGCGTCGATTACCGCGCGATCTTTACCCTCGGAAAAATTAGGCACGCACTCAATGATGGGTTTCGACATAAGGCCTCCAGATCGATGTAACTATATACGAGCTTTGAACGGGAATCCACGCTTTTTCGCGGCTTCTAGAGCATGGGCGTACGAATTTGGATCGTTGATATTCTGAAAAACCAGTTCGGCATCGCAGAGTGCGGTGACCTCCGACGAGGGGAGCACGGCGAATCGTCGGGTTTGAATAAAATTCCAGAGAGAAAGGCTGGACTGAGATTCGAGATACACCGCGAGCGCATCCACGAGATCTCTGCGGTAGAATGCTGAAAATGGCTCATGCACACCGTTGAATTCGCTGAGCACGACTTCATGATTTCCAAAGGTCGCGACCTCGAAGAGGCGTCGAATGAGAAGCGGCGATACAAAGGGCATATCCACGGCGCAGAGTAGAATCCAGGGCTGCGAGGCGTGACGCATTGCGAGGTAAAGGCCCTCGAGCGGACCTCTTCCTTTCACTATGTCTTCATGTTGCCCATCCGCGAACGCATCGTACATAGGGTGAGGGCGCCCGACGATGAGGAGTTCCTCCGCCTCTTCACGCAATGTGAACGCGAGAAGCATTCCTATTGTCGTATTCCCGAAGCGGAGCGACTGCTTATCAGCCCCACCATAGCGCATCGCCTTGCCACCATTGAGAATCGCTGCGGTGAAGTGGTGCCGTTCTCCGCTCCCTTGATCCGTTTCATTTCCCGAACATGGTTTTTTCACAGCATCCATCCTCAACGCCGCATCTAAAGAGAGAAATGCCTTGTTCCAAGCTCGCGTCTGCCATACAGTACCATCATGCTATCGTTCGCGGAATTTACCGAAATTCTCGAGTGGTCCGATTGGGATAACCCACCAGAGCAGATGCGCATTGAAATTCCATTTCACGCTCTCATTGAAGCCGTGCAAGAACTTCTCAACGACCTGACCTTGGCGCCATGGCCGCTCGTCGCAGGCGATACAAACGCCTTAGGTGCGCTTTACGACAAAGCCACGAGGCTCTATGTATCAGTTCCTGCCATTGTCAATGTCATGCTCAACTACAAAATATGTGTCGAGCACGGACTCCCGCTCCATCCAACGGTGTATTATGAACTCAAAGAGGCGCGCAAGTATCGCATAAATCACTCGCTTGGGGAAATCCAACGCGCAAGCGAACTCTATTGGAAGTCGATCGACGTGGCGCGCGCATGTTACCGGCTCGAGTCTGGCGCACGAACCGCGCTCACCGAGTACACTCAGCACCTTCCGCCTTCGGTACTGGAATTTATCTACACGAGCATACAGGATCACTATACCTGGCTCGGTTCGCGGCCATCTCTTCTCCGGGATCTCGCGAAAAAAGTGAAGGCTGCCTACGATCCGGGGATCTTGGTGGCGGCGGCGCATGGGTCAATCATGCCCGCCCTCATTCTCTCCGAACTTCTCGATATTCCCCTGTACTTCATCAGATTCTCAATGTTCAAACGCAACGATGTGGAGCCCATTCTGAGCCTCTCAGACCAGGCGTGGCTCTTCGACTACCGCAATAAAAACGCCCTGCTCTATGATGAAGATGTCGCTGGTGGTCGGACTCTCGAACTCTTCCTCTCGAGAATGACACCGCTCTTTGGAGAGGTTCGAACCGCCTGTTCCATTCGACATGCAGGTGCCTCGATTCATCCGGACTTCGTGGGAAAAACCTGGTGGGGCTGACCATCACTCTGAACGGCCTAACAAGCAAAGCACCTCATTTTGGCTCATCGATATCTTATTTCGATCAGAACCGCTTGCTGTCCCAACTCTCTTTTAGTGCTATCTCTCTCTTCTGGCCATGAGTACGATTTCATAAAAATAACTTTTAAGTTGCATATTTTCTACTTCGATGATATATTTTTATATAGAAGCGTTATTCATTAAAAGAAAGAGCATTCGTGTTTCCATGATCATCGGCGCTGAGGTTTACCTCCTTTTCCTCGGCGCCTTTCTTATTTTTTTACATTTACGACTCTTTCAAAATGCCTCAGAGTTTTGAAAAAGATCTATTCTTTTAAAATGTACTTTTTACGCTTGACTTTTATCGATATCTCTGCATACGCTATATATGTAATTCTTCATATAAAGCGTCGCAAGGAGGATCTATGTCAACTAAAACGAAATTGAGTTACACACCATCCATTCGAAGACTTCCTTCATATCTTCATATCATACGAGCATTTCAGAGAACATCTGATCCCTATATTTCCGGCACGTGGATTGCCAATGAACTCAACCTCGAACCGATTCAAGTCAGGAAGGACCTCGCCATCACCGGCATCGTGGGCAAACCCAAGAAGGGTTACCCCGTCGAGCAGCTCATAAGTGCCATTGAGCACTATCTTGCCTGGGATGTGGAACAAAAAGCGATTATCGTGGGCGCAGGCAATTTGGGATCGGCACTCACAGGCTACCAAGAGTTCAGAAATCACGGGCTCCACATCGTCGCGGCGTTCGACAGCGATCCATCCAAAACAGGAAAGACGATTCATCAAGTTCAGATATTTCATATGGAGAATCTAAAAGAGATCGTCGAGAAGATGAACATCACACTGGCGATACTCACCGTGCCCTCTCCGTACGCCCAGTCGAGCTGTGATGCGATTGTGGCAGCCGGCATTCGTGCGATCTGGAATTTCACCAATGTCAAACTCAAGGTACCCGAAGAGGTGCTCGTGCAGCGAGAGGACCTCTCCTCAGGATACGCGATTCTCTCGGTAATGATGCGCACCCAGGCCAACAACCTCTCCTGACCCGCGCCTACCGCGCCACACGCGCCTCAATATGCGTCTCCTACTTATCGTAGGCTCAAGAGGTTCCGGCAAAACGAGTCTCTGCAAAAAAATTAGCCGTGCGGCGAAGGCGCGGCACTTTTCCTGCTACGGATGCCTTGAACTCTCCGCGAGAGGCATGGATGCCCGCCCATATCGCGTCGAGCTCGTGGATATCGCGAGCGGAGACAAGTTCCTCTGCGCGCAGCGTCCCCGTGAGAGTTCCCAGCCCTTCGAGTTCATTCACGAATCCTTCGCGAAAATCCGTGAGCGCTGTGTCGCCGCGCTGGAGCTCAACTCTGATGCGACCGCCTCTCACCGCATTTGCATCATCGACGAGATTGGACCGCTCGAATTGCATGAACAACGGGGACACGCCGAGCTCCTCGAACTCATGCTGAGAGAAAAGACACTCGACGTATTGGTGCTGACCGTTCGCCCAAGCCTCGTAAACACCCTGGAGATGCTCATTTTCACACATGGGATTTCTACCAAGGAGTATAGAAAATTATCAATCGACAACGAGATCGCTACTCAATCGTATAACACTATAATTTCAATCCTCGATACCAATTCTCCATGATGTTGCGCGCGCACTATTCAAATGTTACTATAAAGTGCAGACGACATAAAAATTGAAAAAGAGGTTTGCACATGAAAATGACAACGCGAGGGCTCTATGCGCTCAAAGCGATTCTGACGCTCGCTGAAGTCTCAGGATCTCAAAAACCTGTTTCATTGCAGAAAATAGCGGAAATTGAAGGACTGTCCCAGGAGTTTTTGCAACAGATTTTTTATATGTTGCGTAAAAAGGGCATCATTAACGCGTCGCGAGGACCTGGTGGAGGTTTTTCGCTCAACTGCAAGCCCGAGGAGATCAGCGTCTACGATGTCCTGTCGGCGGTCGGAGAAACGCTCGAGATCGTGCCTTGCGCGTCGCACCAAGGCTCCAAGCCTTCATGCGAAAAATACACAAGATGCGATGCGGGCAATTTCTGGGTCGGAATGCAGGAGCGGATCATCGATTATGCAAAATCGCGGCGGTTATCGGATCTGCGGGGTTTTGAGTTCAAATCGCAGTAATCGAACTCAGGAATGCTCGACAAAGGCGAAAAGATCCTGGTGCTGCGCCTTATTGATATACCCTCCCGCGAGGAGCACATCGAAGAGTTCTCGCACATGCATGAATGCGTGTAAGCGCACTCCCGCCCTTTCCATATCTACGCGCCCTTCTTTGCCTCGCTCGATGAGTACCACGAGATCTTCGACGACAATTCCCTCGGACCGGAGAATATCAATCGCCTCAACCTTGCTTGCGCCTGTCGTGATGAGGTCGTCGAGAAGCAGAGCCCGAGATCCGCGGCTGAAAATTCCCTCGACTCTGTTGCCGGTTCCGTGTTCCTTTACGGGCATTCGTGGCCATATCATCGGAGCACCGATCTCGAGCGACGCCGCGGTGGCGAGGGGTAAGCCCGCAGAGGGAATCCCCGCGATGCTGTCATAGATACAGCCTGTCGCGAGGCGCGCGTATGCCTGCCCAGCGAGCCTCATGGCTTCAGGATCCGCAACCAGTTTTCGCAGATCGATATAGAAGGGGCTTTTCTTGCCGCTTTTGAGTATGAATTCGCCCAAGCGGAAACAGCCTGTTTTCAATAGCGATTCGACAAAGCGCCGTTTGAGTGGATCGTCCACTCGCGTCGAGTCCGCGCGCGCGAACCCGCTGTCGCGACTATGGATGTTCGCTTCTCTTGCGCTCCGCATCACGTCGTTCAGTGCGCGCGCGGCGGCCTCCGGGTTCTCGGCGTCGGCGATGCTCCTCGCCACCATGACGAGAATTCCCTTCCCATCATCCCGCGCCCCAGCCGTAAAGGCCTGGTCTGCCTGTCCGCCCTGGGCGCCGATGCCCGGGCTCAGAAACCAGGCCTGTGGTGCTTCCTGGCGCACGCGTCTAAGCGCCTCAAGATCGTTGCCGGCAACCACAAGCCCTATGCCGCTCCCAAGCTCTGCGACCTGCCGCGCCACTCTGAGATAGAGCGGTTTTCCGTGGAAATCAAGGTCCTGAAGAAAGCCCGCCCCAGGGTTGCTCGTACGGCAGAGTACAAATATCCCCTTGTTTTCCCACTTCAAAAATGGGTCGAGTGTGTCGAGGCCCATATAGGCATTGAGCGTTACCGCATCAGCCCCAAGTTCCCCGAAGAGCGCCTGGGCATAGGCCTCGGCGGTGTTGGCGATATCGCCGCGCTTCGCGTCGATGATTACCGGCACTTCGCGAGGAATAAACTCGAGCGTCGCTCTGAGCGCATCCATTCCCGAGGGACCGAGCGCCTCATAGAATGCAATATTGGGCTTAAAGGCCGCGGTTTGCGACGCGACAGCTTCGACAATGCGTCTGTTGCGATCCAGCGCGACTTTGGCGCATACAGCAGCGCCGCGTTCACGGATCTCTTCCCGACTGAATGAAGGGTCAAGGCCTACGCAGAGCACACTATCCGTCGACTCAATTCGCTTCTCAAGACGTGAAAAAAAATCCATTGTTTTTCTCCTTGCGGCCTGATATCCTACATAGAGACATGCAAACGGCTTGAAAACACAGTATACTGATCACATATGAAAAGAGAAAGGAGGCTTATTGTGAAAAAGGCGCTATTGTTGGTTGCCGTACTCGCCATCGCCATACCGGCATTCGCTCAGGGAGCGCCCGGACCTGGTTTCAATTTCGCCGCCGGCCTTGGTACAGATTTATTGCCTAACCCAAGCTCCGGGAAACTCGAAAGCTGGTCAAAACTCGCATTCCAGCCAGAGCTATCGATAGGAAAATTCGGCATCGGCCTCGATCTGTTGCTCCGATTTAAGCTCGCTTCCGACGGAACCACGGGATTCCAGCTCTATGAACCCGACTGGGTACCCCAGGCTGGTCAGACGATCTTCGACGTCTACCTCCCCAAGATTCTCTACATCCGATACGGGACTCAGTGGGAAGACCCTTTCTATATTAAAATGGGATCGATCTCCGATTTCACCCTCGGTAACGGACTCATCATCAACAACTACTCGAACATGCAGTTCCTGCCGACCACTCGCATGTTCGGCATTCAGGGTGGACTCGACGGTAGCCTTTTCGGAGTGCCGTACGTCGGTATCGAGGCGCTGACAGGTAATGTCACCAAACTCGACGTGATCGGCGGGCGGGTCTATGCACGCCCCCTCGCCTTCATGGAAAACTTCCTCGGCAAGCTACAGATTGGCGCGATCGGCGTGTACGATAAGGATCCTCTGCTCTATGCGGGTTCGTCGTATAGCGGCCCTGCGTCGAAGCCAATCTATGTGGTCGGCGCCGACGTGACGCTTCCCCTCATCCAGAGTCCTGTCTTCTCACTTACCCCCTTTGCGGAAGGCGCGCGCGAGATGAATTTGTCGATGGGAGCCATTGCGGGCATTCGCGGTACCGTTCTTAAATTCATAACCTATGGTGCCCAGTTCAGGTATTTCCAGGATGACTTCATTCCGTCGTATTTTGACGCAAACTATGACCGCTACCGCGCGGACAGGTTTGCCTACATCGAAACACACAACCCAGCGGGCCCAAACTTCAATCCCTCGTGGCTCGGTATGCTCGGATTCAGTCTTTTCAAATCGACGCTGAGTTTCCAGGCGATCTTCGACGCACCCTTTAGCTGGTTGCCTCCCGCGCCATCCAATAACCCAGCCGATTATCCGCACGCCGTTGCCACCTTCAATCTGGCACGTGGGCTTATCCCAAACGTGAGCATCGCGGCAAAGTATGAGAAGTTCTTCCTCGGCAAAACTTCTGGCAATGTTGTCAACGACCTCATCGACCTCACCAGTGCGTCGATTGGGATGACAGTGAGCTACAAGGCTGGTTCTGCGGTTATAGGAATGGACTACTCGTACATTTGGAATCCGACCAAGGCCAGTTTCGACGTAATTTCAAGCCTCTCGGTTGGTTTCGAGCTCTAGTAGCTTGCTAGAGTCGCCAGACGCGCGCTCACGCGCTGAACAATCGCGTCGAGCGCGGCGGTAAAACCCATGGGCCGTATTCGGGCACTCCCGAATGTGGCCCGGCCGTATTCGGGCACTCCCGAATACGGCCTTTGTTTTTTTATCGAGAGCAAGTATCATATTTTCGATGTCAACTATTCGAATTTTGCCATTAGAAACTTCTCGACGGATCGCCGCAGGCGAAGTAATCGATAGGCCATCCTCCGCGCTACGCGAGCTCCTCGACAATGCGATCGACGCCGATGGTCACGACATTTCGGTCGCGATAGCCCAGGGCGGTATACAGGAAATCTCGGTTACTGACGACGGCACGGGCATGTCACGCGAAGACCTCGAGCTCTCAATACAGGAGCACGCCACCTCAAAGATCTACTCGCCCGACGATATTCTGACCGTGCGAACCCTGGGATTTCGAGGGGAGGCGCTGGCCTCGATCGCCGCCGTCGCGAGAATCGAAATCGCGACACGACAGCGGGGTACGGATCGCGGATGGCAGCTCAGCTGTGCGCCGCTCCAGACGCCATCGATTTCATCATTTCCCTGTCGTGAGGGAACCCGCGTTACAATGCGCGGGCTCTTTGAATCGTATCCCGCGCGTAAGCAGTTTTTAAAACGGCCGCAGAGTGAAGCCCTTCTCTGCCGGGCGATGTTCGTGGAACGCGCGATGTCTCACTCAGCGCTCACATTCCGCTGGAAATCGGGATCGGAACTCGACGTACTTCTGCCGGGAACTCAAAAAGATCGCGTAGTGCAATGCTACTCAGAACTCTCACGCATGCCGGTTATGGAGACCACATTCGAGTCCGACCTTGTGCGCGCCACATTGGTCTACGCCGACATCACCGCGTACAGGCGAGACCGTCGCCTCCTCCAAGTCTTTATCAACCGCAGACGTGTGCCGGAGTGGAGCATTCTCAGCCTTATCGAGTATGAATTCGGCAAATTCTTGCCAGGCGGAGCCCATCCTATCGCGTTTCTCTTTATCGAAATCGACCCCGCGCTCGCAGACTTCAACATTCACCCTGCAAAAAAAGAAGTACGGCTCAAGAGCGCTGCCGAAATTCGAGCCGCGGTCCACGAGATGCTCTCCAAAGAACTCGGCACGCGATACGGAGGTTCCACCGCGCCGCTCGCGACTCAATTCTCAAAAATGGAAGAGTTTTCATTTTCCGCAGCGGAACGGAGCCCGATCGAACCTTATGGCGAGCTGGGAAGCACGGTGAATGCGAACCCGGGATTCCAGCCTCGAGAATCGGATAGAGGCGCTTTCCAGGTTTCGCGCCCCGCCCTCCCCGATGATTTTTGGCAGCGCGTACAACGTGGTGACGCCTCGATGCCGCGGTACATCGGTAAGGGACCAGGTCCATTTATCCTCTTCGAACTCGAAGGGGCGCTGTATATTCTCGACCAACACGCCGCTCACGAGCGGATTCTTTACGATAGAATCACCTCAAAGGAGGGCGAAAGCCAGTCTCTCCTTGTGCCCTATGTGCTCGAAGTGCATGAGGATGATTCTTTTCTCGAACAGAGCAAGGACAAACTCGCGTTTATGGGATATCACATTGAAAAAGAAGGAGAAGCTTGGATCGTCACCGCTGTTCCATCCATCGCGGCTTCACAGTCTCTCGAAGCGCTTACCGAATGGCTCTTGGAGCCACTCCCCGCGCAGACGACTCCTCTCGACGCCATTGCTGCAAGTCTCTCTTGCAAGGCTGCCATCAAAGATGGCGATATTCTCGATCAGTATTCTGCTGAAAAGCTCATTTCCCAGGCACTCGCGCTGCCAGAACCCCGCTGCCCCCACGGTCGGCCAGTCTTCATCAGCCTCTCGAAGGAGAAACTCTACACAATGTTTGGGAGGATCGTCGAATGACCAAAGCCGTGCGCATGCTCTGCGTTGCCGACGAAATAGACCTACTCGTATACAGCAACCAGATATGCGAACGTTTTTCGAACATTGATCTCATACTTTCTGCGGGCGATCTCCCCAACGAGTATCTTGAATACATTGTGAGCATGCTCAATCGTCCCCTCGTTTCGGTCGCGGGTAATCACGACAAGAGCGATCTACCTCAAGAGCGAGGCGCACTCCGCTTTGTCACCGACCAGCGCGGAAGTCTCGGTCAGATCAGGTTCAGCATTAAAAAGGAGTGTGGCATCAGCATACTCGGTCTGCCCGGATGCATACGTTACAACAATGGCGAAAATCAGTACTCCGATATGTGGATGACCTTCCGTTTGATCTCCATGATACCCCGGCTCCTCGTTCGGAGACTGGTGTTCGGACGATCCGTGGACGTCATTCTGGCGCACTCCCCACCCCGAGGAATCCACGACGGTGGCGATCCAGCTCACATAGGCTTTTCAGCTTACAGGTGGCTCATACGCTTGGCCAAACCCTATTATTTCATTCATGGGCATGTGCATCTCTATGATATTCAAGAGCTACGCGAGATGGAGTACTCCGGAACCACAGTTGTGAACGTATATGGACACAGAGTGCTTACGCTTCCAAAGGAGGCTCACGATGTCGGATGACTTTCGAACACAGGCTGAAGCGGATTTCTATAAGGCGAGGACAAAGGCTTTCACACACCATCTCTTTGGTCTGCTCAAGCCCTCCATAACCGATCTCATGCCCTTCGAAGAGGCAAAGAGGCTGATCCACCCAACGAATGAAACCTACCGGGGAGTTACCGCGGTTCCCATTGAGAAAATTATCGGCAGCGAGGGCAGATATCGCGACTTTAATCGTTTTTTCTTCCCAAAGAGAGAACATTTAAAGGCTCGTTGGACAGGAATCGATGAACTTCAGTACAGGGATATCATCCTACCGCCCGTGGTGCTCTATGAGATGGGTGGGGTGTACTTCGTACGCGACGGCAACCACCGTGTCTCGGTTGCAAAGGCTAAGCGACAATCATTTATCGATGCCGAGGTCATATCGCTTAAATCTGAAATTAAGCTCAACCCGGAAATGTCCATCTACGACCTCAAGCTCACGGTTATTGCATACGAAAAAAGCCGCTTTTATGCCGAAACCAATTATGTCAGTGTTATCGGTGCCGATGACCTCAACTTCAGCGAACCGGGCCGATACGACACCGTAAAAGAACACATTCTTGTTCACAAGTACTTTTTAAATCAGCATATAAAAGATGAGATTCCCTTTTACCAAGCGCTCTTCTCCTGGCACGAGAACGTGTTCCAGCCGATTTGCCAGGCCATCGAGGCTGAAAATCTTCTCGCGCTTTTCCCTGAACGTACTACTTCCGATCTTTACTTATTCCTCGTCGCGCACTGGGATGAGCTTAAGCGAAAATTCGGTCGGTTTGTTGAAATTGAAGAGGCAGCGGAGAGCTTTAAAGTACAAGCGAAACAGGCGCGCCCGGGCTCGCTCGCGTATGTTCGTACGGTTTTTTGCTCGATATCAAAAAAAATTGAAAATTTTTTAGCAAAATTGTAACCGTGCGACGAGATTTACATTATAATTACGACGAGAGCAAGTTAGTACAGCTTCTTCATGCAGCCTCCATTGTTTCGGCCGCCGGATACCCCTCCTTATCCGGCGGCATTTTTTATGAATTGACTTTTCGACTTGATTTGAATATTCTAGTCGCGGCTGTTTTCCGCAATAAAAGGAGTTATCATGGCACAGATTTCTAAAAACGCGCGTACCTCTACCTCTACGCATCATTTCTATTGCCCCTGCGGCGGCGAAATTAAAATGAAGACCATATTTGAAAACGGTAAGGTTAAGAATGTCGCCGAATGCGAGAAATGCAAAAGAGTGGAGCGCCGTCCCAGCGATTTCAAATGATTATTGAGCGCTGCATAAAAGCCCCTGGTCGCGCACCAGGGGCTTTTTGTATCAATGCGTTTCGCCGCTCCATTAAGATCACTATCATTCGCAGGCACGCATTTGAGCGATACTCGCGCCGATTTCGCGTTGTGCATCTTCGAGCATTGCGGCGATCTGATGCTTGCCCTTGGGCGCGTCGTAAATCTTGACAATCTCTACCCGGTAGGGCTCTTTCCCAAAGCGCCGTAAAAACCCACGGATGGTCGCGACCCGCCACCCACCGTCGATCGCGATTGCTGCAACCGGTAGCTCCTCAGCTTCGAGAATTTTTCTCACTCCTGCCGCATGAAAGGTTCCAAGCGCCCCGCTCCGCGAGCGCGTGCCTTCTGGAAATATCACTGGACAGAATCGCTCGAGCGCGCAGGTCTTGGCCATCGTGGATATTGCCTTCATCGTCTCGATCGGAGCGCCATGACGGCGGATGAGACTGTGTCCGCCCTTTCTGAGCGTAAAACTCACCAGAGGGACGCCGAACTGCAGCTCCTTTTTGGCGACAAAGCGCGGTTTTCGCTCAATTCCGAGAATACTGATGAGCACGAGAATGTCCAATAGACTCTGATGATTCGAAATGACCATGCAGTGCTGGGGTATTTTTGATCGCGTTGGGTTCGTCACCGTGAGCCAGAATCCTCGGAAAACCCTGAAGAGGTCGAATATGATTTTTGTGCCGGCTTGCTCGTATTCCGCACAGAGCTGGTGCCTGCGCTGTCGAGGTGTAAAAATATATTGTATGACAAGGGGGAACTCCATCGCTGCAAGCGTGAGGATTATGATTGATACTAATGCGGCGTTGACGAACATTGTCCTAACTCTTTATCGTATTTTATCGCGGAAAGCAATCACCCCCTATAAGTATTGACACTTATAGGCAGTATCTGCTAATTTTGCTTTAGTATTTTCACCGAACCAAGTTCGCGTCCAGCATTTTATATCCGGAGGAATTCCATTGAGCGCAAGGAATTTATCAGCAGAGAAGCGTCAACGACAGAATGAAAAGCGCAGGCTCGACAACAAAAGCACAAAAAGCGCGATCAGATCCGCTGCCAAGAAAGTAGTCACTTCATCAGAGAAGAAGGATTTGGCCGCCGCAAAAGAGGCTCTTCTTGAGATGATCAAGCGGATCGATTCAGCCGCTCGAAAAGGCATCGTGAAGAAGAACAGCGCCGCGCGCAAAAAATCACGCATGCAGAGACTCGTGAATAGACTAGGATAAGAACCGCCGGAATCACTGTCCGGCATTGTAGGAAGGAGCAGAGAATAGTATGGCCGAGAAACTTACTAAAGCCGAGCTGATAGATGCGCTGTACGAATCGCTGTCACCGTCGAGCCGGACAACCCGAAAGGAAATCCATGAGCTTATCGACGGTTTGTTTTCGGAAATCAAGAGCGCAATTCTTGAAGGCAAAATTGTCGAGCTTAGGGGATTTGGAACCTTTGAAATAAAGCTCCGAAAGGGCAGATCAAAAGCGCGAAACCCCAAAACCGGCGAGATCGTTTCTGTTTCAGACCACGGGGTTGCTACATTCCGACCAGGACGTGAGCTTAAAAAGGCCGCCTGGGAGATGGATACCACTCGCATCCCGAAGTCTTTTAAAAAACGAAATTAAGTAGAGACTTCACACGTATCGAAGGCTGTTCTGGTGAATAGCCTTCTGAGTATACAATGAAACGGTACACCATTGATCCTTCGGAATTGTACGCGACCAACATTGGCCCCTCGGTACAACTGAAGGGAACATTACGCTCCACACTCCCGCTTGATATTAGAGGCTCAGTTTCAGGCTCAATAGAAGCCGGTTTTATACGAATCGCTCCCGGTGCCGTCATAGCGGCCTCGGAGTGTTCAGTTGAACGCGCGGCGATATTAGGTCGATTCGAAGGTAACCTGAGAGCAACCGAAAGCATCATGGTTCTTCCGAAAGCCAATGTCCGCGCACACTTAAAAGCACCGCGAATTGAAATTGTGGAAGGCGCACTCTTTGAAGGCGAAATCGATGTCGATCCCGCGCGGAATGCCCATTGACATCGTTACATTGCCCTCATATAGTGGAAGAACAGAACAGTAATTATGCGGCGCATTGTGCCGCATATGGTTAAAAACTACGCACATCGAAACAACGTGTCGCCTTAAAATCCCAACACCGAATGCTACGAGCCTTGGCATGCATGGCTCGATTCCAGCTGCAAAAATCATGGAGATTTTTAATGGCTGTTTACAGACGAAAAAAAGATAATCCACCCCAAACTGAAACCTTCGAGGCTATCCATCAGGATGAATCGATACCAAAACAAGAGGAACAAAAGATGTCTCAGAGTCAAGAAGATACTCTGACGAGCGCTCAGAACGGCACGCTCTTTGATGCGCACGGCGAGGATGAATCGAGCGTTGTCCAAGACATGAATTCCACTAACAACACACCGCACAATCATCAGGGCAAACAACAGCAGAGAAACCGACGCCCAGTCGCGAAAATTCGACTGAAAAAGAAACCATCTCAGAGCATGCCTTCCAATGAAGAGCCCCTGCCCCAGGTTGTCGCAGAGCCGGAGACAAATGCTGAACCAGAAACGCAAAACTCGAATGGATTGGTCGTCGCGTTGCTCTCAACCGACGATCGGCAACATCAGAAATTTGCGGAGGCTTCGCGCCTTGAGCTCGAGAGCCGCGCCGACCAGCGCAATGAAACAAGAGCACGACTCTCAATCAATGATCTTTCGAAGATGGGCATCGTCGAGTTGAGAGAGCTCGGGGCCAAATACGGTATCAATCACGATCTGCTCATCACCCTCAAGAAGCAAGAGCTGATTTTCAACACGCTCAAAGCGCACACCGAACACGGTGGTATTATCTACGCCTACGGGTCGCTCGAGATACTGCCCGACGGCTACGGATTTCTGCGCTCACCGCAGAACTCTTACCTCCCCGGCACCGACGATATCTACATCTCGCCGTCGCAGATACGCCTCTTCAACCTAAAAACCGGCGACACGGTGTACGGGCAAATACGCAGCCCGAAAGAGGGAGAGCGATTCTTCGCCATGCTACGTATCGAGCAGATAAACTTCGATGAGCCTTCGGTGGCTCAAAACCGCATTCCCTTCGAAAACCTCACGCCGCTCTATCCTACCCAGAAGCTCAACCTCGAAACCACCACTGAAGAAATATCGACGCGAATCATCAATCTCTTCTCTCCGATCGGCAAAGGCCAGCGTTCGCTCATTGTGTCGCCGCCTCGCACGGGCAAGACAATCCTCCTTCAGAAGATCGCCAACGCAATCACCACCAACCACCCCGAGGTGTACCTCATTGTGCTCCTTATCGACGAGCGCCCCGAGGAAGTCACCGACATGGAGCGTACGGTGCAGGCAGAAGTAATCTCTTCAACCTTCGACGAGCAAGCGACGCGGCATGTGCAAGTCGCAGAGATGGTACTCGAAAAGGCAAAGCGACTCGTGGAGCACAAGCGCGATGTCGTTATCCTGCTCGATTCGATCACAAGACTCGCGCGCGCTTACAATCAGACCGTGCCAACCTCCGGCAAGATTCTTTCTGGCGGTGTCGACTCCAACGCACTCCATAAGCCTAAACGATTCTTCGGCGCAGCGCGCAATATCGAGCAGGGAGGTTCGCTCACGATCATCGCCACGGCGCTCATCGACACAGGATCGCGCATGGATGAAGTCATTTTCGAAGAGTTCAAGGGTACCGGCAACATGGAGATCAATCTCGACAGACGGCTCTCCGACCGCAGGCTCTTTCCCGCAATCAACATTAAGAAATCGGGCACGCGCAAGGAAGAACTTCTCCTCACCGAAGAGGAGCTCCAGAAGATTTGGGTGCTGCGCAAAGTTATCAACCCGATGGACGATATTGAGATTATCGAGCTGCTTATCGACCGTATGATGAAGACCAAGACGAACGACGCATTTCTGAGGTCGATGAACACCCCCTACCAGAGTATGGAATAACGTGGGTTATTGACTCTTCGAGTATAAAATATATATAGTGATACGCCGTCAATTTGGCCGGTTTTCAGACATGAGGTCCACCTGACGCACACGGAGGAAGAATATGAAAAAGGGAATCCACCCGAAGTACGAACTCACTACGATTACCTGTGCTTGTGGCAATGTCATCGAGACCCGTTCGACGGTAAAGAATATTCAGGTTGAAATTTGTTCCGCCTGCCACCCGTTCTTTACCGGCAAACAGAAACTCGTCGACACTGCGGGACGCATCGAGCGCTTCAACAAGAAGTACGGTATCAAATCGGCAGAGGAAAAGTAAGCGCGAAACGCGCTGTCAAAGAGCCGCCCCCGGTATGAGGGGCGGTTTTTTTTTTATACATCGAACTTCAGCGCGCCGATGATGGCAGTCATCTTCTTGGCCGCCTTTCCCCGGTGTGAGATGAGATTTTTCTCTTCCTGCGTGAGTTCGGCGACTGTTTTTTCGAGCGTGGGAAGATACACGATCGGGTCGTAGCCGAAACCGCCTTGGCCCCTGGGCGCCAAGGCGATCTCTCCCTCCAATGTTTCCTGTACGCAGAGAAATTTCCGCGGCCCATAGTGCAGCACGAGACAGCACACAAAGGCGCAGCTCCGGGCAGTGATACCCTCGAGCTCTGAGAGCAGCAGTGTGTTCTTCTGCTCCGCGGAGAGGAGTCCTTCTCCGTTTGAGCCATAGCGCGCCGAGCCGATACCAGGACGGCCGTCGAGTGCGTCGACACAAAGCCCTGAATCATCCGCGAGTGTGGGCTTATTGGTGAGATGAAAGAGAGTCTCTGCCTTGATGTGCGCGTTTTCAAAGAAGCTCTCACCTGTCTCTTCGGGGTCAAACACGGTAATTCCGACATCTTGAGGCATGAGAAGCTCGTGACCCACAAAAAGCGGCCTCAATTCCTCAATTTTATGCGCATTGTTTGTCGCGACGATCAATTGCATAGCCATCTGTCTAGCCTAATTTTCGATACTCCGCAAGAGTCCGCGCCGCTTCGATATTCTTCTTGAGGTAATAGAGACCGGAGTCGACGCTTCCTTTCGGTATCTCAAGGATCTGTGAGACACACTCGTTCGAAATGATCGATTTTCGGTGTTTCCGCCGCTCGAGAAGTCGAAAATACCGCTGGCGGCATCGCTTTATCGACGAAAGAATCACGTCTCTCTCGCTCTCGAGGAGCGAAGACTCCAGTCGAAGTTCAAGCACCCTCAGGCGAATCCATAGCTCGTGCAGCCTGGTGTTCAGTTCGGTAATCTGCGCCATGCTGGACTCGCTTCTGCGTTTTGCGCGCTCGATGAGCCAGAAAAGGTACTGCTCCTGCAGACCAAGCGCGCCGCAGCACTTTTTCAGAAGCTCTTCGTCCACTTCCCAGGCGCACTTTATGATGAGAAAGAGTAACCGCTTTCGCTCTGGAGAGAGCCGGCTGACTATGGTTCGAGGAGAGAGACTCATCGGTAACGGCGCAACTGCATCGCCTCGATCTATCTGCTCTTCCAGGCTGAGTTCTGCCGGTGCTTCCATTGCAAATTCCTCGGAAAATTGAGAATACATGTAGGCGTTCTCGCTTAAGATAAATGAAAAATTCTGACGGTGCACGCTCTTTGCGACAAACCTCATGCTGCTGAGAAGGTAAGCGTCGCGCGTCCGGCTCTCCTTCTCAGCGCGCTCTAAAATCGAATGAATTCGTGCTCGAAATTGACTCAAAGCCTCTGAAATTTCGTCACGGTCGAAAAAGCCATAGAGACGTGGATGTGCATACATGTGGCGAACTAATTCAATATACGCGTTTGACTCCATATTTTGCCTCCGGGAATTAAAATGCAAAATCTGTGCCAGGAGAATCCTGACGGAAGTGCCATCGAAGGTGAAGCGCGCGTATGTATTTATAAAATAAGAAAAAGCAAGCGCAGAGTAAGAAAGAAAATTGTATAGATTGCGTGCGCTAAAGTGAGTAGTTCAACGCGGCACAGGAGGGAGCGCAGAAAAATTCTCTGCGAGGCCGGGCAAATCCATGGCGAAAGACAGAATTTTCATGCGGAAAAACCTTGTCTCGTAAAAAGTTCGCCTATTGGAAAGTGAAGCCTCTGCAATAGAAGGTACGCAATTGGACCTAGAAAAAATTTCTTTCTCTGGGAAGGCGAGAAATACAGCAATAGTGTGTTTTTTAACAGCGCTTAAAAATCCTGCGTGTTATTTGCCGTTCTCTTCGTTGTTGAATACCGAGGAAAAGGCCTCAACGAGGGTATGAACAACACCATCGACCTTGCCGTTCATCGAGAGCCCCGCAGCGAGTCTGTGTCCGCCGCCGCCGAATCTCTCGGCGATCTTTGCCACATTGATCGAATCGCGGGATCGGAGACCGACAGTGCACATATCGTCTGTTTCCTGCTTAACGACGAAACAGACCTCACAGTCCACAATGCCCATCATCAGCTGATAGAGGAGGTCCGAGTCTCTGCTCGACATACCATATTTTTGCTGGTCATCGATAGTAACCCAAGATACAAGAAGCCGACCCTCGTAATAAGGTTGAATCCTAAGGAGAAGGTCACCGAGCATACGCCGTGAGGCGAGCGTGCGTCCGCCGTTGATCGCCATAAAAATACGTTTCGGGGAAACACCTGCGTCCACGAGACGCGCAGCGATTCTGAGCGTTTCACTGCCTCGCTCGTCGAGGTGCCTGAAAAACCCAGTGTCGGTGCTTAAGCCGAAGAAGAGAAGCTCAGCTTCCTCTTTTGACGGGCTGTGACCCATCGCTTCGAAAAGCAGAAGAATCATCGCTGAAACAGCAAAAGCCGATTCGTCGAGCCAATCGTAGGGACCGGCACCCGTGGAGGTTGCGTGGTGATCGATGAACGCAGCGGGAATATCGGGCATACGCTCCGCGATGCTGCCGATTCTCGACATAGATGAACAGTCCAACACGAGGGCTGCCGTGCGCTCAAAATCGCGCTCCGCGGGCACCTCGCTTTTGAAGCGTGACTCGAAGGGAAGGATCTCGATGCGGTTAAAGGGACCCGACGACAGCACGTGCACGCGTTTGCCCTCTTTTTGAAGGGCAGACGCGAGCGCAAGCTGCGAGCCAATGCAGTCGCCATCGGGTTCGCGGTGTCCAAGGATGTAGAAGCAGTCGTGTTGATCAATGAACTCGAGCAGACTTTTAGGTACTGGTTTCATGGCACCCAGAACTCGATTTAGAGAGTGGCAAGCATGATCGCTTTGATCGTGTGCTTGCGGTTTTCAGCCTGGTCGAAGACCTTGGACTGCTCACCCTCGATGACATCATAGGTGACTTCTTCGCCCTTTACTGCCGGCAGACAGTGGAGGAAGATGCACTTCGGATTGCCGGTCTTTGCCATGAGTTCGGCGTTAACCTGGTAGGGGGAAAGCAGCGCAACGCGCTCAGCCTTGAGTGCCTCTTCGCCCATGGAGACCCACACATCGGTGTAGATCGCATCCGCACCCTTGACGCCTTCGTCCACATTGTCTGTGATCGAAAGAATTGAGCCAGACTCTTTGGCATAGCCGTCGCACAATTTCTTGAGTTCGTTGTCGGGCCAGAGGGATTTAGGCGAAACGACGGTGAAGTGCATGCCGAGCTTGGCGCTGATGACCATGAGCGAGCGCGCAACATTGTTGCGGCCATCGCCTACAAAGCAGAGGCGTTTGCCCTTGCAGTTACCGAAATTCTCTTCCACGGTGAGTACATCGGCAAGTGCCTGAGTTGGGTGGTATCTATCGGTGAGCCCGTTGTAGACGGGGACGCCTGAGTATTTTGCGAGAATCTCCACATATTCCTGTTTATAGCCGCGGAATTCGATGGCGCTGAACATGCGGCCAAGCACACGCGCGGTGTCTTCAATCGACTCTTTCGCACCAAGCTGAATATCCTGATTCGAAAGGAACACAGGATAACCCCCTTCTTCGCCGAAGGAAGTCTCAAAGGCGCAGCGAGTCCTCGTGGAGCGTTTTTCGAAGAGGAGCGCGAGAGTCTTTCCTCTAAAACGCTGCTTACGGACGCCCTTCTTCGCCTCTTCCTTGACTTTCTTTGAAAGATCTAAAAAATAGCGAATTTCTTCTGGCGTATAATCGATCCAGGTGAGCAGAGATCTGCCTTTCAGCGCGGACGGGTTCATATATCCTCCTCGAGCCATAGTATAGAGCCCGCGCCTAAAGGTCAAGTTTATAATGCGCTTCCTCTCGCCATAGTAGAGCACATGTGTGTAGGGATGTAGAATGTACAGACCAACAGGGCGAAATCGATAAGGAGTTCAGCGATGCTGACAGAGAAATTAGACGCATATCGCGAAGAAACCCGCACACAGAATCTCTTTGAAACCGTGTATGAGCGACTCGCGCTGCGATGGCCTGATGCCCACACGCTCCTCCATTACCAAAACTGTTACCAACTTCTCATCGCGGTGATCCTCAGCGCACAAACCACCGACGAACAGGTAAACATGGTGACGAGAACCCTGTTCGAAAAATATCCCGATGCGGCCTCACTGGGAACAGCATCACTTCATGATATAGAAAATATCATACATCATGTCGGTTTTTATCATGTAAAAGCGCGGCATATCATCGCAACGGCGAGGATGCTCGCTGAGCACTACGCAGGGACTATTCCCGCTTCCCTTGAGGCGATGCTTGAACTGCCTGGAGTAGGCAGAAAAACCGCTAATCTTGTCGCCTCCGCCTGCCTCGATGTGCCTGGCATCATTGTGGATACGCATGTTCTGCGTGTGTTGGTGCGCCTCGGCCTGTGCCCAAAACGCGATGCTACTCTTGCCGAGAAAATTGTCCGAGAAGAGCTCAGTGCGGAAAAGCACACGCAGTTTTCCTATAGCGTGAACAGGCATGGTAAATTCACCTGCAGAGCGAGAAACCCCGCCTGTACACAAAAGGGTGATTTTTGCCCGCTCGACGATATTTGCCCAAAGATCGGGGTAACCCCCCGAGATTCGCGAAAATGCATAAAAAATTAAAGCGCAGTGCCCCTAATTCTCGTCTTCTTAAATAGAAGATGAGTGAGATCAGCGTAACGGATCCAGACCGCGCGATCGAAGATCCAATCGCAGAAATCGCCCTCGAGCGCTTTCATATTTCCCACCTCACGCCCTTGCAGCGCTTCGCGATCGCCAACATCCTCGAAGATGCGGATGGTGCAAAAGAAGCGCATGGGACACTGCGCCAGCTCGTGCTGTTCCCCACTGGATTCGGAAAATCGATTTGTTTTCAGCTGCCGGCTCTGCTTCTCGATGGACTTACAGTGGTGGTCTATCCACTTCTCGCGTTGATGAATGACCAGAAAAGGAGACTCAACGAAGCATCGATTCCCTGCGCGCTTTTCCGAGGCGGACTCTCGGATGCGGAGTGGCAGCGCGAAGAGAAATTGATCGACTCTGGCGGAGCCAGCATCATTATCGCGAATCCCGAAATCCTCACGACACCAAAACTTACGCGTTTTCTCTCGAAGCACAGAATCATTCACTTTGTGATCGATGAAGCGCACTGCATCGCCGAGTGGGGAGAGACCTTCAGACCCTCGTATCTCACTCTGGGGGAGATCGCGAAGACGCTCGCCCCCGCGGTACTGAGCGCCTTTACCGCCACCGCGGGGCCCGATATTATCGCGTCGATTGAAAAAAAACTCTTTATGGGAGAGGCCTATCGGATGGTGAGCGCGGAGGCCGATCGAACGAATGTACTCTACGGTGCAGTGCATACACTCTCGCCGACAAGAACACTCAGGACCCTCGTGCTGTCATGTAGAAAGCCCGCGATTATTTTCGAGCGGTCGCGTCCCGGGGTGAAAATGAAGGCAGAGGCGCTTCGCAGCTGGGGACATGGCTCGGTGCGCTTCTACCACGCGGGCTTGAGCAGAAAGGAACGGGAGGACATTGAGACCTGGTTCCAGACCGCCGACGACGCAGTACTTGTCTCTACAAACGCCTATGGCATGGGCATGGATAAAAAGAACATACGCACCGTGATTCACACATCGCTTCCCAACAGCCCCGAGGCTTACATCCAAGAGGCTGGGCGCGGTGGCCGGGATGGACAGTCCGCGACGGCGATACTCATACACGACCTCGGAAGAGATGCAAGCTTCCGTTCGGGCGGAGAGATATCGGAGTATGCGCGGAGCAGAAGTGCGTGCCTCGACCCCTACCCCGCGCTCGCCGGCTGTAGGAGAGAATTTTTACTTGGCGCCCTTGGGGAGAGGGAGACGCCGGTGTGTGGACGCTGCGACAACTGCATTGAGAGAAGAAAGGATGAAGAGTGGCGGGAGATTTACCCGGGCGTCGACGACCAGATTCTACGCGCGGAGGGTTTTTTGGAGGCGCTGACAGCGATTGGCACATATCCACGAATGTTCGATGCGGCTGGTCTCGCTGAGGGACTTACGGGGAGAGGTGGACAAGGCCTAAGTGCGCAAACCCTTCTGCGAGGTTGGAGAGACGAGGAGCTGCGCGAGCTGATCGATGGCCTCGTTTTTATCAATATCGCTGCGAAGGCGAGTCGCGGCCCTTGGAAGGATCGTTTTTCGCTCACCAAGAAGGGAAGGCTGTACTTCCGCGCCGTTCGAAAATGTGTGCATTGAACTTGAAGTGTATCACTTTTCACCCTATCATGTAGTATAAAGAAACACTGATCCACAGGAGGGGCTCTATGGTGCACTTCAAAGATCTAGATACCTGCGAGGCTTATAAGGCGCTCAAAAAGGGTGGCACATTCAATCTCAAGGCTTCTCTGAGCCCGGAAAGAGTCTCCGATTCGTGGATCCAACACGCTGCGGGGATGAAATACTGCTATGCCTTCGCGCCGGTCGACGCTCCGGCGCTTACCAAGCTTCAGGCGCTGGCGGACGAGCAGCAGCTTATCGAGAAGTATCGGATGCTGCTCGATGGAGCGATCATGAACACGGGCGAAGAGCGAATGGTGCTCCACCACCTCGCACGCGGCCGACTCGGCGCCCCTGTGCTGTGGAATGGGAAGGACATGGAGACCTTCTACCGCGAAGAGAAATCTCGATACTATGAGTTCGCGCGGAAAATCCGCGCGGGGAATATACGCGCTTTCGGAGGAAAGCCCTTTGCGAATGTCGTGCAGATAGGCATCGGTGGATCGGATCTAGGACCACGTGCGGCCTCTATCGCGCTCTCGCGCTGGGCGGCTTCAAAGTCGCGCGCGGCGCTCAAACCCTGGTTCATCTCCAATGTCGACCCCGATGACGCCGACTGGGTGCTCTCGCAGCTCGACCTGTCGGAAACACTCTTTGTGCTCGTTTCAAAGAGCGGCACCACGCAGGAGACACTCGCAAACGAAACCCTTGTGCGTGAGAGGCTTAGGCGTGCGGGAATGAACCCGGATACGCACATGGTGGCGGTAACGAGTAAGTCGAGCCCCCTTGCGGGCAATCCTCACTATCTCGACAGTTTCTATATCGATGATTTTATTGGCGGGCGATACTCCACTTCGAGCGCTGTGGGCGGAGTAATTCTCTCGATCGCGTATGGGCCTGAGACCTTTGAGGAGTTCCTCCAAGGTGCGCACGAAGCAGACACGCTTGCGCTCGAACCCTCAATCTTCCGCAACCCCGTGCTCATGGACGCGATGATTGGAATCTACCAACGCAATGTGTTGGGCTGGCCCTGCACCGCAGTGTTGCCCTACGCCGAGCCTCTCGCACGGTTCCCTGCCCACCTCCAGCAACTTGACATGGAATCCAACGGCAAATCCGTCAACCGCGCCGGCTCCCCTCTCTCATACTCCACTGGCCCCGTCGTATTCGGCGAACCCGGCACGAACGGCCAACACTCCTTTTATCAGCTTCTACATCAGGGCACAGACCCCGTACCGCTCCAGTTTATCGGCTTTCTCAAGAACCAAATATCGCCCGACATGAGCTCCGAGGGTTCGAACTCGCGGCAGAAGCTGCTCTCGAACCTTGTCGCGCAGATTGTCGCGTTTTCGCTGGGGAAGAACGACGAAAACCCTAACAAAGCATTCGCCGGCAACCGCCCCTCGACCCTCATCGTGGGCGAGGAACTCGGCGCCAGGCAACTCGGGGCACTGTTCTCGCACTTCGAGAACAAGGTAATGTTCCAGGGCTTTGCGTGGAATATCAATAGCTTCGACCAGGAAGGTGTGCAGCTGGGCAAGGTGCTCGCAAAGCGGGCGCTCGGCGCGATCGCAGAGGGCAAGGATACGGGCGATCCGCGCCTCAACGCGCTCATTAGCGCAGTTTTGTCCGTAGCACATCAGGGAGACGCCCCTCATGCCTGAGACGCACGCTTCCTCAGCCTGCATCGCCTTTACGGGGGGCGGTACCGGCGGCCACATCTATCCTGGACTCGCCGTAATCGAGGCGATGCGGGCCATAGGATTTGCGGGACGTGTCATCTGGATCGGCTCGGAGAAAGAGTTGGATCGAAAGATTGTCGAAGCGCATGGCGTCGAATATTTCTCAATTCCCTCAGGCAAGTTTCGACGCGAGATTTCCCTAAGAAATGTCACCGACATCTCGAGGATCATCTCGGGGTATTTTAGGGCGAAGTCTATTCTCAACGATGCGAAACCCTCGCTTCTTTTTTCCAAGGGCGGTTACGTCAGCGTGCCCCCTTGCCGTGCGGCCGCAAAGCTTGGCATTCCTATCATCACCCATGAGTCAGATGCCTCCCCAGGCCTTGCGACTCGCCTAAACAGTGCCAAGGCCTCAACCATTCTGACAAGTTGGGAAGAAACCGCAGCATACTTTTCACCACAACTTCGCAACAAGGTGCTGCGTTCGGGAAATCCGGTGAGGCCGAGCCTCTTTGACGGCGATAAGGCCCGAGGGCTCGAGCGTCTCGGCTTCGGTGCCGACAAGCCAGTACTCTTCGTGCTCGGAGGCAGCCAGGGGGCCAGAGAGGTGAATGAAATTGTGCTCGGTGCCCTGCCGCTTCTCGTTCCGCACCTGCAGATTGTCCACCAGACAGGCGCAGCCAATTTCGATGAGATAAGCGCCCGCATACCAAACGACGAGTTGGTACGAGCATCATACAGACCGCTGCCGTACCTCGGGGCTGAAATTGCAGACATCTACGCGGCCTCCGACATCGTGGCGGGTCGTGCGGGAGCAAGCACGCTGTGGGAAGCTGCTTCACTCGGGAAACCCATGGTGCTCATTCCGCTTTCGGGCCCTGGTACGCGCGGCGACCAGGTTGAGAACGCAGCCCTTGCTGCGAAGGCGGGTGCCGCGGTGGTACTGCAAGGCTCCGATTGTACCCCAGGATCCTTTGCCGGCGCGGTGAAAAATGCACTCTCTCCTCGCAATATAAAGGCGGCCGAACGAGCCTGTGCTGCCTTGACTAAGATCAGCTCATCGGCACTGCTCGACGCGAACCATGCATGTGCCGAAGATGCTGCCATTCCCTCGGCCGAATTCATAGCCCGCCTTGTGCTCAAGCGACTCGAAGTGCGGGCGGAGGAAGCAAGATGACGACATTGGACTGGATTTTCAGCGCGGTTGTGATTGTACTGGCGGCCCGCTGCTTTGTGCGAGGCTTTGTCCATGAAGTTCTCTCGGTGGCATCAATCGCTGTGGGTATACTCGCGGGACTTCTCCTCTCGAACACGGTCATCACACAGCTTTTCCCCAAGGTCGGAGCAAACACCCTCCCCTACCAAGCCCAGTACATCATTGCCTTTTTACTCTGCTTCATTGTCGGATTTCTCATCATGAAGATCATCGACCGGATGCTGCGCGAGGGGCTCGAGGCGAGCAGCCTCGATGTATTCGACCGAATTCTTGGACTCGTGCTCGGCGTGGCAGAGGGGTTCATCATTGTGGGGCTTTTCATCGTCATTCTCCAGATTCAGCCTGTGTTTGATGTTGCGGCGCTCCTCGCGAACTCACTTTATGTTAAATTGATCGACCCCATCATCGGCCCTGCGCTCAACGAATCCATTTCCCCAATGATAAAAGGTGGAACCATTCCGCAAGTGCTTCAAAATTTGAAGGGAAAATAGCATGTTCGAGAATCTGCTCTTCCAGGAACGGGCTTTGGAGCAGCTTGTGACCATGATTACCACTCGCGCGATTCCGCCGGCACTGCTCTTCGCGGGGCCGGAGGGTTCGGGGAAATTCACCGCCGCCCTCGAATTCGCACGAGTGTGCTCCTGCGAGCGAGACGGACAGTGGAACTGCTCCTGTTCGCAGTGCGTGCGGCACAGAAGCCTCTCTCACCCCGACCTCCTCATATTCGGGCCGAGGAGTTCGCCACAGGAAATCGCGGTTACTTCCGAATATTTTTCGAGCAGCCCGAGCGTTTCGTCATACTACGCCTTTGTTCGCGCGGTCCGGAAACTTCTGCGCCGATTCGACACGACGCTCTGGGTGGGTGAAGAATCGAGGCTCTCCAAGGCTGCCTCCTCGATAGAGACACTGGAAGAGATGCTTGAGGAAATCTCGACGCTTATGACGAAGAAAAAGAACGAACCGCTCAAGCTCGTGACCCAGAAGGCAGTCGAGATAAGCGCCAGCCTTGAGGCAATGGTACCCGATGGAATTCCCGTCTTCATGGTGCGCAACATGGCCGCCTGGGCCTCGCTCGCCCCCGCGGCGGCGCAGAAAACCATCATTATTCAGAACGCCGATGCTGCGAACGAGAGCGCGCGGAATGCGATGCTGAAAATTCTCGAAGAGCCCCCCGAAAGGGTACGCTTCGTGCTCACCTCCTCGCGACGCGCGGCACTCATTGCCACGATTCTCTCACGCTCGCGCCTCATATCGTTCAACGCAAGAACCGAAGCGCAGTCGCGCGAGATAATTTCGAGACTCTTCAAAGTGCGCGACGATTCCACGTCGCTGCAGGAATTCTTCCAGAAGAGGAGCGCCTACCCCGTGGAAAAGGCGAGTGCCGATGCTGAACTCTTTTTCGGCGCGCTGCTTTCCGAAGCTATGGCAGGCGATAGCGCCCTTTCTGGGGACATCGCGGAGGAGCTTGCGCGACGGGTGGCATCCTCCAGAATTTCGGCGACGCGCGCGCTCAAGACAATCGCCGAGGAAACGGGTTCCTTCGGCACAAAGAACGCGAAATTCGCCGATTCTCTCTATGTGTTCATCCGCGCGTCGACGCGGCTCCTCGCCTCGGTCGCCCTCGACCCGACTTCAAGCGCTGCGCTCGTCGCCTACATTGACCGCATATCGTCGAAGCTGCGCGAGCTGGGCGTCCAATACAAAGCTCTGAACCGTTCGCCAGAGCTCCTTCTCGAGGCCTTCGCGAATGTTCTTGGAGTGAACCATGAAAGCAGTCTATGAGAACGCACTCAAGCGGATTGATCGAATTCCTTCCGACGGTCTAAAGCAGATCATCAGGAATATTTCGGCTGAAAATTCTATTTACGAAGCGGCGCTGAACTCGACACTCGATGGCATCATCGTGACCGATCTCGAGCACAACCCTCTCCTGATCAACAGATCCGCCGAGAAAATATTGCGATTTGTCTCATGGACGCAAGATCTCACGCTCTGGGAGCAGCTTAGCGATGAAAACCTTGTGACCTTTTTCAGAAAGTCGCTGACGGCCGAAGAGAATATCTTCAACCGTGAAGTTTCGATCAACCGTCCGAGTGGCACACGTGTCATCTCCATCAGCATTTCCACCCTCGTCTCCGAGGGGAAAATCGCGGGCAACCTGATTCACATCGAGGATATCACAGAAAAACGCCGACGCGATGCGCAGCTACGCCGCGCGGAGAGTCTCGCCGCACTCACCACGCTCGCGGCGGGCGTCGCGCACGAGATCAAGAACCCTCTCGCCTCGATACGGATTCAGCTTAGTATCATGCGCCGAATCCTCGAAAAACGATATCTAAAGGATATTGAACCGATTTTCCACAACATCTCGCTTGTCGAACAGGAGATCGATCGCCTCAACTCGATTGTTGTCGATTTCCTCTTTGCGGTGCGGCCCATGGACATCACACTCATTCGCGACCGTGTCGAAGAGGTGATTCAGGAGGTTGTCGAGCTCATGAACCACGAGGCTGAGGAACATCGAATTGCGCTCGTCACGCAATTCGAACCAGCACTCCCCGAGGTGATGATCGACCGCAAGCACCTCAAGCAGGCGCTGCTCAACATCATTAAAAACGCCATCGCCGCGATGCCGGAGGGCGGCACGCTCACCATCTCCCTCTCAACGCAGAATGACGAGCTCTTGATCGCTGTGAAGGACACGGGAATCGGCATTCCCGAGGAACTCCTCACCAAGATTTTCGAACCCTACTTCACCACCAAAGAGAACGGTACCGGCCTCGGCCTTACGATCACCTTTAAGATTATTAAAGAACACAATGGCGAAATCACCGTGGAGTCGGCGCCGTCGAAGGGCTCGACCTTCACCATTCATCTGCCCATTCCACAACCAGAACAGAAATCCCTTCCAAAGTGGGATGACGGGCTCAAAGTCGAAGCTTCTCACACGGAGGGATAAATGCGCGCCACACTACTTGTCGTCGATGACGAAACAAATATCAGGGACGGTCTTGCCCAGCTTTTCTCGATCGAAGGCTACGATGTCCGTACTGCAAAGGACGGAGTTGAGGGAAAGACAATTATCGATAGAGATGACATCGATGTGGTGATTACGGATTACAAGATGGGCAGGATGAGCGGACTCGACCTGCTGCAGTACATCGTGAGCACACACCCCGGAATTCCCGTGATTATCCTCACCGCGCATGGGAGTGTGGACAAGGCGGTCGAAGCGATGCGCCAGGGAGCCTTCGACTTTATTGCGAAGCCGCCTAACACAGACCACCTTGTCAACCTCGTCAAGCGCGCACTCGAGACGCGCGAGCTCTATCGCAGCAACCTTGAACTCACCGCCGAAGTCGAGAGCCAGCGCGCACGTAGCTACATCATCGGTCAAGCGCCCGCGATCAAGCGTAACTTTGACCTCATCCGCAAGGTTGCGCCAACCAAGGCGAGCGTGCTCATTACGGGCGAATCCGGCGTGGGCAAGGAGCTCGTCGCGGATGCGATTCATAATCTTTCGCCGCGCAAGGACAAGCCGTTTGTAAAGGTGCACTGCGCCGCGCTAGCAGAGAGTCTCCTCGAGAGTGAACTTTTTGGCCACGAGAAAGGCTCTTTCACCGGTGCCACCGCGCGCAAGCGTGGACGTTTCGAGATGGCTGACGGCGGTACGCTCTTCCTCGATGAGATCGGGGAGATCAACCAGAATGTGCAGATAAAGATACTCCGCGTCCTTCAGGAGCGAAAATTCGAGCGCGTGGGCGGCGAGGAGACGATCGAGGTAGATGTGCGCCTCATTACCGCGACGAACCGCGACCTCAAGAAGGAGATTGCGGAGGGTCGCTTCCGCGAAGACCTCTACTACCGCCTCAATGTGGTGAACATCCACGTTCCCCCGCTCCGCGAGCGGCGCGAAGATATTCCCCTCCTCGCAATGGCCTTTCTGAAGGAATTCGCCGAGGAGAACTCGAAGCCGATTGAGGGCTTCGATCCGAAGGCTCGTCAGGCGCTCTACACTTATGACTGGCCTGGAAATGTGCGCGAGCTCCGCAACTGCGTCGAGAGCGCGGTGGTGATGGCCTCGGGGAAACTTATTACGGTAGATGACCTGCCACCAGGTCCGCGCTCGAGCGGAGAGTCCCGCGTGATCAGCATTCCAGCTTTCTCATCGATGGAGGACGCCGAACGGATTCTCATCGCGGAGACGCTGGCGCTGGCGGGGGGAAATAAGTCGAGGGCGGCGGAGATTCTCAAGATCGGACGGAAGACACTCTATCAGAAGATTGAGCAGTATGGTATCCGCGCGGTGCAGGAGACAGGAACGGCGGCAGCGGAAGCGGATTGAAGGGCGGCGCGGCTGAGCACATGTCAGATGCCGGAAACCCCACACCCGGAAACTCAACGCGCGGCGCGGCTGGTCAGATCACACGATGCCTCGGCGTCGATTCGAAAGCTTCGCGCGGAGGCGCAGAATCGCCTTAGTGTGGAGTTGGCTTACTCTCGATTCTGTGACCTCGAGAATCTTGCCGATCTCCCGTAGTGTCAAATTCTCATAATAGTACAACACCAGCACCTTCTTCTCTTTGTCCGGGAGCTCCTGAAGGGATTCGAGGATAACCCGCTTGATCTCCTCTCGCTCGAGGACGACATCGGGGTTGTCGGTGTGGAGCGACTCGATTGTATCACCGAGAGTACCGCCTTCGCTGTCGGGGTTTATGGGCCATATTTCCTGGAGAGAGAGAATCGATGTCGATGATACTTTTGCCATGATCTTAAGGAGCTCTCTGCGGTCAATGCCCATCTCGAGGGCGATCTCTTCGTCGGTAGCGGGGCGGCCAAGCTGGCTCTCGAGTTTGGCTATCGCGCGCTCGATCTGTTTCGTTTTCCGCCGAATGGATCTCGGCACCCAGTCGAGCTCGCGCAGGTGATCGTAGATCGCGCCCCTGATGCGCGTTACCGCGTAGGTTTTGAATTTGACATGCTTCTTGGGGTCGAATTTTTCAATGGCGTCGAGCAATCCGAAGTTGCCATATCCCACGAGGTCGCGGTATTCCACCATCGAGGGGAGCGTAACAGACACCTTGCCCGCGACATACTTTACGAGCGGAGCATACCGCACGACAAGCTCATCGCGGACATGGATATCTGCGGTGCTGTGATAGAGTTCCCACAAACGATTTTCCGCATACGCTGTATACTCCATGCTCGGCCATCCTTTTTTCTAGCTGCCTAGAGAATGTATTTACTCAAATCCTGTTGCTGGACATAGTCTTTGAATCGCTCATCGACATATGCCTTATCGATTACTACACTCGTTCCCGTGAGTGTATCCGCATCGAAGGAAATGTCTTCGAGTAAGCGCTCCATCACAGTCTGAAGGCGACGGGCGCCAATGTTCTCGCTCTGCTTATTAGCCGCCGCGGCAATTTCGGCGATGCGTGCAATCGCGTCCGAAGAGAATTCCAGGGTGACATTCTCGGTACCAAGGAGCTGAATATACTGCGTGACAAGGGCGTTTTTCGGCTCGGTGAGGATACGCACGAAATCCTCGTCGGTGAGGGCTTCGAGCTCAACGCGAATAGGAAAGCGTCCTTGGAGCTCGGGAATCAGGTCCTGGGGCTTTGAGACATTGAAGGCGCCTGCACCGACGAAGAGAATGTGCGTGGTGTCGATGGGTCCCCACTTCGTGTTGACCGTCGTGCCTTCAACGATAGGAAGGAGATCCCGCTGCACGCCCTCGCGGGAGACATCGACGCCAGATGAACCTTTGCCCTCGCGATTCGCGATTTTGTCCATCTCATCGATGAAGATGATTCCCGACTCCTGGGCTCGTATGCGCGCTTCCTGGGTTATCTTTTCCTGGTCCACGAGGCGTTCTCGTTCCTCGGCTTCGAGGAGAGGGCGCGCTTCGGCAACGGAGACAGTCCGCTTCTTCTTTTTTCCACCGAAGATATTCTGCAGTCCACCCAGCGCTATATTCATCTCCTCGAATTGGCTGCCTGCAAAAAGTTCGAGTTGAGGGCCCTGGGCTGGTACGGAAATCTCGATCTCTCGGGAATCGAGTTTGCCCTCTCTGAGGAGAGTTCGGAATTTTTCCTTTGTCTCACTCCCCGTGCGGGGAGCAATGACAGTGGCTTGGGATTGACCTACCGGTTCATCAGAATTCGTAATGCCTGGAAGGAGAAGATCGAGGAGCCTATCCTCAGCACGGCGCTTGGCGTCTTCGGCGACGGCTGACTCCATCTCTTCTTTAACCATGGAGATAGCGGAGGCCATAAGATCGCGCACCATGGACTCCACGTCGCGGCCGACATAGCCGACTTCGGTGTACTTGGTTGCTTCAACTTTGATGAAGGGGGCGCCGCAGAGCTTGGCCAGGCGCCGTGCGATCTCGGTTTTTCCGACACCGGTGGGTCCGATCATCAGAATATTTTTGGGGGCGATCTCGTCGCGTATCTCTTGGGGAAGACGCTGGCGCCGAACTCTGTTCCGGAGCGCGATTGCGACCGCCCTCTTCGCCTTCTGCTGCCCTACGATGTAGCGGTCGAGCTCTTCAACGATTTTGTGAGGAGTGAGTGCGTCCTGGTCGAATGTCATATTTCCTCCACAATGATGCGGTCGTTGGTGAAGATGCAGATGGTTGAGGCAATTTCGAGGCTCTTGCTCGCGATTTCTTTCGCGGTGAGGTAGCCGGGGAGATTTTGCACAGCTTCGATCCCCTGGGCCTTTGCGGCCTCCTCCACGCGTTTCGAGGCGTCAAGGTAGGCGATGGCCGCCGCGTAGGCGTAACTGCCGCCCGAACCAATGGCAATCGCGTCTTCGCTGGGTTCAACTACATCGCCCGTCCCTGAGAGAAGGAACATCTTGTTCTGATCCGCAACGAGGAGCATCGCCTCGAGCTTGCGAAGGACGCGATCGGTCCGCCAATCCTTGGCGAGCTCGACCGAAGCTCTCGTGAGGTCACCGCCATACTCCTGGACTTTCGCCTCAAAGTGCTCAAACAATGTGAATGCGTCTGCGGTTGCCCCCGCGAATCCGCAGAGTACCTTGCCGCCATAAATCGTGCGTATCTTTCGCGCATTGCTCTTCAGTACTGTATTATTCATCGTAACCTGCCCATCACCCGCCATGGCGACATGGCCGTCCTTCTTCACCGCGAGAATAGTCGTCGCGTGCATTTGCATTGGTATCTCGCTCATTTTCCCTTTCCTTTCGAGCCGTGCGGGTGTGCCTGCTCGTAAACACGGCGCAGCCGCTCCATGTCCACATGCGCATACACCTGCGTTGTCGATATGCTCGAGTGTCCGAGCATCTCCTGCACCACACGCATATCAGCACCCGCAGCAACGAGGTGCGTCGCGAAGCTGTGCCTGAAGGTGTGCGGTGTCAGATGTTTCAGAAGACCAGCCTCGAGGCGTCGCCGCTCCAGGATCTTCTCGGCACCGCGCGAACTCAGAGGGAGTCCTTTCGCGTTCACAAAGATCCAGCCGTGTTCTTCCACGCCGAGGCGTCTCATGAGCGCAGCGCGATAGGGCAGATAGCGCTTGAGTGCAGCCAGGGCAGAGTCGCAGAGAAAGACCATCCGCTCTTTTGAACCTTTCCCTTTGACGCGGATCATTGCACTGCCGAGATTGAGCCGCGATATTTGAGCTCCGCAGAGTTCCGAGACACGACTGCCCGTCGAGTACATCGTCTCGAAGAGCGCCCTGTCGCGGACATCCCTGAATCCATCTCCACTGATACCGTCGAGAAAGGCCTTTGTCTCATCCTCAAAAAGGAAGGAGGGAAGCGGCCTTCCCATCGGAATATTCTCAACTTCGCGCCCAGGATTGACCGCGCTCGCGTGAAAGCGAGCCCGGTAGCGATAGAAACCACGCACCGCGGAGAGCGCGCGATTCACCGAAGAAGACGCGTGCTTTTCCATCACGAGCGTTCCCGCGAATGTCCTGATGTCGCCGGCATCCGCCGCATCGATGTCCTTCCCTTCAAGATAGAGCTCATACTGCGCAAGATCCCGTCGGTACACCTCAATCGTCCGAGGAGAGAGTCCACGTACCGCCCTGAGATAATCCAGGTAATCGCCAATCCGCGCATCCATGGCTCAATTTCCTCCCGAACTTTCGTCTTTATCGGTCGAGTGCAGATAGTCGCAATTCGGATTGATGCACACCTTGTGCGAACCTGTCTTCTTGTCGTACTTCTCGACGAGGAACCAGCCGCACTTCGGACAGGTCGCGTTCGTCGGTTTGTAGAGGGTCATGAAATCGCACTCGGGGTAGTTGGAGCATCCATAGAATTTCTTGCGCTTCCCTTTCGTCGAGACGCGGAGAACAATATCGCCTCCGCACTTGGGGCACTTCGCGAGCGGTACCGACTTCGTGAAGGTGCACTCGGGGAAGCCTGTGCAAGAGAGAAAGTAGCCAAACCGGCCCAGTTTCTTGACAAGTGGGCGACCACACTTCGGGCAGCGCTCCGGCGTCGATTCGTCGAGTGCGCCGTGCATATCTTCGAGCTTGTGCATGACATCCTCGACCTTGTTACGCAGCGGCACATAGAATTTCTTCATCTCGCCGACCCAGTCGACGCGCTGCTCTTCAACCTTGTCGAGCATCGACTCCATTCGCGCGGTAAAGCTGGTGTTGATCACCTCAGGGAAATGCTGCGAGAGAATGTCATTGATGATCTTGCCGAGGGCGGTTGGAACGAGCTGACGCTTGTCGCGGAGCGTATAGTAGCGCTCAATGAGCGTCTCAATCGTGGGCGCGTAGGTCGATGGCCGGCCGATGCCAAGCTCTTCGAGCGCGCGGACTATCGACGCGTCGGTGTAGCGCGAGGGGCCCTGCGTAAAGTGTTGCGTCCCGTCGATTTTGTCGACCGTGAGCGTGTCGCCCTTTTCGAAGGCAAATGTATGGCTTGCGCGCTCCTCTTTTGAAGCGCCGAGACGGATCACCTTGTAGAAGCCCTCTTCGAGGAAGGTCGATGCCGAGGCCCTGAAGAGTCCCTCGCCGATGACAATGTCCGCCGTGAATGTCCTAATGACCGCCGACTTCATCTGCGAGGCTACGAAGCGTTCCCAGATGAGCGCGTAAAGCTTGAGGTGATCGCCCTTAAGATAGCGCGCGGCCACGTCTGGCGTGATGTCAATACGCGTGGGGCGGATGGCCTCGTGAGCATCCTGGGCTGCGTTGCTCACGGAATAACGCACTGGAGTGTCAGGTGTTTGCGCGGGGTAATTTTTCACAAGCCACTCGTGTGCTTCGCTCAGCGCCGAATCCGAGATGCGTGTCGAATCGGTTCTCATGTAGGTGATGAGACCGAGACGCTGGTGCCCGAGATCAACACCCTCATAGAGCTGCTGAGCAACTTTCATCGTCTTGGTACTCGTAAATCCAAGACGATTCGCGGCAGTCTGCTGGAGTTTGGAAGTGGTAAAGGGTGGCTTTGGTTTTACCGATCTGTCGGAGTATTGAATATCGGAGACAGAGGCGGCCTTGCCTAAGAGATCGGATATGATAGCCTTGGCCTCAGGTTCCTTCTTAATGGTGGGCTTTTTACCCTTAAAGAGCGCGAGTTCCGCACGCACCGGATGTTGGTGCGCCTTGAGTTGCGCTTCAATGGTCCAATACTCCTCTGGGATGAAGGATTCGACTTCCTTTTCCCGATCGCAGATGAGCTTGAGGGCGACGGACTGTACGCGGCCCGCCGAGAGTCCTGATTTTACTTTTTTCCAGAGAAGCGGCGAAAGCGTATAGCCAACGAGCCTATCGATAACGCGACGCGCCTTCTGCGCCTCGACAAGGCTCATATTGATCTCGCGGGGATGCAACATCGCATCCTGCACCGAGGGCTTGGTAATCTCATTGAAGGTAACGCGGCTGATCGGCGCGTCCTTAACTTTCTCTTTGAGATAGCGGCCGATCTGGTAAGCAATAGCTTCCCCTTCTCGGTCAGGGTCGGCCGCGAGCACCACAGCATTCGAGCGCTTTGCCTCGTCGGTGAGCTCTCTGAGCTTGTCGGCCTTCCCGCGCACCGTGATGTACTCCGGCTCGAAGTCGTGATCGACATCGACGGCCATCCTCGATTTCGGGAGGTCGATCACCTGTCCATTCGACGCAAGCACTCTAAAGTGGGCGCCGAGATATTTTTCTATTGTACGAGCCTTCGCGGGAGACTCGACGATGACGAGCGTCTTAGATTGGGCGGCGCCTGTGCTTGCCTTCGCCTTCGCCTTCGCGCTTGAGGTCGCCTTCGAGGCAGCTTTTGTGCTTGTTTTCGCGGTCGCCTTCGCGGCTGTTTCCGCGGCTGTTTCCGCAGCAGCCGATTTTTCGGGCGCAGATTTCGCTGCCGCTGAAGATTCGGCACGCGAGGCCGCGGTTGTATTCCTTTTTGTTTCTGCCATTTAGGACTCCTTGCTTCGCGGCTGGCCGCGCCGCTCGATTTCAATACCCCAATCCCAGACAACCTGCCCATCCATGAGCGCACAAATGTCTTCCACACCCCGGACCATGTATGCCCCTTCTCGAGCGAGTGCATCGGCGCCCGCGTTCCGCGAAGAGCCCACACACTCTGCAGCAACCGCCACATCGCGCCCCTCGCTGAGAGCAAGATCCGAAGTGATCAGCGCGCCGGATTTCGCGGGCGCCTCCACCACTACGGTGAGTTTCGATATTCCGGCAAGGATTCTGTTCCTTTCGGGAAAACGATATCGGTCTAGGCTTACGCCAGGAGGATATTCCGTAGCCAGGCAGCCGCCGTGTTCGATGATCGAAGCGGCCAGCGAAAGGTTCGAAGGCGGATACACACGGTCGGTTCCGCAGGGAAGCACCGCGACGGTTCCGGCGCCGTGGCGCTGAAGCGCCCCCCGATGAGCCGCCGCATCGATCCCCCGTGCAAGACCGGACACCACGCAAATGCCCGCATTGGATGCCTCACCCGCGAGGCGCTCGGCAGCGCGCACACCGCTCCAGGTCGGCGCTCTCGTCCCTACCATCGTCACCATCGGACTCTGAAGAGCGCTTACCGCTCCGCGCACAAAGAGGCCAAAGGGTGCTCTATGGATTTCACGCAGCATCGACGGATATTCGCGGTCGACCACATTCACGTAGCGCATGCCTCGGCGAGCCAAAAATTCGGCGTCGCGCTCGGCATACTCCCACACCTTCGCCATGTCGAGCGATTGGATTCGGATTGAACGGTATAAAAAGCATTCGATTTCGGCAAGTCCCATCGAGAGAAAATCTTTCTTTTCTGAGATTTGCTCGAGAAGAAGAAGTCTCTCCTGCCAGGTCAGGAAATGCAGGCGGTGCATCGCGAGCTTGAGCGGCAGCTCAACATACCCGAGCGAAGGTAATCTATCGACCACGCGGTCGAGTTCACACTGGAGCAGCGGCGCGCACACCTTTGAACGCCTCGAATTTCTCATACCCGAGTGTCCTCCGCGAGAATATACGCTCCTGCGCTTCAATGCCGCTTTCATTTTTTCACTTCCTCGGAAAATATTCGCGGTGATACATACCGAGCGACGCCTCGTCGATATGCGTGTAAATTTGCGTCGTAGCGATATCGCTGTGTCCAAGAAGCTCCTGAACCGTGCGAAGGTCCGCTCCGCCCGCAAGGAGGTGCGTCGCAAAAGAGTGCCTGAAGGTATGCACCTTCGCCTTGACGCCCGATTTCACCCTGATTTGGCTGAAACGCTTCCAGATTCCCTTTCTCGAGATGCCCTTACCCTCCTGATTGAGGAATACAAACTCTGATTTCCCATGTTTTTCGAGGAGCGGACGCGATTCTGAGAGATATCTCGTGATCCAATACAATGCCTCTCTGCCGAATGGTACGAGCCTCTCTTTGCGACGCTTGCCGAGCACGCGGAGAAGCCGCTCTTCGAGATAGAGCTGCTGGAATGTAAGGTTCGCTGCTTCTGAGATTCGCAGGCCGCAAGAATAGATGAGCTCGAAGAGCGCTCTGTCCCTGAGACCATTCGGAGTGCTGATGTCGATGGAGTCGAGCACATGTTCCACCGAATCAGGGTCAAGCACATCGGGGAGGTTTCTGTCCTGCCGCGGTGTTCGAATCTGTATCGATGGATCATCGGTCCGTAATTTTTCGTTAAGGCAGAAGCGGTAGAAGGCGTGCAGACTCGCCACAATGCGCGCCATCGTGGTGCGCCGAAGCCCCGCCTGCGAGCGGCCGACAAGATAGGCCAGGAGGTCTTCTCCAGTCGCGTCCAACGGCGTTTTCCCATGCTTGGCGAGAAAATGCTCAAGCATCTCCATCTCGCGCACATAGACGTCGGCCGTAAGCACGGAGCGCCTGCGTGTCGAGAGGAGGTAGGCCTGATATCGCCGCAGTAGAATGGTCACCGTCTGCCCCCAAAGTCCTCGGTACCCACGCGTTTGTTACGGAGCGCAGTGGGTATGTCGAATTCATCGTTGTCATTCTCGGGGTCGAAGGAGACGCGTCTGAATGAATCTTTAGGAGTCGGCCGCTCTCTACTGTCGGAGGGTTTTTCGCGCTCAGGGCTCGGCTGCGGTTCGCGGAAGGGCCACTCGCTGGGGCTCAGGAATTCGGTGGGGCGAGCCGATCCGAGTATTGTTGCCGTACCGGCACTTGTCGGGGTCCTGTCGCTGGGTTTGGGTCGCACGGAGCCGAAGCCCGTTGCGATTACGGTGACACGAACCTCGTCCTTAAGCGCGCCATCGGTCACAACACCCGCGATAATGTGCGCGTCTTCTGCAGCCTTGGAGGTGATGAGATCGATCACATCCTGATATTCGGTAAGCGAGAAATCCTCGCCGCAGGTGACATTGACCAGAATATTCTTCGCGCCCTCAATACGCGCATCGTCGAGGAGCGGATTATTGATCGCCTTCTCGGCGGCATCCTGCGCTCTGTTCTCTCCACTTCCTACGCCAATGCCCATAATCGCGTCGCCCTGCCCCTCCATGACGGTACGGACATCTGCGAAGTCGATGTTGATGTCGCCCGCAAGTGTAATGAGGTCGGAGATGCCTTGTACGCCTTGCCTGAGCACCTCATCTGCGATGCGGAAAGCCTCTTTAAGAGGTGTTTTTTTATCCACGACCTTGAGGAGATTTTGATTGGGAATCACGATGACGGTGTCAGCCGCCTGTTTGAGTTTCGAGAAGCCCTCTTCGGCGATTCTGTTCACCACACGTCCCTCGAAGGTGAAGGGTTTTGTGACCACCGCAACAGTGAGCGCGCCTAAATCGCGTGCGGTTTGGGCGATAATAGGCGCCGAGCCGGTGCCCGTGCCACCGCCAAGGCCTGCGGTGACAAAAACCATGTCAGCGCCGCGTAGGGCCTGCTCGATCTTATCTCTGTCTTCGATGGCAGCCTTCTCGCCGATCTCTGGTTTTCCGCCGGCTCCGAGGCCTTTAGTGATCTTCGAGCCGACGCCGAGCCTTATTTCAGCCTTGGAGCGGCCGAGGTCCTGAAGATCCGTGTTCACCGCAATGAATTGGACATTCTTGAGACCCGCCATGATCATGCGGTTCACGGCATTTGACCCGCCGCCACCTGTCCCGATCACCTTTATTACCGTGGGATTGCCTATTCCATTGTCATCAACAAGTTCAATCGCCATATGAGTCCTCCTTGGCCTTTATTAGAAAAACTTCTCTTTAATCCATTTCACAAGAGAAAAACTTCTTTGCCTGCTCTTCTTCTGGCGCTTCTTTAGACTCGGTTCTGCCGAGAATCCTGCGCGCTCAGCCTCGAGGAGCGCGATGCCTATCACCGCGGAGAGGGCTGGTGAATGGTAAGCGGGATCAAGTCCCTGCACCGCGGCGGGAGAACCGATGCGCACAGGCACGCCGAACACAGATCTCGCGCAGTCGTCGATATGGGGAAGAAGCGACGCGCCACCGGTGAGTACCACTCCTGCCTTCACGAGCTCTTTGAGCCCGCTCTTCTCGATCCGCTCATTGACCATCTCGAAGATCTCCTCAATGCGTGGCTGAATAATGGAAACGAGCTTTCTGCGCTCGAGTTCCACCGGCTCACGCGCGCCAAAGCCCGGCACTATCACCATCTCATCCGGGTCGATCGCGTCGGTCCACGCTGCGCCGGATTCGCGTTTCAGATGCTCCGCCGCGTCTATGGGGATACTGAGCATGATCGAGATGTCGCCTGTGATCTGGCTTCCACCTGCGGGAATCGCCGAAGTGAACACTGGTTCGCTCTCGGAAAAAATCATGAAGTCGGTTGTACCACCACCGATGTCGATCAGAAGACAGCCGAGGTCCCGCTCGTCGTTGGTGAGTACGGTACGGGCGCAGCCGAGGATGCCCACGTAGCTCTGCTCGACCTTGTAGCCAGCCCGTGTCACGCACTTGAACATGTTCTGCACAGTCGAGACTGAGCCTGTAATGATATGGACACCGCACTCGAGCCGCACGCCGGTCATATGGAGCGGGTTCCGGATGCCTTTCTGATCGTCGACCGTATAGGAACGCGGGATGACGTGCAGAATCTCACGATCCATTGAAATGGAGACCGCGCGGGCAGCCTCGTGCACGCGATCGATGTCTTCCTGGGTAATCTCGCGGCCGCGCCCGGTTACCGCAACCTGCCCGTTTGTATTGAAGCTTTCGATGTTTGCCCCAGAGAGTGCAAGCGACACCGCTCGAATGTCGGAGCCAGACATGAGCTCAGCGGCATCGAGCGCAGAGGTGATACTGTTCAGCGTGCCCTCGATGTTGAGTACCACGCCGCGACGCAGGCCATTCGAGGGTGCGGTACCGATGCCGGTAATTTCGAATTCGCCGTTCTCGCCAAAGCCTCCAACTATCGCCTTGGTAACGGAGGTCCCAATATCGAGAGCGACTATGTTTGTATCAGCCAGAAACAGCCTCCTTCGTTTGATATACCACGGTGCCCGAATGGAAATCGATCTCGCTGGGCTGATTGCCCATTCCTCTGGATCGAAGGATGTCGAGCACAACGAGCGCGCTGCGGAGCGATTCAGCGTTGAGTCTGAGGGGCATTCGCACCGCGGTTTTCATATGCACGGGATAGAGCAAGAGCTCAATGGAATCTCCCGAGATCCTCACCGCTCGTATTTCAGAAAATGCTTTTAAAAGCACGGGGGCTTCGCGCTTAATGGAATCGAGGCTCGTAAAAAGCGGCATGAGCGCCTCAGGCATGTGTTGGCCGGGCGTAAATTGCGAGAACTGTATCCCGGAGATTACCGGCAGTTCAGGATTCCGCGAATCTTCGGCATCGATCGCCGCGAATGCGATTCCCTCACCGTCGACGAGCACAAGTTTAGTGCCCTGTTCGGAGGTCACGGCGATTGAGGCGACAGCTGATCGCTCCTGAACATCTATCCCCAGCGTCGATGGCAGAATTCTGTACACCTTCACGTGGGCAACGCGCGGATTCGCCGCAATCGATCTCTCTATATCGCTTAATTTGAGCGAAAAGAGTCCCTGGTCGCCGATGCCTCCGAGCGAAGAAACTATCGCGTTTTCGGAGAGCGTTTCGAGTCCGCTGATCCGTACCGATTCAATTTTCGTAAGGCGCGGGAGCGTAATCGCGGAACCAGCCCCAAGCAGACAGATCGCGGTAAGCGCAATGAGGGCGCGGAGTCCTGTGCGGCGTTTCGGAGGAGCGACTGGCCTCACCGCCTCGCTCAGTTTTTCGGCTGATGTTGAGAGCGAAACAGTCGCAGGAGCGATTCGGCCCGTAAGTGCTGGCTTTCCGGTCTCTCTCGTCGTGCCAGTTTTGGTAGCCGCGTGGCGCGCGTCGGCTGGCTTCGATGCGCCTCGATCGGGCTGTAGGTGGAAATTCTGCGTGCGAGCGCTGCTTACCCCCGTCCCGGGCATCGACGTTTCCCGACGTGCGGTTGTGGTGACAATATTCACCGCGTAATTATCTGAAACCGAGAGGAGCGAGCGTGTTCTCTGCGGTTCTTTTTGCGCTGTTTGAGCCTTAGTCTCTTGAGTTTTAAACTCTTTCGCAATAATTTCAGTCATGAACCGCTCCCATTGCCTCACGCACGCCTTTGTAACGCGCGGGGTTTGAACTGTCGCGCACGAGATTGATGAGAATACCGCAGGAAAGAGCGCTCATGAGCATCGCCGAACCACCGGATGAGAAGAATGGCAGCGCAAGCCCCGTGGTCGGCATAACGCCTGTGACAACTGCGAGATTGAGCAGCACCTGCAAGGATAAAAGCGTAATGAGCCCGAAGCCTGCAAGTCTTGTGAAGTAGTCCGCACTGGAGAGCTTCGAGCCAGCCCTGAATAGAATAAAGGTCCAGAGCGCCATCACGACAACCACGCCGAGAAAACCAGTCTCTTCGACAAAGGCGGCGAAGATGAAATCCGACTGTACTTCGGGTATGGAGCTGATCTTGAGATTTCCGAGGCCAATCCCCTTACCGAAGAGGCCACCCGACTGAATCGCACGCAGCGCGCTGTATATCTGGTAGTTGATCGTCTGCACATGGTGTCCCGGCATCAGGTAGCCGACGAGGCGCTGCACGCGGTACTGTGACGAGAAGATCATGAGCGCGCCATAGAGCAGCATAAAGAAGCTCAGACTTCCGATAAAGACGAGGGGAGTTCCCGCCAAGAAGAGCATGGCGAGCGCGATTGCAAGCACGAGAATCGAAGTAGAGAAATCTTGCTGCAAGAAAATAAGCACCGCGGCGATCGCCACCATCACGAGCGCCGGGATGGTCGTCATTCCCGACTCTACGACACTCTCTTTTCTGCTGTCCAAAAACGAGGCAAGGTAAAGTACCATCAGCGGTTTCCAGATTTCAGAAGGCTGGAACATAAAGGATCCCAGCATGATCCACCGGTGCGCATTGTTGAGAGTGACCCCAAGCGGGGTGGCGATCGGGAGTGCGAGACCGACGAGCCCAATAACAATCGCGAATGGCAGCAATGCGCGCAGAAACTGCATTGGCATGAGCGTAACCGCTACCAGGCACAGCATCGAGATCGTATAGAGGATGAACTGCTTTCCAATGATCGAGAAGGGACCGCCATTACGAATCGCGAATCCAATCGATCCTGACCACAGTGCGAAAAGCCCCACGAGTGACACGACGAGAATGGCCCCGATGAGATGCCAGTCTACGCCCTGTCGTTCGATCCGTAGAGTCTTCACACCGATTTTTCTGTTCATCGTCTCACTTCCTCACTGTATCTTCAATGTCGAGAGGGCCAGCAGCGCAAAGATTCCGCCCAGAATCCAGAATCGCACGACAACCTTTGTTTCTTTCTGACCCTTGAGCTCAAAGTGGTGGTGCAAGGGCGCCATCTTGAAGAGCCGTTTGCCCTTAGTAAGCTTGAAGTACATCACCTGGAGCATGACCGAACCGAGTTCCATCACAAACACGCCACCAATTACGAGGAGAAGTATTTCCTTTTTCACCATGAGCGAGAGCACACCGAGCACACCGCCAAGCGAGAGCGACCCCGCATCGCCCATGAACACCTCGGCAGGATGGGCGTTGAACCACAGAAAACCGACACAGGCCCCGAGCAGCGCGAAGTTGAAGACCGTCAGCTCGCTCGCCTGCTTGATGTAGGGCACTCCAAGATACTGCGACCAATCCGCGCGTCCAGTGACGTAGGTCAGCACGGAAAAGGCGAGCAGCGCGAAGATCACGAGCCCCGAGGCGAGACCATCGAGGCCGTCGGTGATATTCACCGCGTTCGACCACGCGGTGACATAGATCATGGCGATCGGGAGCCAGAACACACCGAGGTCGATGATGTGGACTTTAAAGAAGGGAAGATAGAGCTTTGTGGCCGTCGGACCCGTTGCCCTGTAGATGGCGTAGGCCGCCGCACCCGAAACGATGAACTGGAGTAGGAGCTTTTGGATCGCCGAGAGCCCATCTGAGCTGTGTTTCTTGATCTTGAGCAGATCATCCATCGCCCCGATGAGGCCGAAACCGAGCAGCGAGCCAAGGGCGATCCAGCTGTACTCGCTCTTGACATCGACCCAGAGCACAACCGACACCAGCACGGAGAGGATGATAAGAATGCCACCCATCGTGGGCGTCCCCGTTTTGACAAAGTGAGTCTGAGGGCCGTCGGTACGGATCGACTGACCAAACTTGAGCACACGCAGACGCTCGATAAGCCATGGACCGATAAGGTAGCTGATCACGAGGGCCGTAACCGCGGCGTAGGCGGATCTGAAGGTGAGATACCTGAAGATATTGAATGGGGTAAAATATTTGATGAGCGGCATTAACAATTCACGAAGCATGTGGACCTTCCTTTTCCCGTGCCGATTGAGGCAGGAACCCCGCACTTTCAAGTTCGGGAATAAGCCTCTCTAGCTCCATGGCACGCGATCCTTTTATAAGCACGAGGTCGCCCGTATGTATAAAAGTACGGAGCGCGGCGCTGAGCTCCGCAAAATCGCTGGTGCGCAGTAGCGTGCCTGAAAACCCTTCTGTCTTGAGTTGCTCTTCTGCCGCGATCATCTCATCGCCAAAAAGGAAGATCGCGCTGGGTGCCGCGCGGCCTGCAATGGTCCCTAGCTCACGGTGCGCACGTACACTCTCTTCGCCGAGTTCGCGCATGGAGCCAAGCACCATAATCTTTCTACCTTGGCTGGGTATTTCTCGGAAAAATTCAATTGCAGAGGCAACACTGTCTGGGTTGGCGTTGTAGTAGTCCTGCATCACAATGATTGCGCCTTCGCGGATTTCGGAGCGCCCAAAGAGTGCCTTTACACCCGAAAGTCCATGCGCAACCGCAGGCGGATCGAGATTCAATACATTCGCCACCGAGAGCGCAGCGCAGGCGTTGAGAAAGTTGTGTTTTCCAGGAAGTACGAAATCGATGTGCTGCCCCTTCCATTCGATGTTCCAGCCACGCATCCCAAGGTTTTCGATTGCGCCTAAACCTTCCGTACTCCTGAGGCCGAAAAAGGAAACATGTCCGCGCGCCTTCGAGCTTAAAAAATTCCGGTACTCGTCGTCTTCCCAAATGAAGGCATGCTGTGTGCCGTCAAAGTGCGAAAATATCCGGCTCTTTTCGTGTGCGATACCATCGCGCGAGCCAAAAATGCCCAGGTGTGCCGTTCCGATGTTCGTAATAACCACAATCTGCGGCTCATACATACGCGCGAGCTCGTCCATCTCGCCCCTACGGTTGATTCCCATCTCAAAAACGCCGACCTCATGCGTTGGCCTGATATCGAAGAGCGCCAACGCGAGGCCAATATCCGAGTTGAGGTTGCCGGGGCTCATCGCGACCGCGCCTTCGGGGTAGGAGGTTGAGAGTACCGCGCCGATACACTCTTTTGTCGTAGTCTTTCCGCTCGAACCTGTAACGCCGATGCGCAGCATTGAGTGGCGCATGCGGTGCTCACGAGCCGCTTCCTGGAGCGCTGCGAGTGGTGAGTCGACAAACACGATTCCCACATCGCTAGCGCGCGCTTGATCCCGTACCGCATTGAGCACAGCATCCTTCTGATCGATGTCGACGAGGAGTGCGCTGGCTCCCGCCATTACCGCCTCGCGGAGGTAGCGGTGGCCATCGGTACGTTCGCCTGCGAGTGCAACAAAGAGGCTCCCTGGCCTCACTGCGCGAGAATCCACCACCACCGATGAAATAATCGCCTCAAGATTGCCTCGACAGGTACCACCAACGATCCCCGCGAGCTCTTCTGTCGAAAAAAGGCGCGCCTGTGTGGAGGCACCAAGGTTATTTTCCATGGCCGAGTCCCTCTTGAGGCGACATTCCCAGAATATCCGTCACAATGATCCGCTGTTCCGGTGTCGCGATCTGCATACCGCTGCGAAGCGCGGCCTTCTCCACGCGCTCCATGTTTGAGAGTTTCGAAATATTCGCGTCCAGCTCTTTGCCTGTTTTGATCATATCCATTTCTGTGCGCTCGAGCGCGAGTACCGATATCCTGAGCGCGGTATAGCGCGTTGTCTGGAACACAAGGCCAATGAAGAAAAGGCAGGTGATGATGGCCATGATCCAAAATCGACGGGAGTTCATGTTTCCACCTCCCTATCCTGGTCATCAGTCTCATTCCCCCGCTTTCTTCCGCCCTGCCGTGCTGGTTTCGAACGGGCGCGGATGACACGCAACTTTGCCGACCGCGAGGGAGGATTTCGTCGGATTTCTTCCTCTGTAGGCTCCTTGGGCTTTTTCCACTCAAGCGAGAACCGCTCACCTCGTGCCATCTCCGCGAAGATATGCTTTACGATTCGATCTTCGAGAGAATGAAAACTGATCACCGCGCAGATACCATCGCGCTCGAGGAGGCCGATCGCGCTCCGAATCGCGCGCTCTGCCCGCCCGAGTTCGTCGTTCACCGCGATGCGAAGGGCCTGAAAGGTGCGCGTAGCCGGATGGAGGCGCCCGTACCGGTACGCAGGAGGCACCGATTCTGCAATTATTTCCGCCAGCCTCGCCGCCCGGTGAATGCGCTCCGTGCGACGTGCCGCGACAATTGCCCGCGCGATTCGTCTTGAATAGCGTTCCTCTCCGTAGGTGTAGATGAGATCGGCGAGCTGCTGTTCAGAATATTTCGCGATTATGTCCGAGGCAGAGAGCGCAGCCTGAGACGAGAATCGCATATCGAGAGGTTCATCTGCGGTAAAAGAAAAACCTCGTCCTGAGCCCGTAAGCTGATACGTCGAGATTCCCAAATCAAAGAGGATGAATGATGCGCTCACTTTTCCATTGATATCGAGAAAATGCGCGGCTCGGTCGCCTAAAATTCCCTCTGAACCGCTCACCTCGGGGGAAGCAAGTGCCGCCAGCGCCTCGTCGTAGTACGAGTTCACCACTGCGAGCCTATCGCCGTAGCGTGAGAGCCGCGCAGAAGATCGCGCGCAGGCTTCGGGGTCGGCATCGATGCCTATGCAGCGCAGTTCCGGATATGTCTCGAGTAGCGCCTCGGTATGCCCCCCCGCTCCCAACGTACAATCGATCAACAGTCGCAGGTGCTGGACAGAGGCTGCGAGCGCCCGAATCTCATTGAGCATCACAGGGATATGAAGTGAAAAGTCAAGGTTCTCTGGATTATTAAGATCGGCGGCGATTTGATTTGTCCTGTGCGCTTCTGGCATTCTGGATTCCTCACGAGAGCGTCAGGCCGCCAAGTTCTTCGGCCGCCGATAAGAATTCAGACTGATTGTCAGCCAAATACGAGGCATATCTTTGGCTGTCCCAGATTTCTACATACCGCGAAATACCGAGGATAACGCACTCTTTTGAGAGACCAGCCCAATCCCGGAGGCTCTGGGGGATTGAGATTCGGCCGAGCTTATCGACTTCAACTTCCTGGGCGGGGGCGATGATCCTTCGCTGAATGAGGCGGGACCGAGCCTGGAAGAGGCTCGTGGAGGCCAAAATCCGCTGCGAAAGCTCTTCCCATTCTTCGGGTGTGAAGAGCCACAGGCAGGTGTCGACACCCTGCGTGAGCACGAGACTGGAAGGCATATCCCCGCGCAACCGCGCGGGAAGCGAGAGCCTCCCCTTCTCATCGAGCGTGTTCTTGAACTCACCCGTTAACAGTTTCATTTTACCACTATTTCCTACAATTTCCCACTATTTCCCACTCACTTTTCATTTTATGACGATATTTCACGCTGTCAACAAAACTGTAGAAAAAAGAATCGACAGAAAAAGAAAAATGTGCAATTATAACTACACGCGCGTATAGCATGACGAGATTGTATGGATTCTTCGCTGTAGAAAGCAATTAGAACTATGAATCGCGATGGTGAGCGAGGACTCTGGCGAAATTTACGGTTTCTTGAAGGGCCACTACCTCTTGAGAGGCTTTGGCGATATTGGCGAGCGCCTCCGAGTGGATGCGCTTGAGCGCATCGAGCGCTGCGGTGGCCTCTGCGCGTTTAGCAGTACGATTCGCTCAAACCATGGCTCAGGTTTGCCAAAGAGCGCTCGGAAAAACGCCAAGGAAGGCTCATAATCTGCCACCGCAAACATCCTGTTTAACCTAGCAGCGCTTCGACCAGGGCACCGATATTCTTGTACTTAACACCCGTTTGCGGGCTAATGTACACGCGGATCGTTCTAAGCGCCGTTGATACACGCTGCACCGTCAATGGCTGGAAGAGTGTCGAACGTTTATCAAAGGCCTCGAAATAATCATCAATTTTAACCATGAGATCGGTTTCGAGCTTGATATGCTCGGGTATATCTATGACGACATCGTTCTCGGACAAATCTGCCGCCTGTGCGAGAGTGCTCTCCGCCTCAACACGCTTACTTATGTCAAGAAGGGCGGTATGCAGTGGATTCGACTCGACGAAGGGGTGCTCCGCCGCGAGCTTGAAAATGCGCTTTTCTTCCGCGTCTCGCGCGAGTTTGAAGGCTGGAAATTTATTGTGGTTCAAGAGCCGCCCGAAGCTCGTATCGTCGAGACCATAAAGATTGGTGGTTTGAATTACCCCGCTTGCCAGACCGAGGTAGACTGCCTTTCTCACCATGGCGGTCGCTGCCCGTACCGTGGGGTGCCAGTACACCGATCGGTACATCTGGTATTTCGCAAAAATCAGCGCCTCAATGCTCATCTCACCCTTCATGTCGATGGCAAGCTTATCGTCGTGTACCACAAGGCGGCGCATGATGTAGTCGGCGTCCTGAATGCCATAAGGTACCCCGCAGTAGAATGCGTCGCGTGTGAGATAGTCGATTTTGTCGGGGTCGAGGACACCCGAGAGAAAGGATCGAAAAAGAAGAGTCTCTCTGCTCTCCCCTGCTGACCTGTCGGGATCGATGATCGCTGCGGTCTGGTCGGGATCCGCGCCGCATTCGGTAACATACTGACGGAGGGGCTCGGTGATGAGCATGTCACCCGCAAGCGTCTCGTGGCGCATAAGGGGAAGATCTTTGAGCGAGTGTGCGTAGGGGAAGTGGCCTATATCATGGCAGAGGGCCGCGACAAGGAAGGAGCGCAGGCCGGTCTTCGACACAAAATCGATCTCACCCTTCTCCACGAGCGCGAGTGCCATGCGGCGCGCAATGTGGTACACGCCGAGACTGTGCGCCTTGCGTGTGTGCGTCGCGCCAGGATAGACGAGCGCGACGGGGCCGAGCTGGCGAATTCTGTCCAGAACCATGAAGGTTTTCGATTGGAAGAGAGCATGGAGCGAACTGTCCATGTGCACATCGCCCCACACCGGATCCCGCACCACCACATCGAAGCGGTGCAGGAGAGCATTCAAAAGTAGTATTTCCGACATGAGCGCCCCTCATTTCATAATCTGTCGCAGAACAAATTGTAGCAAGCGAAGTGCGACAGGTACAGCGCGGCGTCAGAGGTTGCTCTATGGTATGCAGCGACAGAGGGCGCTCTATATGGCATGATGCCCGCGTTGACCAAGGCGGCATCTATCGTCCATGATGTCCTGTGAATTTTCTGCAGGGCTATGTGTTTCACGCCGCCGATGGCTTTTTACACCACCTCCTCGAAGAACTGCCCGAGGTTACAAGAATCGACGGGGATCTGGTGAGCCTCTGGTCGAAAAAGGGGCCTCGCCCCCTCGACCTCTCCGCCCACCCTGTTTTCTGGACGCGCAACACATGGCTTGAGCCATTTCTCCTCGAGTTTGACTCAATTTCAAAGGCCGCCCGAGCCCTCACATCCCTGCAGCGCAATTGGAGCCCCACACCCACTGCTTATGCGCGGCGCACCTTGCTCATCGCGGAACAACTTCCACATTTCCCATCAAAACCGCGCGCCTTTCCCTTCAAAATACCGGCTGCACCCATGGGTGCCTTTACCCTCCTCAACGAGCATCTGCTCCTTGGTTCGGCGAAGTGCACGAGCCCTTTCCCGGGCGGGGCTTTCGAGTTTGAGGAGAACAAGAACGATCCTCCTTCGAGGGCATATCGAAAGCTCTGGGAGGCACTTGAGTTCGCGGGACGACTACCCAAGGCTAGCGAGCGCTGCCTCGACGCAGGCGCGAGCCCGGGCGGCTGGACCTGGGCCCTCGCCTCGCTCGGGGCAACCGTACTCTCGGTAGACCGAGCGCCGCTCGAACCGCGCATCGAGCGCATGCCCAATGTCACCTGGATTCGCCACGATGCCTTCACCCTGAAACCCGAGGAGCTTGGCCCCGTCGATTGGCTCTGCTCCGATGTCATCTGCTATCCCGAGGCACTCTGGAAGTGGATTTCGAAGTGGCTCGATTCGGGGCTTGCGCGCAACTTTATCTGTACTATTAAAATGCAAGGCAGTGTCTACGACCGGGATACCGTACTAAGATTTGCGTCCGTCCCCGGGTCGAAGGTTCTGCATCTCTGGCATAACAAGCACGAGCTGACGTGGATCAAACTGGCATCCGGAAACTGATTCATGCGCTACCTGGCATCCCTTCCACCCACGTCCGCTCATCATGCTCCTAGGCGCGACTTGATGCGGGAAAAAAATTCCTTCCTCAAATCTTCTTCGCTCTGTGGTGCCACATGGTGTTGTTCGGCGAGCACCAAGAGATTTTTAGGGAGCTCATCGAGAAAAGGCGATGGAACCGTGTCCTGCGGCGTGCCATTCTTGCTTCGCTGAAGCGCGTGACTGAGGTAGAGCCGGCGCCTCGCCCTCGTAAGGGCAACATAGAAGAGCCTCCGCTCTTCCTCGATATTCCCATCGCTCTCCTCGAGAGAGCGCGCGTGAGGAAGAATACCGTTCTCACATCCAGGGATAAAGACATAGTTAAACTCGAGGCCTTTCGCGGCGTGAATGGTGAGGAGGCTCATTTTGTCTTCCTCTTCGTTGGAATCGTCGCGCATCGTGAGAGAGATGCGCGCCAGATACGCGAAGACTCCACGCTCAAAATTGTCCGGATCCTTCTCCCAGCGCTCCGCCGAGGCTGCGAGAAGCTCGATATTCCGAAATTTCCACACAGCGACCTTGTCGCTCTTCTTATGCTCATCGAGAAGGTACTGCCAGTAGCCTACATCCTGAACAATCTTGCGAATCGCGGCGGAGACCTCGAGCCTGGCGTGGAGAAGATCCTCGCGTAGTTGGGCAAGATATTCGAAGAAGCCAAAGACTTCGGCAAGAGACTTCTGGAGATGAGCGTCTCGAGGCCCTAGCTGCGCCTCGCGCCTGACGTGCTCCGAGGCACGGTGCAGCGAAACGCTGTAGCCCTTTGCGATGCCCGAGAGATACTCGATCGTAGCCCGGCCGATACCCCGGCGCGGCACATTGAGCACGCGCAGTACGGAGACATCATCGTCCGGATTCGCGGCGGCCTTGAGGTAGGCAATGATGTCCTTGATCTCCCTCCGCTGGTAGAACGAGGGTCCACCGGCGACTCGATACGGTATGTTGTGCTCGACGAGCTTGTCCTCGATGCTCTCAGAGAGTGTGTTCGTGCGCACGAGAATACCGAAGTCTTCCCAACCCGCGTGCTCGCGGAATCGGATATCGCGCATTGTTGCGATTATTTTCTCTGCTTCGTCTTCATCGTCCTCACAGTCGAGAAGCGTGATGGGCATGCCACTCCTCCCCTGCGGCGACCAGAGCTGCTTTTTCTTACGTTTCTCATTGTGCGCGATGACCGTGTTCGCCGCCTCAAGAATGCTGCCCGTCGATCTATAATTCCGTTCGAGCTTCACCTCGACGAGTCCTGGATGGTCAAGCTCAAAGCGCTCTATGTTCCGGTAATCCGCGCCGCGCCACGAGTAGATCGACTGATCGTCGTCGCCCACCACGCAGATATTGCCGCTCTCGATCTGACGTATGAATTCGTACTGCTGAAGCGAGGTATCCTGGAATTCATCGATCATCACATAACGATAGCGCTCGCGGTAGCGCGCCCTTGCTTCGCTGTTCGTCTCAAGGAGCTCGAGCGGCAGTGCGATGAGATCGTCGAAATCCATCGCATTGTAGACCTTGAGCATTTTGCGGTAGAGCTCATAGAGCTCGAGTTCACGCTCGCTAAGGTCGCCCGGCTTCCCATAACCAGATCGGAGCGCGGAGAAGCGCTGAGAGAGCCGTACGGGGTCCAGCTGATCACTCGACCAACCGAGCTCATGAGCGCTTTCGCGGATCGCGTGGATTCGGTCCTGCTCGTCGTAAATGCTGAAGTTAGGCCGATACCCTAGAAGACCAGCCTCCCTCCGCAGCATCCACGCGCCGAAGGAATGAAAAGTCGAAACGGTGAGGTTCTTGAGTGGCAGGCCCGTGAGCTCGTGGGCGCGTTCAACCATCTCTTTCGCGGCTTTGTTCGTGAAAGTAAGCGCGAGGATGGACTCTTGCGACACTCCACATGCCAGAAGATAGGCGATTCTATAGGTTATAACTCTCGTTTTGCCAGAACCTGCTCCAGCGATGATGAGCACCGGCCCCTCAATGGTGGTGACGGCGACATACTGCTCAGGATCGAGCTGAGCGCGAAAATCGATGTGCATGATAACCCTGTTTCGCCACGGCGAGTGCGCGGCTTTATATTACATCGTCTTAAAGAAGATGGTCCGCGTACCCGCGCCCCAGAGCGCTACGAGTATACTGACGATGAGCCCTGCGAGGATGACCCCTCCCGCGATCGCGAAGAATGATTTTTTATAGGAAAGCCCAAGCACCCAAGCCCCAAGTGCGCCAGTCCAAGCTCCAGTTATAGGGAGTGGAATCGCAACGAATATCATGAGGCCCCAATAGCCGTACTTCTCAACCTTGGCGTGCACTTTCGACCTTGATTTTTCGACAAATCGATCAAAAAAGCGCTTATACACAGGAATTTTATAGAAAAGTCTATGAAGGCTCTCTAAAAAGAGAAACACGATGAGTGGAACTGTGGCGTTTGCGAGAACCGCGATCAGCGCCGCGGTAGGAATCGAAAAGCCTTGAGATACCGCGTAGGGAATCGCCCCTCGCAGTTCCGATATCGGCAAAATCGAGAAAAGAATCGTCATGAGAAGTGAAACGCTCATCGGCTGCACTATAGCGCGTGAGCATTCCGCATGTCTAGGCAAAACCGCTATGGGTGTGTCCCATGGATGACGACGCGCGGCTCGTCGATCTCAACGCTCGACACCGGAGGCAGTGCAGCCCATCTGCATAAGGGCTCCGAAGAGTGCTTCAGGTGTCGGTTCAATCCACGCGATGTCTGGTAGCGCCCTGAAGAAGGTCATCTGTCGCTTGGCATACTGGCTGGTGTGGAGCGCGATCGCGTCGGCAATCTCAGCAATGGGGCGGCCCTCGAACTCAAAGAATTCCTTGTAGCCGATGGCCTGCATTCCAGGGTCGTTGCGCATGTAGCCCTGCGCGATGAGGCTATGAACTTCAGATTCGAGGCCTGAGGCGAGCATGGCATTGACGCGCGCGCGTATCCGCACGCGCAACAGCTCGCGTTCCCGCGTCATCCCAAGCACGGCGAAGCGCCTTCCCGCGCGCGCTTCTTTTTTCGGCGCGAATTTGCTAGGCGCCGCACCAGAAGCACGAAGAATCTCGACGGCACGCGTGAGCCGATAAATATCCCGTTCGTGAATGCGCATGGCACTCGTAGGATCAGCTGCGCCGAGCTCGGCGCGCAGCGCCGAAACCCCAAGCCGCTCAAGATCGGCTGCCACCTCAGCGCGAATTTCCGGTGAGCTCGGGGGCGCGCTCGGCAGCCCGCAAATAAAGTTCAAGATATAGAAGCCCGTACCTCCACTCACAATGGGCAAGACACCTCGCGCGCTAAGCTCGGTGCAGAGTTGATCCGCCCGAGCAACAAATTCGCCCGCAGTATACTGTTCGCGTGGATCCTTGATGTCGATCAGATGATGAGGAAGTCTGCGCTGGAGCTCGGGCGACGGCTTCGCTGTCCCGATGTTCATGCCCCGGTAAGCCTGCATGGAATCCGCTGAAATGATGTGTACATGGTGAATGTCGGCCCGCCATGCGTCTCGGAGACGGGGCAGCCAAATGGACGATCCCTCGCCAAAGGTTTCATCCAGGACCTCCGTTTTTCCGGATGCAGTGGGGCCCGCGAGAATTATTGCGTCAACCGGTAACGAGCTTGTATCCAATGGACTTGTCAAGGATTTCCTGCATCCCCATGGAAACGACTTTGCCGTTGTTCTTCTCCACTTCCGGAGTGCGCAGCACTGCAAGTTGATAGGCGCGCATCGCCACGGCCGCGGCCAACTCGTAAGAGTTTCCAGAAAAATTGATGAGTGATTCAAGCGGCATGATCATCGATGATCTCCTTGGATAAGGTTCAAGAAAATAACCTCAATGGAAATGTATACAAATGAAATGTGATGGGCAATCAGAGCCCCAGTTCACCGAGCCTCTTGTCGAGCTGCGCGAGTATGGCTTCCTCATCAACATCCGCATTCTTTGGAGACATGCTGGAAGGTTTCGCCGGCTCAGAGGTTTGCGTCGTGGATCGTCGAACCTGATTTGCGCCCACGCTCTTCTTTAAATCATCAAGAAGAAAGAGCCCCGCAAGAATGGCTACTCTCAGCGGGTCGGCGACATTCATTCTGGCGGATATCCTCGCATAGCGCTGCTTGAGGTCGTTTGCGAGTCCCTGGATGTACTCCGGGCTATCGTCCGACTTCAGCGAAAAGGATTGACCGAGAATTTCAATGTGCGTCGTCTGGCTAGAAGATATCGAGCTCATCTTCCCCTCCGCGAAAGGGGGCATCCTGAGATTCAGAATCCGGCGAAGTGTATTCCTCCGGTTTCTGCATAGTTCCCCCTCCTCGATCCGAATCGAACACTTCTTGCACATTTTGAGCTGAAGGTGCAGATTCTTGCTCCTCCGGCGAGCTCAGCGAGGCGGAAGATTCCTGGCCGCGCACACCGAGAGTACCAGCGTCAGGTGATGTGCCATAGGACATCTCCAACACCATATCTTCAAAAGAATCGAGCTTTGAGAGCGCCTGCACGAGCCCTTGCTCGATTCGCTCCTGTTCTTGCTTTAGCAATTCCGCCTTCGACTCGAGTTCAGCGACACGGCGCTCCGCAGTAAGGGCTCGCTCCCTATAGTGAGCGATCTCATCGTCGGCTGCTTGAGCTTTGCGCTCCATCGCCGCAGCACGCTCTTCAGCCTCAGCAGCCTTGAGCGCCGCCTGCGCGGCATTCTCTTCGGCCTCCTTCGCCCGAGCCTCATAGCTTTCAATACGAGCTGAATTCTCGCTCACTGCGCGGTTCTGCGCGGCACACTGCCGTTCGAGCTCCGCAGTCTGACTCCTGAGCAGATCCTCTGTTTTTTTCGCATCGGCGAGCTGGCGCTCGAGGTCGGCGTTTTCCTGCCTCAACTTCGTGATGAGGACAACCGCTTTCTCGACACGCGCTTCCAGCGCTTGGATCTGCTCAAGATTCAGCATATGTTACCCCTGAAGGGCCGCTTTGGCCTTCTCAACGATCGCGTCGAACGCCACCGCGTCGCGCACCGCGATATCGGCGAGCATCTTGCGGTCGATCTGCACATCGGCCTTCGCGAGACCTTCGATGAATCGGCTGTAGCTGATGTCTCTCATGCGGCAGGCCGCGTTGATGCGCGCAATCCAGAGTCTTCTGAAGACTCCTTTTTTATCGCGCCTGTCCTTGTACGCGTCAGAGAGGGCTTTGGCCACCGCATCCTTCGCGACCTTGTAGTTTGAATGCCTTCGGCCCCAATAGCCCTTGGCAAACTTAAGAATTTTCTTGCGATGATCTTTTCTTCTGGTTCCATCTACTGCTCTCGACATTGCCTTATTCCTCCAAGCTCACTCAACCGTAGGGAAGAAGTTTCTTCGTGATCTGATACACGGGACCCATATCGAGGAATCCGGCTTTTCTCAGATTTCTTTTACGCTTCGTCGTCTTCTTTGTAAGAATATGCCGAAGGTTCATTTTTTTGTATTTTACCTTGCCGTTTGCGGTGAGGGTAAAACGCTTCGCAGCGGCTTTCTTCGTCTTCATCTTGGGCATGGTCCACCATCCTTCCTGAGCATCAATGTTCTGATCCCGGCGCGACCGTTGCCGTATCGCTCTCCGGCGGTTTCTTTACCGCGCCAGCTTTTGGCTGAAGCACCATCGACATGAAGCGACCTTCCATCAAAGGTGGGCGCTCGAGAACAAAAGAGCCTTCCAGTTTCGCGAGAATTTTCCGCAGAATCTCCTCACCAATCTCAGTGTGCGCGAGTTCGCGGCCGCGGAATCGAATGGTAACCTTGACCTTGTTGCCATCCTCGAGAAATTCGCGCACGTGATTCGATTTGAAGTCCAGGTCGTGCTCCGCGATCTTAGGCTGCATGCGAATTTCTTTAAGCTCCGTCACCTTCGCTCGCTTTTTTGCATCTTTTACTTTTTTCTCTTGCTCAAACTTGAATTTGCCATAGTTGAGCAACCTGCATACGGGCGGAACCGAATGAGGCGCGACTTCCACAAGGTCGAGCCCTGCTTCCCTCGCAATTCGCATAGCCTCGAGAGTCGAAACGATCCCTCGCTGCTCGCCCTTATCGTCGATAAGACGCACTTCACGCACACGGATCTGCTCGTTGATCCGCAAATCTTTCTCTGCCAACTGGCCTCCTTTGCCGCGGGTCTGCTTTTCCGAACGGGGTGTAGAAAAGCTCCCCTGCACCTTCTGTCATATCGACAGTTCAAAGGCGCGGCGTATATTACCATACTCATCCTGACAGGTAAACCCCCGCAGGAATGTTATTTACCGATACTGCATGACGCGGGCGAGGCCCGCAAGGACGCGGCACTCCGCGGTGGCCGAGATTTCAGTCTCGACGCGATCCCTTCACGCGTGGTTCGCCGAGCCAAGCACCTCGATGTTTTTATGCATATAGAGCTTCTTGAGCTCATCGCGGGCAGGACCAAGGTATTTGCGAGGATCAAACTCCTCGGGGTGTTCGCTGAGGACCTTGCGAATCATCGCGGTCATCGCGAGGCGGCCGTCCGAATCGATATTGATCTTGCATACCGCGCTGCGCGCCGCTTTTCTAAGCTGCGACTCAGGAATACCGACGGAATCCGGAAGCTTGCCGCCGTACTGCTCGATGATCTTGACATATTCAACGGGTACCGACGAAGAGCCGTGGAGTACGATGGGGAATCCGGGTATGCGCTTCTCAATTTCTTCGAGGATGTCGAAGCGGAGTGGAGGAGGAATAAGCACGCCATCGGCGTTGCGCGTACACTGCTCGGGTTTGAACTTAGCGCGACCATGGCTCGTGCCGATGGAGATCGCGAGGCTGTCGACGCCCGTCTTCTTCACGAAATCTTCGACCTCTTCGGGCCTGGTATAATGGCTCATCTCGGCAGAGACTTCATCTTCGATGCCTGCGAGGACTCCAAGCTCGCCCTCAACGGTCACATAGTCCTTCTGAGAATGCGCGAATTCGACGACCTTCTTGGTGAGCGCGACGTTCTCCACGTAGGGGAGGTGTGAGCCGTCGATCATGACAGACGAGAAACCATTCTCGATGCAGTCTTTGCACAGCTCAAAGCTGTCGCCGTGGTCGAGGTGGAGCACGATGGGAATCGCGTAGCCGAGCTCCTTCGAGTACTCGACGGCGCCTTTGGCCATATAGCGGAGAAGGGTAGCGTTGGCGTATTTGCGTGCGCCCGAAGACACTTGCAGGATAACGGGGCTTTTAGTCTCGACACAGGCCTGGATTATGGCCTGAAGCTGCTCCATATTGTTGAAATTGTATGCTGGGATGGCGTAGCCGCCTTCCATCGCTTTGTGGAAAATCTCGACACTATTGACAAGCCCAAGCTCTTTATAACTGACCATAGAATCCTCCGAGAACCTACTGTTCATTTTTTTTTGTAGGTTATTGTCGTTATATAAAAAAATATGCAATTATGCAACAAGCTGAAAGATAATGGTGAAAAATTAATGCGTAAACCCGAGAGATCCGTTCGTGGAACCATCAACGCGCCCATTGCCGCGGTTGTCATTCTTGCCACGATCGCGCTCGGAGGCTGTGTCCGTGCAAACGCTCGCCCGCTGATCGATCGGGCGTTCGCGCTCATCTACCCCGAATTATCCGCACGAATCTTGGGAGAATTTGGAGATGCTCGGCTTGGAAAAGGGCAAAGCCCGGAGGATGTGTATCTGCCGCTGCCCTTCGTTTCGAGTTCAGCAAACATCAGCTCAAAGGAAATCTATATCGCGAGTCCGGCGATCGCGGCGGCGCTCGTAGGACAGGTTGAACAGACCGGCGCGAGCGTTATCGGTCTCTTGAGTAATGGAGGCGCATTTCCTTCAGTGAACTGGCACAGCGCGTGGGCATACCGGCAGATGGGACTCATCGCGGGGTACCGTACTGCTGCGCTTAGGGTCTCGACGCACGCCGACTCCAGGGCAAGTATCCTCTTTTCGCGAGGTATCGGCCGGTCAGACGCGGAGCTTAAGGCCTTCGAGTGCGGCTTCGCCGAGGGCGCGAGGGCAGCCGGTTTCCAGGATTTGGAGACGTGCAATGATGGCCCAGGCGGGGTCGCCGATTCAAACGCGCCACAGAGCTTGCTTCTGACCGTGTTCGATGTCGACTCGATGGAACTGCACGGAGACCGGCTCGAGCAAACGCTCGCGGCGTGTGAGCAGATGCTCCAAGGGAGCCCGAGCGTTGTCGTCGTGGCGGCGGGATCACTGGGGGCACTTCAAAAGGCTTTGGACATGCCTGGTGATGTAATCGCGGATCTAAGAGGTTTGGGTCAGCAAATTTCAAAAAAGAAGCTGTTCGCCGCGACGGAAGAGAATATCGATGGACTTGTACACGCTACGGAGCGGGTTGTTCGCGCAATGCGAGAAAAAAAGCCAATACCCGATATTACGCTAGTACCGCCCTCGCTCTACCTTTCAGAAGAAGCGCGGCGAAGCGAGCAAGGGCTTTTGAATCTTAGAAATATAAAAGGCGACCATGCTCATGGAATTAGCTCCGCCACCATGAAGTCAAAGCGCGTTGCTCAGATCGTAATATCTGTGCCTGTCCACGCGTAAAAGGCCTTCGCTCCAAAATGATTCTTGAGCCGGGCGTAGTTATCGACTCCCGTGCAGTGGCAACATCCAAGCCGCGCGATCCGCTCGTCCTCGAGCTTCTGCGCGACACGCTCCGCAAGCTCGTCGCTCGCGTTGCTCAAGTGAAATCCACCAAGGACAAGGCGGAACTGTGGTGCTGTAGCTATTACAGCGCTCGCGACATTCGGGGCGTTTGGGTGAGCCGCGGCAGCGACAGCCGCCGCGGGAATTGTGCCAGCGGAATACCGCGTTTTTTCACTTAAGGTCGCCACCGGAAAGAACGCCTGGCGGGCCGACTCCAGAATATTCGTAATGCCCCGGTGTGAACAACCGCTGATTACCGCGAGCCCACCCTCCAGTTCGATCGCGAGGAACTGCTCGTCTTCAAACCTGTCGGCGATTAGAGTCGCATCCGAGTTTTCCTCGCGCACAAAAAGATTCTCAAAGTGCGTATCCCAGGGATTCGAAATTGGAATGTCGGTAACGATATGAACACCAGACGCAATTTCGGTTCCAGCATCGAGTTCGATCAATCGACCATCATAGAGAGTGGCATCGTAGGAGGCACCGATAAATCTGCCATCTTTGTTGAATTTTTTATTGAAGAAACCGCGCTTGACGTAAATGTGTGCCTTGGAATTGGCGTGGCAAAAGTGTTCAAGCCCTCCAGCGTGATCGTAGTGCCCATGGCTCAGCACCAACATATCCACACTGGCTATATCGATGCCGAGCGTCTCCGCGTTGCGGAGAAATCTGTCGCTCTGACCTGTATCGAAGAGGATGCGATTCCCTTCGTGCTCGATATAGATAGACAGACCATGCTCCGCGGTGAGTTTCCCATAGACAAGATTCTCAACCAGTGTGACGAGTCGCATTTCAGCCCCCTTGAGAAAAACGTCGACGATTGTATCAGCCTAACGCGAAGAGTGTGCCGCGCCAAGTATGCTGTTGAGATTTTTTGTCACGAGATCGCCCAACGCGTCGACGTTCATTGTAAGAATCGAGGCGGCGAACTCGTAGGTTCGGAGAATATCTTGAGGGCTCGAAGGAGTGCCGCGCCGAGGCATTGGATTCATGTAGGGCGCGTCCGTCTCTAAAAGCAGTCTATCTGGTGGCACCAAGGATAGTGCCGATCGAAGCATATCCGATTTTTTATACGTGATATTGCCTGCAAAAGATATGTAGCAACCAGCGCGAAGAAATGTCTCGACTTCGGAGGGGCCGTAGCCGAAGCAGTGAATGACGACGGGAATTCGCGCGGCGACGGGCGACACTACGCGGAGCGTATCAGCGAAGGCGTCACGCGAGTGTACGATGAGGGGTAAGCCGAGCGCCTGCGCGCGTTCGGCCTGGGCAGAAAAAAGCGCGATCTGGTCGCGCTCTGGTGCGTCCATATGGTGGTAATCGAGGCCGCACTCGCCGAGCGCGTCGACCCCTGATGCGAGGTCCCGATCGAGCGCTTCGAGAGCAGGCTGGGGCGCGGCGAGCGCTTCCTTCCCCGGCCAGATTCCTGCCGCCCACTTTACAGGAATGGCGGAAAGAGGCAGGCGCCCCGCGTGCGCCGCTACTTCCACTACGGACTTGCGCTGTGCGAGGTCGCCGCCGTCTACTCCGATATCGAGAATGAGCGCGGGGCGCCGCGCCACCCTTGTGGCGTGGCCCTGGTCTTCTACGTGTGCAAAGGAGTGCGAAGAGGAGTGTCCACTACTCGTGTCGACACCCTTGACTGCATGGTGCACATCGTCAATGTAGCGCGCGAGAATCTCCGTGAGTGCGCTCTTACCGAGTCGCGCAGCGACCAACTCAAGGTGTGCGTGGCTGTCGGTGTAGACCGAGCTCATGCGGCGCGCTCGGCTTCGATCTCAAGGTGATCCATCGAGAGCTTCACGCGTATGGTGTCGCCCTCGAGGATTTCTCCCGCCAAGAGCTTTTTTGCGATGGGATTCTCGAGGAGGTTCTGAATTGCCCTCTTAAGCGGTCGCGCGCCAAATTGCTCATTGAAGCCTTCTTTTGCAATAAGGTCGACTGCCTCGCTGTCCATCTTAAGCGTAATGTTACGGGCAGTAAGCCTACTTGAGAGCTCGGCGATTCGCAGATCCGCGATTTTGCGGATCATCGATGCATCCAAGCGGTTGAATGTCACTATCTCATCGATGCGGTTCAGGAATTCGGGCTTAAAGTAGTCCTTAAGAAGGCCGTCGATACGCGCGCGGATCTCGTCACCGCTCTTGAGACTGAGAATGAGCTCGGAGCCGATATTGCTCGTCATGATGATGATTGTGTTGCGGAAGTCTACCACTCTTCCCTGCCCGTCGGTGAGCCTGCCGTCGTCGAGCATCTGAAGGAGGACATTGAAAACTTCGGGGTGAGCTTTCTCGACTTCGTCGAAGAGCACCACCGAGTAGGGGCGCCGCCGCACCGCTTCGGTGAGCTGGCCGCCCTCTTCGTAACCGACATAGCCAGGAGGCGCACCAATAAGCCTCGAGACCGAATGCTTCTCCATATACTCGCTCATGTCGATACGGGTGAGGGCGCGCTCGTCATTAAAGAGAAACTCGGCGAGCGCCTTTGCGAGTTCGGTTTTCCCCACACCGGTCGGCCCGAGGAAGAGGAAAGATCCCAGCGGTCGACGTGGGTCGGAGAGCCCTGCCCTGTTGCGGCGGATGGCATCCGATACCACCCGGAGGGCATTTTCCTGGCCCACGACACGCTTCGCGAGTTGGTTTTCGAGCTCGACGTATTTCTGAATCTCGCTTGAGAGCATCTTTGATACGGGGATGCCGGTCCAGAGCGAGACTACACGCGCGATATCCTCGTCGGATACTTCTTCGCGGAGGAGTCGAGCAGCACCCTTCGCGGCTTGGGCGTTCTGTGCCTTCTTCGTAGCCTCGTTCAGCTTCGCCTGGGCTTCGACGAGTTTGCCGTACTTGATCTCGGATGCTTTGGCGAGCTGCCCGTCGCGAATGAGCTGATCGACCTGGGCCTTGTACTCCTCGATATGCTGCTTGAGCACACGTATTTCTTCGATCGCCGCCTTTTCCTTCTGCCAGCGGGCGACCATCTCGTCGCGCTTCTCATTGAGGTCAGCGATCTCCTTTTCGAGTTTCTCGCGCCTCTCGATTGACCCCGGATCGGTCTCCTTCTTGAGTGCATCGGCCTCCATTTTGAGCTGGATGAGCTTACGCTGCGCCTGATCGAGCTCGGTTGGCTGGCTCTCGATCTCCATCTTGAGCCGGGACGCCGCCTCGTCGACGAGGTCGATTGCCTTGTCGGGTAAAAAGCGTGAAGTGATATAGCGATCCGAGAGCACTGCCGCGGAGATCAGGGCATCGTCGCGAATGCGCACTCCATGATGGACTTCGTAGCGGTCTTTGAGACCTCGTAGAATCGCGATGGTGTCCTCAACGCTGGGGGGCGCGCAGAACACGGGTTGAAAACGGCGCTCGAGCGCGGCGTCCTTCTCGATGTGCTTGCGATACTCGTCGAGCGTCGTTGCGCCTATTGCACGCAGCTCGCCACGCGCGAGGGCAGGTTTGAGAAGGTTGGAGGCGTCCATCGAGCCCTCGGCTGCGCCTGCGCCCACAAGGGTGTGGAGTTCGTCGATAAAGAGAATAATCCGCCCCTCGGCCTTCTCGATTTCGGTGATGACCGCCTTGAGGCGCTCCTCAAATTCGCCCCGAAACTTGCTCCCCGCAACGAGAGCGCCGAGGTCGAGGGCAAGGAGTTTTTTCTCTTTCAGACTGTCGGGAACATCGCCCGAGACGATGCGCTGAGCGAGACCCTCGACAATGGCGGTTTTCCCGACTCCTGGCTCGCCAATGAGCACGGGATTGTTTTTGGTCCGGCGCGAAAGCACCTGCATAACGCGACGGATCTCCTCATCGCGCCCAATCACCGGATCGAGTTTCGAGCTCTTAGCGAGGGCAGTGAGATTGCGCGTATACTTTTCCAGAACTTGGTACTTCTCTTCCGCATTCTCATCGGAGGCTGATTGCGAGCCCCGGATAGACTTGAGCACCGAGAGGATGCCGTCGCGCGTAACGCCAGTCGATTTCAAGAGCGAAGCGACTCGTGATTCCACCGACGTCATCGCCATAAAGAGGTGTTCACTCGCGACGAATTCGTCTTTCATAGCCTTCGACTCAGCGTCGGCTTTCGCGATGATCTTCTGCATCGCGGGAGAGAAGTAGGTTTGTGCCGCCTCTCCATAGGCCTTCGGCAAATTCTTCATGAGGTCGGTGTTGCCGCGCTCAAGGCGGGCGCGATCGATGCCCAGCTGCTCGAGGATAGAGGGTACAAGGCCCCCCTCTTGGTCGAGCAAGGCGGTCAGGAGGTGCTCTGGCTCGACGGCGCTGTGATCATTCTTCTGTGCCACAGAGGCTGCATCGCGCAGCGCTTCCTGTGCCTTTAGGGTGAATTCTTCATAGTTCATAGGGTTGATTTCCTTTAAGATAGAGCGTTATGTTCATGACAAAGTATACAAATTCAGACAAGGTTGTGGCAAATTTTGACAGTTGGGAGCTTTCCTCGGATGTCGGCTTTTTGATAGATTTTCCAGATGAGCAACGAAACCAGTATGGGAGAAAATAACTCCTTCTCCGCGCACATTCCAGAAGGATTCCGCGCGATAGTCATGTATGGATTGAGTAAAAAGGAAGCCCTCGAAGTAATGAAGGCAGTCAAGGCGCTGCCGGAGATGGGGGACACTGCCTTTGCGATGACCACCGACACGAATATGGAGTGGCCGCTCAGCCGTCTCGTCTTCGAACTCAGCGAGGAACACAGGGCAATGAAGGGGTGGAAACCGAAGAGCGCCGAATAAGCGCGAAAACTACATTTCTCCGCGAGAAGGTATGGATTGCTCGATTCACATTCTCGAATGGCGAATGGTGCTTCGCCACACACCAACGCCATTCGCCGCGTTTCGAGTGAGTTACTCTTCTTCGAAGTCGGGAATTTTCTCTTTCAACGAGTGCATAAAATCCTCACCGGCCACACCTTGTCTCAGCGCAATAAAGACGACATTGTCCCGGCCCGAGATCGTGCCGATCACTTCATCGAACCCCATATTGTCGATCGCGAGCGCCACCGAGTCAGAGTGGCCTGAGAAAGTGCGCACTACTACAAGGCTCTGATTCCAGTCGATCGAGACATATCCTCTCAAGAAATCCTGAATATAGTGTCGCTCGGACTCCCTGCGCTCTTCTTCCGAAGGAATTGAATAATAATAGCCGGAGCGTCCGTCCGAGAGTTTGCCGACTTTTAAAAATTTAAGGTCTCGGGATAGTGTCGCCTGCGTTACCGAATAACCTCGGTCTTCGAGAAATTGTAAAAGCTTTTCCTGCGAATCTACTCTATTTTCCTTGATAATGGCCTTGATTGTTTTTAGCCGCTCGGCACGTTCTTTCATAGTTTCTCCATAGGCCGTCGCGTATTTTCAAGGCGCTCCACGACAGGAAGCGCGCGATTGTCTTTAGCCCATTTTATGTCGCGAAGAGAAATTCATTGACGGCAATCACATATTATTGCATTAAAATTCAAAATTGGCAAGGAAAGGATGGTGCGTCCATGGTGCGTTCATGGTGGATTCATAGTGGGTCCATCGCGCTGAAAGCGATGAATCGCCGCGGCATTGTCATTCATTGGTTAAAAATTTATAGTAGTCGCCGATGAATGACAACGATTTCTCCTACGGAGACGCGCGCGGCTTGCCCTACCGCGCAACTTCGTTTTGGCTCTCGCTCGCGGGCGAGGATGTTGAAGATTGCGCAAGAGACGAGCGCGGAGTACCCAGGAACCCTCTGCTCGCTCAAGCCCTGCCCTCGCCCGCCGAAGCGCGCGTCGCACCCTGCGAGCTCAGCGATCCGCTCGGCGAGGCCTCGCACACTATCGGCAACCGAACCGTGCGTCAATACCGCTCTCGGGTGCTCGTACGAGCCACCGGCGAATGTTTCCTCTTCTGCCGCCACTGCTACCGCCGCGCGCTTCTGCCCTCCGAGCGAACATTCATTTCAGACAAAGCGATGCGCGATCTCACCGAGATTCTGCGCGCGCACGAGGAAGTTCGCGAGGTACTCATCTCGGGGGGAGATCCGCTCACCGCGAGCGACGAACAACTGCGGCGGCTCATCGACGCAGTGCGCGCCGTTCCGCGCCGCATACTTATCCGCCTTTGCACGCGCGCTCCTGTGGTGCAGCCTCGGCGAGTCACCAATGAGCTCGTCGAACTGCTCGCTGCGTCGCGCCCTATTCATGTCATCCTTCAGATAAACCATCCAAAAGAGCTCAGCGAGACGTTCCTCGTACGTGCCGAGTCGCTCGCGAAAGCTGGAATTCCCCTCCATAGTCAGAGCGTGCTTTTAAGAGGCATCAATGACGAGGTCTCGACACTCGTCGAACTTTTTTCGTCACTGAGTATCAATGGCATTCAGCCGTACTACCTCTTCCAGGGCGACCTCGCGCAGGGGACATCGCACTTTCGCGTACCCCTCTCGCGCGGGCTCGAGCTTTATTCCGCGCTGCGCAGAGAGCTCTCGGGCCTCGAATTGCCACGCTACGCGGTAGATGCACCAGGTGGGGGCGGTAAAGTCTATCTGCCGGAAGGAATTGTTGAACGCCGTGGCGATTTGTGGATTCTCAGGGCGCCCGATGGCTCACTGCACGAATACCCCGAAGAGTCGTAGTGGAGAGGGCTCTTGGCTTCAAGTACCCGATCAAAGTTAGATAGATATGGCTAATGACATCCGAGCGCACACAGCCTGTCGCTGCGGGCACACTCTCGGGGGAAACCACTCTCACAGACGAACGTCCTCCAACATTCTAAGCTGCTCGAGACCGACATTGCCTCCAGATATTAAAAAGCAGACTTTATCTTTGGGTTGTACTGAAATAAGTCTTTGAAGCACGGCTCCAATGCCGATGCAAGCCGATGGCTCGGCGAGAAGCTTGCCCTCGGTGAGGAGAAGCCTCATGCCTTTGAGCAGAAACTCATCCTCCACGGCGGCAAAACCGTCGGTATTGGCCGCCACGTAGGGAAAGCAGATTTCGCCGGGGGTCTGAGCTACGAGCGCATCGGCAATCGACTTTTTCTGCTCGACAGTGACAGGTAACCCTGCTGCAAGGCTTGCGTGGTACCGTGGAAGCGCAGCAGGCTCGGCACCGTAGACTCGCATTCGTGGTGAGACTGCCTTGATCGCGGTGGCGACACCGCCGAGGAGCCCCCCTCCGCTCACAGGAACGACGATCGCGTCGAGATCGGCGCACTGCTCGATCACCTCGAGGCCGATCGTTCCCTGACCAGCCATAATGTCCTCATCGTTGAAGGGAGGCACCATGGTTGCGCCGCGCTCGGCGCACACTTGATCGGCGATTCGAAAGCGCTCCGAAGTTTCGCACTGTAGAACCTCGGCGCCGAGCGCTCGTATGGCGTCGACTTTCACATGCGGCGAGGTGCGAGGCATGACAATGGTCGCCTTGGCCTCGAGTAGTTTCGCAGCGTAGGCAATGCCTCGCCCGTGGTTCCCCGAGGAGGCGGCTACGATGCCGCGCGCGAGCTGCGCGGGCGTTAAGCTGAGCGCCTTGTTCATGGCACCTCGCAGTTTGAAGGCGCCGGTGATCTGCATGCACTCGGCCTTTGCGTAGACCTGGCAGCCGAGGTAGGAATCCAGGTTGTGTAGGCGTAAAAGGGGCGTGGTGACAATATAGGGCGCGATGCGCTCGCGCGCGGCATGTATGGTTTCGATATTCAGAGCCACGGTGAATTTCTCCTTTGCATGCTTCTAGGCGCGGTGCCGGCGGATTGGTCTGCACAGGGCAGCACGCCGCCTGTGAGCCAGTGCGGCGCGGCGCGGTGCTGCACGGTGTCGCACTGTGCCGCGCTTCACTGAGATGCTTACCTATGCCTTCGCGCGCCGTCCTCACTCCCACTCGATCGTTGCAGGCGGCTTGGACGATACATCGTATACCACGCGGCCAATCTGCGGAACACGGTTTGTGATCGCGGCGGAGATCTCGAAGAGATCTTTCATGTCGAAGGCAAAGGGTTGAGCAGTCATGCCATCCTCGCTCTGAATGGCACGAAGGGCGAGCACATACTTATAGGCGCGCTCATCGCCCGTGACACCCACCGAGCGCACAGGCAGAAGCACGCAGAAAGCCTGCCAAATCCGGTCGTAGAGTTTTCGCGCACGCAGCTCCTCGATGAAGATGCTGTCGGCGTCGCGGAGGATATCACACTTCTCCTTGGTGACATCGCCGAGAATGCGCACACCAAGGCCTGGACCCGGAAAGGGGTGTCGCCCCACAATCTCTTCGGGTAGCCCGAGCACACGGCCGAGCGCGCGGACTTCGTCCTTGTAGAGCCTGTCGAGGGGCTCGATAACTCTCCCTTCGGCGCGCTTTTTCTCGATAAGGGGGCTGCGCACATTGTGGTGACTCTTGATGACTTGCGCTTTGTTGCCGACACCCTTGCCGGACTCTATGAGGTCGGTGTAGAGCGTGCCTTGGGCTAGAAAGGCGTTGGGAATACCGAGGCGTTCGACAGCAGTCTGCTGCACCTTAATGAACATGTCGCCGATGATATGGCGCTTCTTCTCTGGGTCGCTCTCGCCCGCGAGCACGCCTAGAAACTGAGCCTCTGCGTCAACCGCCTCGAGGTGGCGCGCTCCCAATTTCGAGAGATTGCGCATGACCTCATCGTTTTCAGCCTTGCGCATAAGGCCCGTATCGATATAGAGAAGATAGACTTGCTCCGGGTTGAGGCTTCTGAGAAGAAAGGCTCCTGCCACTGTCGAATCGACGCCGCCTGAGATGAGGAGCAGCACGGGCTCCGCGCCGACACGTGCACGTAGGAGCTTCGCTTCTTCTTCGAGATACGCCTCGATCGACCAGCCAGGTTTCGCGCCACATATATCAAAGACAAAACGCGAGAGGATATCCATGCCATGCTCACAGTGACTCACCTCTGGATGAAATTGGAGACCGAACCAGGGCTTGTGCTCATGCGCAAGCACCGCGGGTACACCGCGGTCAGACACACCGATGATCTTCCAGCCCTCGCCCGGCGCCACAATACTGTCGCCATGGCTCATCCAGCTCGAGAAGCGCTCAGGAAGACCATTGGAAAAGGACGCCCACGCAGGGTTCGCGCGAGCCTCCGGCAGAAAGCGCACCGGCATTGAGCCGTATTCTCTCGTGTCGCAGCGCTCGACGTTTCCTCCGGAGTGAAGCGTGAGCCACTGGATGCCATAGCAGACTGCGAGAAGCGGGAGCCCCGTCTCAAGCATGGACTGGTTCGGCGCGGGCGCACCTTCCTGGTACGCACTATAGGGCGAGCCCGACAGCACTATCCCTTTACAGTCTCTCAAGAGCTCTGGTTCAACCGCACGTTCTCCGGCGACAATTTCTGAGTACACCCCAAGTTCGCGGATACGCCTCCCGATGAGCTGCGTGTACTGACTCCCAAAATCGAGGATAATTATTTTATCCATGGACTTTCCCGAACTATAGTCTGATTGCGATCTGAACCCACAGACACGATGGAGATCGGCGTTTCCACAAATTCCTCAATGAACTCAATATATTCCTGAGCGCGGAGCGGTAGCTCATCATAGGTCCTGCAGGTGCCGAGGTTGGTCTTCCATCCCTGAAAGGTACGCAGAATTGGCTTTGCCTGCTCGAGGTCGCGAATCGAGGCGGGAAAATCCTCCACCACACGGTCGCCTATCCGATAGCCGATGCAGGCCTCGAACTCGTCGAGCCCATCGTATACATCGAGGTGCGTAAGCACGAGCCTGTCGATGGAGTTGACCGCACAGGCGTAGCGGAGCGCCACGAGGTCGAGATAGCCGCAGCGCCGCGGGCGCCCGGTTGTGGTTCCGTACTCATTGCCCACTTTGCGAATATATTGCGAGAGCGAACCCTCGGAATCGTCCACAAACTCAGTCGGAAAAGGCCCATTACCCACGCGGGTCGAATACGCTTTGAACACGCCCAGTACACGGTCGATGTTACGCGGGCCGATTCCCCCCTGGGCGGCGGCGCCCGCGGCACATGACATGCCCGATGACACAAAGGGATAGGTTCCCGTGTCGATATCGAGAAGCGCTCCCTGCGCCCCCTCAAAAAGTCGCCAACTGTTTCGGTGCTGACGGAGATAGCCAATTAAATCGACACAGAGCGGTAGGAGTTTTTCTCTCCACCGCACGAGCCACGCGCGATCTTCCTGCGTCAGATTGACGAGTCTGTCGTCATCATCCATATCAGCGAGCCGCACGCCGTCTCTCGAAGCTTTCTGTGCGTAGGCAATGCCGATACCACGCCCTGTGGTCCCGATCGGTTTCACGCGTTGGGCTTCGGCATCTCTATCCATCTCCCGGTAGCGCGGGAGCACGATGTGTGCGCGATCCGAGATCAGCACCCTACCCTGCCAGTGGATTCCCTTCTTTTCGAGCATGCTGAGCTCGTTGAAGAGGGCCTCCGGGTCGATGACCATTCCCGAACCAAGAATAACGGTCTTATCAGGATACAGAATTCCCGAGGGGACGAGGTGCAGAGCATACTTCTCTTCCCCAAGAACGATGGTATGGCCGGCATTTGCTCCACCTGAGAATCGTACGACAATCTGGGCATCAGCAGCCAGAAAATCGACGATTTTGCCCTTGCCTTCGTCTCCCCATTGGGCTCCAATGATGACTACGTTCACAATGTGCTCCTTGCGCGCAGCGCTTATATTTTCGGGGCAAATACCCGGTAATTCATGTGCGGGAAAATGTTGTGGCGCTTCTCGAGGTTCGTGAACCACTCTGTCTCGACCGTGTGGGCCGAGAGCATCTCGTAAATGTGATTGAAGTTGTATATACACTCCCGAATCTGCCTCGCCGCGAAATCCGAGGATTTTCCACTTCGAAGAAGAAGTGCCCAGTCCGATGTCATCGAAAGAAGCACTTCACGGGCGGCCTGGTTCAGGATGCGCTCACGCAGGCCATTCTCGTTGGGAAAACGAATCGTCAGCTCTCTCATTCGCTCCGCCGCTTTGCGGGAGTGCCGGTGTACCCAATCATTGCGCCCATCAAGCCAGGCTTCGGCATATCCACCCTCCGCCCAGGATGAAAACTCAGGCTCGGATTCCGGACAGTCGGGGTTCTCCGCCAGGTACTCTGAGAGGGTTACCAGTCGCACCGAGTTCTCATCGTCCTTTCTACTCGCGGCGCGGAACAAAGCCTCAAGGAATTGCAGCCCCTCGAACCACCAGTGTCCGAAAAGCTCTGCATCGTAGGGGCACACGATGAGCGGCGGGATATCCTTCATCCAGAATGACGCAGCGCGTGCCTGCGCCTTGCGGTCGGCAAGATACTCGTGTGCGTGTGCGACGGCTTGTGCAGATGCGGCACTCGGCTCGTAGGGGCGCTTGTTGTCTGTCTTGCCGGTCACCGCCCAGTATTTAAAGCCCGTGTAGCCTCGATTAATGCCGTTTAGGTGCGCGGAGAGGTAGCTCGTCTCAAGATCATAGCCGATATCCCGATAGAAATCTCGATAGGCTGGATGCGCGGGGTAACCCTCGGTCTCAGACCAGACTGCCTTCGTCGCCCCCGCGTCGCGGATAAATGCCACCACATTGTCGGGTGTCATCACCGGTGAGAATGAACCATAAAAAGGCGGTGGGGAACCCAGAAGCGCTCCCTTTGTGGTGACGATAGTATAGCGAATGTTGTATGCATGCAGATGCTTCTCGAGCCCTTTATACCAGCCGAGCTGAGGCAGCCAAAATCCATTAGGGTTCTTTCCGAATTCCGCACGGTGAGAGATGATCGCGGTCTCGATCTGCGCATCAATGACTTCGGGGATATCGCTGTATATGGGCAAAAATGCGTGTGTGGCTGCGGTTGTCATGAGCTCGAGGTAGCCCTTCTTGGAATAGTAATCGAAGCTGCGTGCAATGGTACGCCCGTGAAGTGTCTCAAACTCATCGCGGCTTCGGCGATACATTTCCAAGTACATATCCGCGAGCGGTTCGAACACGGAGTTGTCCTTCAGCCGGCGTTTCTCCTTCTGTGCGAGTTCGATCTGGTTGTCGAGATAGGCCATGTAGCGGTCGCAGAGCAACGAATCGGAGAGCATCGAGAGAAGGGTCGGCGAAAACACCATGCTCAACTTAAAGGGCACATTCTCGAGTTCGAGCTTGCGGAACATCCTGAGAAGTGGTAGATAGGTCTCCGAGATTACTTCGAACAGCCACCGCTCTTCATAGAACTGGCTATACTGAGGTTTGCGCACAAAGGGAAGATGTGCGTTCAGCACCAGGGCAATCGAAGGGACATTCGTCATCGTGTCACTCTCCGTCCATGCTCATTATACGCAGAGAATTCTCTTCCTTGGGCTCGATGAGGTGCAGTTCCTCAGATCCGGAGAGAATCAGCAAACTCCTTGTTATCTGCGGGAGTTTCGAGCCCATATCCATGTACTGCGAGGGCATATTCACTACATTCGAGTGCGCGAGGACTTTGATTTTTGAAAATTTGGCCACGCACAGGTCAATTCGATACGATCGCTTTGGATAAGGGACATTGATGTACCACTTCCTGTCGTCGAAGTTTACAGTGATGTCGTAGTGGAACGCGGATTCCGCGCTCGTCACTTCGGCTACCCGCAAGATGAGCTTTGGCTCTTCGATCTCTGCGAGGATTTTATTGCGGGTCAACTCGGCGATATCCCAAAATGCGAAAAACCACAGCGGGTCTCGCACAATGGCGTGGATGCTGGTCTCATTGTAGTTCTCGGGGATCGCGATTTTTTCGAGCCTCCCGGGGATGAATCCTGTACCTGTAAGTTTTTTCTCCTCGACATGGTCGGGAGCATCGTGTGAAAAGACTTTATCAGCTGTATCGTCCTCGAACGCATCCACAAGCTCTTCTATCAGAAAAACTCGTTCAAGGCCGTCGGGGACATAGATCCCCATTTTTTCAGCCAAAAGGCTCAATTCATCGTCCGAAAGCAGCGACAGTTTTTCGGAATCCACGGGAGTATAGTGAAAGAGTCGACCCGCTCTTGTCAATATGGACAGGCTGACAGCGCTGCGCGAACGCGGTCACCGCATTAAAGAAGGCTCTTTTCGGGCATCGCACGCGAAAAGAGCCTTCTTGGGCACTTTATAAGGGATCGGTTTTAGGAGAGACCGGTGATCCTTCCCGTGGTCGTATCGATGTCCATGCCGATGTAGGCTGGTTTCGAAGGAAGTCCTGGCATCGTAGTGATCTCTCCAGTGATGGGGACAATAAAGCCGGCGCCGGCTGAGAGTCGCACTTCGCGCACGGGGAACTCGAATCCGTGCGGCGCGCCTTTGAGCTGTGGATCGTGCGACAGCGAGTACTGCGTTTTGGCCATACAGATCGGGAAATTTCCATAGCCGAGCTCAGTATATTTTTCAAGCGAAGCTTTGGCTTCTGGTGTGTAGACGACCGATCCCGCACCGTACACTTCGCGTGCGATAGTCTCAATTTTCTCTTTGAGCGGAAGATCGAGCCCATAGAGAAGCCGCGCGTCGTGTGGCTGCGTTGCTGCCCTGTCCACCGCCGCTGCGAGATCGCTGTTCCCCTCACCTCCAAGCGCCCATCCACGGCTGATTACCGCGTCGAAGGCTCCAGCCGCGAGCGCCTCGTCGTGAATGAGTGCGTGTTCAGAGTGGCTGTCCGTGGGGAACGCATTGATCGACACAACAACGGGTAGCCCATACTTCTTGATGATCTCGATGTGCGCCCTGAGATTCGCGATTCCCGCGCGCAGAAGCTCGAAATTCTCATGGGTGTAGGCGCTCGCAAGGGGTTTCCCAGGCGTTACCTTCGGTCCGCCGCCATGCATTTTGAGCGCGCGCACGGTCGCAACAAGCACCACGGCGTCGGGCATGAGGCCTGAGGCTCGGCACTTGATATCCATAAATTTCTCAAAGCCCATGTCGGCGCCGAATCCCGACTCCGTCACGACATAGTCGGAGATCCGCGACGCAATGAGATCGGCAACAATCGAAGAGTTGCCGTGGGCGATATTCGCAAAAGGTCCCGCATGCACGAAGGCGAGTTGCTCTTCGAGCGTTTGGAGCGCATTTGGCTTCAGTGCATCTTTCATGAGGATGGTCATCGCACCGGCGACGCCGAGATCTTCGGTGGTCACGGCTTTCCCCGTGCGGTCGAGCGCGACAACGATCCTGCCGAGCCGACGCCGCAAATCCTCGAGACTCGTCGCTAAAGCGAGTACCGCCATTACCTCGCTCGCGACCGAAATGTCAAAACCGGTTTCGCGGAGTGGACCATTTTCAAGGCCGCCCATGCCGACGATCATCGAGCGGAGCGTGCGGTCGTTCATATCGAGCACACGCCGCCACAGTACCGCGTACGGGTCGATGTTGAGTTTTTTCATTCCGAGCTTTTCAAAGTATGTGTCGGACCAGCGGCTCTCGTGGTACATACGCGCGTCGAGCGCCGCCGCGCAGAGATTGTGGGCTGCCGACACCGCGTGAATATCGCCAGTCAGATGCAGGTTGAAGTCGGTCATCGGAACGATCTGGCTGTAGCCGCCGCCCGCCGCACCGCCCTTTATACCGAAAGTCGGCCCCATTGAGGGCTGACGTATGGTGGCGATTGATTTTTTGCCGATAAAGCCGAGACCTTGGGCGAGTCCGATGGTGGTAGTGGTCTTGCCTTCGCCGAGCGGAGTTGGTGTAATGGCCGTCACATCGATGTATTTCGCCCTTTTATACTGTCCACCGCGATCCGTCAGAAAATCAAGGCGGATTTTCGCTTTATCCACGCCATAGTGCTCGAGGTATTTGTCTTCGAGGCCGTAGCGGGAGGCGATTTCCGAGATCGATTTGATATCCGCGGACTGCGCGATATCAACATCGTGAGGCACCGGGGTAATGCGCTGCACTGACATGAAAAACCTCCATATGATGGGCAATTTTTGTGTGTGAATAATGTAATACAAAGGATTTGCGCGGACAACCAAGGACAACACGTAGCGCCATTGAAGGTATTGCGATGTTCAGTTCATTTCGCTCAATCTCGGATTGAAGCGCTCCGCAAGCGAGTCTCCGACGAGGTTGAATGAAAGTACGGTGAGTGCAAGGGCTAGACCGGGAAAAATCGCCATCCATGGCGCCTGGATGAGGTAATTGCGCGCATCTTTGAGCATGAGCCCCCAGCTCGCGGCAGGGGGCTGAATTCCCACGCCCAAGAATGAGAGCGAGGCCTCGACCACCACCGCCTGCGCGAAGGTGAGCGAACACTGCACGATCACTTTGTTCATGATATTAGGGATAACATGCCTATATACGAGTTTGATCGGGCCTGTACCGAGGGCACGCGAAGCCTCGATGTAGCCCTCGGACTTGACGGCGAGTGTTTCTGCACGCACGAGCCGCGCGAACACAGGGCTCGAAATAATTCCGAGGGCAACCATCACCTGAACAAGGCCGTAGCCCATAAATGAGACCACGGTGATCGCAAGGAGAATCGTCGGGAAGGAGAGAATGCTGTCCATAATTAGCATGAGCGCCTGGTCGAGAAGCCTGCCCCCCATGCCCGCAAACAGCCCGACAATTCCTCCCAGTACCAGCGCGATCGACACCGCCACGATGCCGACAATGAGCGCCGGTCTCGCGCCATACATCAATCTCGAAAGAATGTCCCTTCCAAAATCGTCGGTACCAAGGAGATTGCGCATGTCGGGAGCGTGAAATCGACGATCGAGAGATTGATCAGTTGGGCTGTAAGGTGCCACAAGTGGTGCAGCGAACGCAACAACCACGAGCACTATGAGATACAGTACCGCGAGCGAAAACAGAACATTTCGAGATCTTTGAGGGGCCATGGCTCACCGTATCTCGGTCCATCTGAAATCGAAACTATCGAGGCTCGGGGTCATGCGGAAGTCGAACACATTCGAGCGGGTCCCGACATAGCGGTAGGAAGTACCAATGTACACGAATGGGACCTCTTTGGCCATGATCTCCAGTGCTTCCGTGTAGAGTTTCTTGCGCGCGCTAAAATCCGAAACTCTCGCCGCCTCTTTAATCTTCGCTGCCGCGGTTGCGTTATACCAGTGCACATACTTCCCGGCGCCATACCCCGCGAGCGTCCCATCCGGATCGAGCTTCCCCGTGTGTCCGATCACCGTGAAGTCGAAGTTACCGCCGCTGTACACACTGGAGAGCCATGTAGACCAGTCCATAAGCTGAATTTTTACCTTCATGTCCACTTTGGTGAGCATCTGCTGTATGAGTTCCGCCGCCTTCACGTGGAGGGGGTAATTCTGCGGCACCGCAATCGTGAATTCCCGGTTCTCCACGCCCGCATCTTTGAGGAGCTGTCGGGCCTTTTCTGGATTGTAGGGATACAGGCTCGAAAAATCGCTATAATATGGATTACCAGTGTCGAGGAAGGTAGAGCCCACCTTGCCGCCGCCGTACGCGATGTCGAGCACCGTTTGCTTGTCGATGGCATAGTTCACCGCCTGACGCACCCGAAGATCGTTCAGAGGCTCACGCGCACAATTCATCGCCATTACCATGATGAGGGACGAAAGTTCTTTCTTAATCGTGACCTTGTGGTTTGCCTGCAGCATGGGGAGATCATCCGGATCGACAAATTCGAGGGCGTCGATCGATCCGAGGCTCAAGCCCTGCACCTGTACAGCGCGCTCGGGAATGATCTGAAATTCTACCTTGGCGAGTTTCGGGGTTCCGGTAATCCAGTATTTGTCGTTTCGGATCATCGTGATCTTGCTGTCGCGAATCCACTTGTCAAACTTGAATGGTCCTGTGCCCACTGGCTCTGCCGAAAAATTATGGCCCGAGGCGATGAGCTCGGAAGGTAGGATCGCGCTCCAGCCCGAAGCGAGCGTCGCCAGGAGCGGGGCATAAGGCTGCGAAAGTGTGAGTACCACGGTATACGCGTCCGGCGTACGGATCGTTTTGATCGCGGCGTACTCGCCTCGCTTAGGCGAGGCCGTTTTCTCATTCATGATCCTGTCGAGTGTGGCCTTGACATCCTTCGAAGTGAAGGGCTGTCCGTTATGGAAGTTCACATCCCTTCGCAGACTGAATGTCCAGGTGAGCCCATCGGGGGAAATGGACCAGCTTTGCGCGAGCGCTGGCACGATTTTGCCCGAATGATCAGGCTCGACTAGAGTGTCGTAGAAGCTCTTGTCGACTTGGAATGTGAGGGTTCCTGCGGTTTTTTGCGGATCGAGGGTGTCGGGATTCCCGCTGAGCCCGAAAACGAGAGTCGTACTCTGCGCGGCAACCGTGCCCAGCATGAGCAACGCAAGCACGCTGACTATCAAGCTTTTTTTTGTCACAATTTGCATAGCATCTTCCTCCTATCACTACATGAGATGGGGCGCTCCTCCAGGAGTCGCCGCAAGAAGCACGGCGGTGTACTCATTTTGGGGGCTCGAGAGGAGACGCAAGGTCGGCGCCTGCTCCACGATCTTTCCCTTATACATCACCGCGATATTGTCACACATATACGCCACGAGATTAATGTCGTGAGAGATAAAAAGGTAGGTCAAGCCAAACTCCCGCTTAATATCGTTGAGGAGATTGATCACCTGCGCCTGGATCGATACGTCGAGATTCGAGACAGGCTCATCCAGTATGAGAAAATCGGGCTCCATTGTGAGTGCGCGGGCGATAACGAGCCGCTGTCGCTGACCCGTGGAAAACTCGTGCGGATAGCGTGCAGCGTTTGAGGCGCTCATCCCGACAAGATCGAGAAGGCGTGCCACCCTCCTCTCCCGCTCGGCGCGTGGCACGCCGAGATTGACGAGCCCCTCAGCGAGACTATCTTGCACACGCATCCTCGGATCGAGTGAGCTGTGGGGGTCCTGGAATACAATCTGCATGCGCTTTCGCTCCGCCCTGAGCGCGCGCGCGGACAGCGACGCGAGTTCAATGCCACGGTATCTTACGGAGCCTGAACTAGGAGGGTCGAGATACATAATCGCTTTCGCAAGTGTAGTCTTGCCCGAACCAGATTCGCCGACAAGGCCGAAACTGCTGCCCTTCTCGATCGAGAACGAAACAGCATCTACGGCTTTAAAACCGCGTGCCCTATCCTCGAGCGAACGCGGCGGATGAATCTTCGTGACTCCTTCGCAGACAATTAGAGCTTCCACGTTTCCCCCCAGTAATGACAGGCGCTCGCATGATCGGGTTCGTGTTCTCTACATCCCGGTTTTTCGGTAAAACACCTATCCTTCGCGAGTGGACAGCGTGGCGCAAATACGCAGCCGCGTGGCTCGTCCTTCGGGTCGAGCACTTGGCCCTGAATAGCGGCGAGCTTGTTGCCTTTCTTGCGCGGATCAGGAATTGAGCGCAAAAGGAGCGCCGTGTAGGGGTGAAGTGGTTTTTCGAAGAGGCGGTCGCGCGGCCCACTCTCGACGATGGTGCCGGCGTAAATCACCGACACATGGTCAGCGATCTCGCGCACCACATTCAAATCATGCGAGATAAAAAGCATTCCCATCCGACGCGACTCTTTGATCGACTTGAGCAAGCCAAGGATCTGGGCCTGGAGAGTTACATCGAGGGATGTGGTCGGCTCATCCGCAATAAGAAGTTCGGGTTCGCACGAGATGGCGATCGCAATCATCGCACGCTGTTTCATGCCGCTCGAGAGTTCGTGTGGAAAAGATCGTGCTACCCGGTCGTCGCTTCCCAACCCCACGCGTTTGAGAAGTTCCAGCGCGCGCGCCTTCGCTTGGGCGGAGTTCATGCCAAGGTGTTGTCGCACTGTCTCGGCGATCTGCGTTCCGATGGTAAAAGCTGGATTGAGGAATTTCGCGGGTTCCTGGAAGACCATCGAGATTTTACTCCCTCGCATGGTACGCAGCTCCTCCTCAGTCTTCGAGAGGAGCGACTCGTTTTTAAATTGTATACTTCCAGATACTATTTTCGCGGTAAACCGGGGAAGAAGTCCCATTATCGACATCGCGGTGACAGTTTTGCCCGAGCCCGATTCGCCCACGAGCCCATTGATCTCATTGGCTTTGAGCGAGAGGTTGATTCCTCGCAGCGCATGCAACTTCGCACCCGCGTCCACGAACTCCACGGCAAGATTCTCGATTCGAATGATCGGCGCTGCGTGTATCATCGACGCTACCCTAGCCTAATCTTAGGATTCACGAGGACGTAGAGAATATCCGCTGCAAAATTTACGAGGGAAAACACCGTCGCAATAAAAAGTACCCCACCCTGAATGAGGGGAAAATCCCTCTGATAAATCGCATAGAGAAAGAGTCGCCCCAGCCCGGGAAGTGAAAAAACCTGTTCGATGATGATCGCTCCTCCGAGCATATAGCCAAATTCGATGCCCGCGATTGTGATGATAGGGAGAAGCGCGTTCTTGAGCGCGAGGCGGTAGCGTATAATCCGGTCGGGCATTCCCTTTGCACGCGCCGCGATTACGTATTCCTTGGCGAGCTCATCCGACATTGAGGCACGTGTGTGGCGTAAAAGTATCGCTGCTCTCGCCATCCCAAGCGAGAGCGCGGGCAATACGAGACCCAACAAGGAGTCGACCCCAAAGAGCGGAAAAATTGGGAATTTCACTGCAAAGAATAGCAGCAGCAAAATGCCGAGCCAGAAACTCGGAATCGCCATGCCGATCTGGGAGAACGTCAATCCCACGTAATCCCACGCTGACCAACGCTTTACCGCGGAGAGTATTCCAAGGGGGATCGCGATGGCAAGGCCGATGAGAAGGCCGAAGACCGCGAGCGAGAGCGTGAGGGGAAAACGTTGGAGAATCATAGGCAAAACAGGCTCATCAGAGATCATCGACCTGCCTAAATCAAGGGAAACCAGGTTTTTAAGGTACTCAAAGTACTGCTCGACGAGCGGACGATCGGTACCGAGTTTCGCGCGGATAGCCTGCAAATCGGATGGGCTTGCGTCGACACCACCGATAATGAGGGCGGGATCGCCAGGAATAACGCGGATCACAAAGAATATGATCGTAGAGATGATAAAGAGCGTGAGGATGAGTCGTAATAATCGCTTCGCAATCAATAGTACAATGTCCATCCCTTGCTCCGCCGCTTCGTGTGATCTGCCGTATTATCGTTCACCTCGAATGCTATTGTCTATTATATGATACTAGTATGAAAATTATGTTCAAAATGCGTAAATTCACTGCAAAGGCCCGCCTGGAACCTCAACATGGGTCGGTTCTTGGTGCACTTTCGGTTTTTTTCGCCTCGGGCCGCGCTTTCGCCGCTTCGGAGGAAGCGGCGCGGGGAGGAGATTGTCTTCGTGTAGCACCTGCTCCATAGCCTCCTCGAGAGCGATGCGTGGCAGATTGAGCGGCGTGAGGAAATCTCGTATATCCGAGAACGCTGCAAATCTGAACGCCGCAGGTTCCTTCGGACTCTCCTCGCATTGTGCAAAGTCTCGCAGACGCTGGCGGATGAACCACGCAAGGAAAGGCGAAATGAGCCGCCGATCGCTCTGGACAATTTCAGCCGCACTCGCGCTGTTGAGTACCGAAGTATCCTCAGGGAGCTGCGCGAAAAGATCGAGAGAAGTGAGATTTTGAAAGAATACCTTTTTGAACGCCTTATCTCGATGAATCGCCGCGTGCACCTGAGGAAGGATGTACTGGAGAAGACCATGTTTATCGAGCGCCTGGAATATGAGCGCCGACTTGCCGGATGCAATGATCTTATAGAACTCCTCGGCGAGCCGTGAAGGGCTCACCTCCGAGAGCAGCGCCGCATCGCGCCGAATTGTAAATTTGAGCGAGAGTGACATGACGAAGCGGTTCGCCGCCGCGTATTTTATGCCGCGTACCATCCTGACGGGGTCTTCGCGGAATATCGTATCGAGAGGGATGATCGCTTTGAGCCTGCGCCCTCGGAGATCGTCTATTCCACCGAGAAAATCGACAATTTCTAAGGCGATTGGGTCGTAGTAGAGCGCGTTGACAGTAAAATCGCGGCGTTGCACATCCTCATCGATTGTTCCATACTCATTGCCGATCGTTCCTGTCGAGAGCGAACGGAAGGTACTCACCTCGTAGATTTTTTGCCCCGCATAGACATGCACCAACTTGAAACGACGACCAATAATTCGTGAATTGCTGAATATTTTTCTGATACGATTAGGAAGCGCATCGGTTACGATATCAAAATCTTTCGGTTTATTACCAAGGAGGAGGTCGCGTACGGCGCCTCCGACAATATATGCTGAGTAGCCATGGGAGGCGAGTCGCTTCGCGATCGCGACCGCGTCGCGATCGACCGCCGCTACGTCGATGCCATGCTCGTTGCGATCAAAGACTCTTGCTTTCGCTTGAAGCCCGCCGCTCGCATTTCGATAGTACCGGATTCTCACAAAGATGCTCCACGTTGCACCCCGATACAGTACAAAAAATTATCGAATGTGTCGAGAGAACCAATCGACAATATCGCTCAAGACCTCTTCTTTATTGATTTCATTGAGGGATTCGTGGCGTCCACCTTCGTAGCACTTTGATTCAAAGTCGATGATGCCGAGACGCTTGAAGCGCTGCGTGAGTACTTCATACCCCTCTTGCATGCCGATTACGGGATCGGCAGATCCACAGAATAGAAAGAGCGGCAGCGTTGGAGGAATGCTCTCCAGAAAGCCTTCACTGTATACCTTTCTAAGACCATGGATCAGATCGCGGTAAAAACCATAGCTGCAGATGAAGTTGCACTTTGGATCAGCAATGTAGGCGTCGACAACGGATTGATCGCGGGTGAGCCAATCGAATTTGGTGCGGGCGTTCGTCACGGTTTTCGCGTATTGACCGAAGGTCATTTGATTGGGAAGCTTCGCTGGGGCATGCCAGCCCTTGAGTGCACCGCCTATGTTCACAATCCAGCCGCCCACCCGATCGAGGAGCGGCGCCGGTTGTTCCGGAGGTGCCGAAAGAATGACTCCATCGAGGTATTTGCCGTTGGTTGCAATGAGTGCAAAGCCCAACAGCGCTCCAAACGAGTGCCCAAAATAGAAGAGCGGCACCTCACTGAGCGTCTTCGACGCAAAATCACCGAGTTCAATGAGATCTTGCACCACCCGCTCAAAACCGTCCCTATCGGCAAGATATCCCCTATCTGCCCCGACATCTGTATCACCGTGCCCCCGAAGATCGGGAATCCAGGTGGATATGCCGATTGAAACAAGCTCTACAGCTAATCGTTCAAAGCGCTCTTTATGATCATTCATTCCATGACCGATAAGCGCCACCGCTTTCGGCTTGTCTTTTGGATCGAAGCGAGAATAGACAAGTTCTTTCCCATCGCTCGTTTTGAATCGTTCCATCAGCCTCTCCCGGTTTATCCTATTACCTTATAATAATATCGAAATAAATGCCACAAGCTAAATAAGTATAATGCGCAATATCGCGCGTATGCGGTAGTACATATTGCGATAACCGCACACATAAAAGGATCGCACTGCGGTCCTAGAAAAAAATAGGCGCTCTGCGTAGTATAATCGTAGAGAGATGCAATGGAGGTGAAATTCTGATTATTCTCAGCAGCCCGCATGTACGGCGCACACTCGCAATCGGCAGAACAATCGGAAAAGCCGCACCGGATGGAGCGGTCATCGCATTTCGCGGCGACCTTGGCGCGGGCAAGACAACACTCGCGAAGGGCATTGCTCAGGGCCTCGGAATTCGCGAGCCAGTAATCTCTCCTACCTACACGATCATCTCGGAGTACCACGGGCGGCTCACGCTCGTGCACATCGATGCGTATCGCCTCTTCGACAAAGAAGAGTTCATCCAGACCGGAGGAACCGAACTCCTTGGATCATCCGGCTCGCTAAGCCTCGTAGAGTGGAGCGAACGGATCGAGGATGTGCTGCCTGAAAACTGCCAGCGGATATCGATTACCATCGAGGAGAATGGCGACCGTCTCTTCATCATCGAGGGCGATTGGATCGAGAATGTGAATTGGGAGCGCTTCGCGATTCCACGATACGATATTCCTCCATCAGAGAACTCCGATCGTTTCACACCACACGAGGTATTTCAATGACCACGCTCGCGATAGATACAAGCTCAGCTGCACTGAAAGTCGGTGTATGGGAAAGCACCTTACTCTCTTTCGTTATCTCAGCACCGCCTGCGACCCACGCTGCGACAATTCTCCCCAGCATCGAAAAGGTACTCCACAACGCAGGAGTTGACGCGCGAGAGATTGAACTCATCGCGGTCGCAGGCGGCCCCGGCTCCTTTACCGGCCTGCGTATTGGTATTTCGACCGCGAAGGGACTCGCCTTGAGTCTCGGCACTCCAATGACGCTCGTCCCCACCCTCGACATCTATGGAGAAGCTTGGAAGGAAGCTTCTGGTATCGTGGTACCGATACTCGACGCAAGGAAGCACCGCCTCTACTGCGCGCGGTACCACCGAGGTTCGCTCATCGGCAAGTGGATGGATATCGATGCCGACAGTCTTCTTGCCCACCTCCAGGGCGAAGAGGAACTGCACTTTGTCGGCCCGGATGCTGAATTGATGGATTCGCTGTGCGAGGAGAGGCCGGGCTGGCGCGTTCACGAGCCGGCTGTGGAAACGGAACTTAGTGCGCTCGCGCTATTAGGAATGAACCGCTTCCTCGAGAAGGGCCCCGCCGCTGAATCTGAAGGCCCCTTCTATCTTCGCGAACCAGAGATAGGAGCGCCTATCGCTCGCTAGATATCTTTCTTATAGACGCGATTGCGCTTGTGCTGACGTTTCGGATAGTCCTTCCAAATGCTCTGTACTTTGATATTGTCCTCCAGTTCGAGGTTCGTTTCGGCGTATTCGATGCCAGCCTCGAGGGCTGAGCGCTGCATCTCGTTCATCAGTATTGCAAGGACTCCACGCGCTTGATACTCAGGTTTTACCGCAACAAGATAAAGATCGGCAATTTTCGGATGCTTGAGCGCCTGCAGCACATAGAACCAGCCAAACGGAAATAGCCTGCCCCGCGATTTGATAAAGGCTTTTGAGAGACTCGGCATTGAGATTCCGAAACCAATGAGTTGGTCATGTGTGTCTACGAGAATCTTCGTGAAGCGCGGGTCAACGAATCCGAGATACTGTTTAATGTAGGCGTTGACCTGGCGCTCCGAGAGAGGTGTGGTACCATAGAGCCCGCTGTAGGTTTCATCGATAAGGCTAAACAGCTGCTTCCCATATTTTTGGACGATGACCTTCTTATCGGTCCACTCGTAGAGGTGCACTCCCGAACGCTTCGCAAGAAGTTCGGTGACACGTTGCACTTTCTCGGGTATTTCCTTTGGTGTGAAAATCTGGAACTGCAGCCAATCAGTATCCTTCTTGTAGCCGAGCTTCTCGAGATATTCGGGATAATAAGGAAAGTTATAGATGGTTGCGAGTGTGGCCATCTCATCGAAGCCCTCGATCAGCATACCCTCCCGGTCAAGATCCGTAAAACCGAGGGGGCCATGCACCGCCGCCATCCCTTTGGCGATTGCCCATTTTTCCACGGTTTCGAGGAGAGCCGCTGTCACCTCTATGTCATCGATAAAGTCGATCCACCCGAAACGGGCCCAGGCCTTGCCCCACCTCTCGATGGCGCGGTGGTTAATGATACCCGCGATGCGCCCGACGATTTTTCCCTCGCGCCACGCAGTCCAATACTCAGCTTCGCAGAATTCGAAGGCTGGGTTTTTATCCTTACGCAGTGTCCGCATTTCATCGAGTCGAGGTGCCGGCACATAGTTTGGCTCATTTTTATACAAGCGAAGCGGGAAATCGATGAATCGACGCAGATCCGCTGCGCTCTCAACTTTTTTGATCTCTACCGACATTGTTGCCCCCTAATTCCGACTTCCACTCATGTATGAAAAGCTCGTACGCGGCGATGGTCGCCTGCGACACGATATCGCCCAGTTCACCTCGGCCCAGCCAATCATTTCCATCGAGAACATAGAGATGGGCAAGCTGATTCTCGGCGTCTAAAATGGCGAACTCCGGATCCACCGAACGACGGCGTTGCAGCCCATTCAAAGTTCCCTCAAATATCTCTCTATATTTCTCATCATGCCATTCGGCCATGCTTACCTCAACACATATTTTAGAGTAATAAACGATTATAGTGGGAGATCACAAAACCATACAAGGTATTGACCAAGATGAGGGTTTTGATATATACAACCACCTGCACGGCGGGATAGCTCAGTTGGCAGAGCAAGCGGCTCATATCCGCTGGGTCGTGGGTTCAATCCCCTCTCCCGCTA
>DYLX01000075.1 GCA_020721875.1 Leptospira biflexa
AATAGTTTCTGCCGAAAAAGTCTTCGTGTGAGCATCTGTTAACCAGGTTCTCACGCCAAGGCTCTTTCCCAATTCTCGTTTTCTACCCTGTGAGAGCCGCAATCGTGCGGAGGTTGCGTCCGATAATCCCCCAGCCGATGCCCTGGAGGTATCCATACTCGGTTTTCGCTCTGTTTTTCCCAATAGCGGACGTGCGTTTAAGGACGCTGATCGTGGCTTCGCTTCCGGCTCGCCAGTCCTGGGCTTCTCTGAACCATCGGCTTCTTTCCGTCCGCAAACGCCGTTTCGTCTTGTATCCCCGATGGGGAACGGACAGGTATTTGATCCTGGGTTTGAGGCGTTCCTCATTGTCCGGCGAGTGACATCCCCGATCGGCGGCTACGACAATCGGATCGCGGCCGAACCTCCTCTTGTGGCGATTGACGGCGGGCAGGATGGTCTTGGGATCGCTGCGGTTGGTAAGGAATATATTCCAGTCAGAGATGATTCCGTGCTCCACCTCGTCCACCTGCATTTTCCTGCCGAATTCGCAGGGCGGCCAGAGTTTGCCTTTAGGAATGGGGCGCATGGTGGGCTGGAAGATGGAGACGACGCGATTTCTGATCTTTTGGCCGTTCAAGGCATTTACGGTCTGGCTGATGAGGATGTCGGCGAGTTTCAAGAAATGATCCAATTGCAGCTGCGCGGCAAAGGCCGCGAGATCGCCAATGCGGCTGAGTTCATTCTTCACCAACCGTCCCCGCTCCGCGGCCTTCTCCGTGATCTTCATTATCTCACGAGTGATCGTTTTTACGGCGGTTTTGGCCTCTCCAGTGCGCTTCTTCAAGGAATTGCCGATTTCTCGCATCTTGTCCTTGACATCGCGAGCTTTGGCGCGGAAATAACGCTTGATCTTCACGATGGGTGCCAGCTTATCAACTGTACGGGTAATGACCCGCACGGCGTCGGCAAGGAGTCCGGCATCCGTGGGATAATGGATATGCGCCGGAGCGACGGTGGTATCGGTGCGCAGTTTCCTACCTTTAACAATTCTCTTCTCGACGCAGTGTTCGATAATCTGGTTATGGAGTTTCACAATCGCCTTCTCCCCGAAAAACAGCTCCCATTTGTTCAAAGCCGTGTGATCCGGTGCTTTGTCCGTGAGCGAGAGCTTGGCGAATCCTTTCCAGGCGTAATCGGTCTGCAGGCGCTCCTCCACGTCGCGGAAGGCGCAATTCTTGTGGAGGTGCTTGAGGAGAATTGAACGGACAATGGATTCCACGGGAATCGTGGGCCTGCCGAAGGAGGCGTCAACGCCGCGAGCGACGCGATCCTTCTCGTACGCGGCCACGAACGGATCGAGGAGATGGGGCAGTTGATTGAGCACCGCATCGACTTTGGACAAGAGCGGATTCGCCTTAAGGGCGCTTTCGATGAGCGAGTCAAAGAACGATCTTTGTGTAAGCGATCCTTGAATCTTGAGCATAGAACGTGATTAAGTTGGTAAGAGTTCTTACCTTCATTATATCACGTCCTATGGTCAAAATCGTGAGG
>DYLX01000014.1 GCA_020721875.1 Leptospira biflexa
CGGAGATGGAGAGCCTTTACTTCCCGCAGCCGGCATGGATTCTCGACACGATCCATGAGAGAATACTGCCGCTGAAGGGGCACACGCCCAGCACCGTGCAGACCGCTCAAGATATCGCGCGGCGCTACCGCGCGGGTGTCTGAGGCACAAGGTGGAAGAATCGATGCGCGATATTCATGATGCGGAACGCGTGGTGGCCGACCCGGGCGCGGCTGCGGAGGCACGCCTGGCCGCCCTCGCGGACCTGGCTCGCCTCGCCGGAATGTCCCGAGGAAGCGAAACGGGCGGCTCCGGCAATACAGCAACCGCCTTGCGCGTCCGATCCGGCGAGTCGAATAACCACATTCACACCTGCTACAGCTTCAGCCCCTACACACCCGCCTCCGCCGCGCTGGCGGCGCGCAGGGCCGGGCTCGATGTGGCAGGCTCCGTCGACCACGACTCCTATGCGGCCGCCGCAGAAATGCGCGCCGCCTGTGCCCTCCTGGGCATCGGGTCGGTCACCGGCTTTGAACTGCGCGTATCGCTCGCGGCAGCCGCAGCAAGTTTCCCCGAAAAAACCGCGCGCCTTCTCACCGAGCGTAAACTCAACAATCCCGACTCGGCCGGCATCATCTATATGACAGTGCAGGGCGTGCCCGCAGGCGCGCAGGTCGAGGTCGATGCCTTTCTTTTGCCTATCAGGCGCGCACGCCTCGCACGTACGCGACGCATGGCACAGCGCGCCAACGAGCTACTCTCGAGCCTCTCCCTCCCTACAATCGACTTTGAACGCGACATCCTTGCTGCCTCGAAATTCGCCGATGGAGGAACCGTTACCGAACGCCACCTCCTCGCCGCGGTCTCGCGTTCGATTCTCTCCGAGGTCGCACCAGGACCTATACTCACCGCCTGGCTCGAAGAAAAACTCAGCCTTGTGCTCTCGGCGTCCCAACGGCGTATTCTCTCAGATGCCAGTAACCCGTACCTTATCTACGACCTCCTTGGCACGCTCAAAGCGGGCTTTCTCGATCGAATCTTCATCCAACCACGGGAAGAATGTGTCGATGTCCGCGCCGTCATCGACCTTGCTGCGCGCGTCGGCGCGATTCCCGCATACGCCTATCTCGGCGATGTCGCTGAATCCCCTACCGGCGATAAGAAAGCCGAAAAATTCGAGGACGATATCCTCGACGAGCTCATTCCAGTGCTCCGCGAACTTGGATTCCCCGCGATCACCTACATGCCCCCGCGAAACACCAAGGCACAGCTCATCCGACTCCAGGGCCTCTGCGCACGCTACGGATTCATGGAAATTTCGGGCGTCGACATCAATCAGCCGCGTCAGTCCTTCAACTGCCCCGAGCTGCGCATGCCGGAATTCCGCCACCTCGACGACGCAACATGGGCTATGGTCGCCCACGAAGCGCTGAGTTCGCTGGACCGCCGCTTAGGGCTCTTTTCCAGCGACAATCCCGCCGCGCGTGCGCCGATTTCCGAACGTATCGCGGAATATGCCAAAGTAGGTCGCGAACTTGACCTCTCAGACCCTTATTCTCTCAAAATGCAGGCGCAACATCTATTTGAGGAGCATCGCCCATGAATACAACCGCAATTCCTGAAACCATCGCCCCCATCGTGCGGGGACTTATCCTCTCCGAAGCCTCTTTCTCCTGCATGGTGAAAGCACGTTCCGGGAGCGAGTCGTGCCCAAAGGAAAGCCTCAGACTCATTCTGAAGGGTATCGCGCCTGGCGCGCCCATCGACGATACCACACTCGCCGCTGCGCTGCGTGGGGCACTGAAGCCTCACGATGCCCAGGCTATCCGCAGCCAACTCCGCAGCGGCGACACCTGCCTTGATATCGAGAATGAACGCGGCGAAACGCTCGCTGGCTTTCACCTCATTCCGCTCGAGCCCCTCGACCGCCGCTACAAGGTTGCCGCACAGTCGCCAGGCGATCCGAGCCTCCTCTCGAGCACCGCGCGCGCCCAGGTCGTCCGCGCAAAGATTGCCTTTGTCACAGGTGGAGCCCAGGGCTTCGGCGCCGAGATCGCGCGCGGCCTCGCGCACTCGGGCGCGGTGGTTTGGATTGCCGACATCAATCTGCCCGCTGCTCAGGCCTTCGCGAAAGAGCTCTCAGCCGAGGCGAACGGTGCGATCGTCTACGCGGTCGACATCAATGTCAGCGACGAGGCTTCGGTGGCGCGCGCCTTCGCCACAGTCGCCCAGACAAGCGGCGGCCTCGACCTCGTAGTCTCGAACGCGGGCATCCTCAAGGCCGGCTCTGTGCTCGAGCAGCCCGCGAAAGATTTCCGTCTCGTCAACGACGTGAACTACCTGGGCTTTTTCAATGTCGCGCAGCATGCCGCGCGGCTTCTGCGCCTGCAGTGGCTCGGCGCGCCCGATTGGCACACCGACATCATCCAAATCAACTCGAAGTCCGGGCTCGAGGGCTCTAATAAAAATGGCGCGTACGCCGGCTCGAAATTCGGCTCCATCGGGCTTGTACAGAGCTTCGCGCTGGAGCTCGTCGAGTACCATATCAAGGTAAACGCGATCTGCCCCGGCAACTTCTTCGAAGGTCCGCTCTGGTCGGATCCGCAGCGCGGCCTCTTCGTCCAGTACCTCAACTCCGGAAAAGTACCCGGTGCGAAGACCATCGAGGATGTGCGGGCTTACTACGAGGCGAAGGTTCCGATGCGACGCGGCTGCTATGGGCCCGACGTGCTCAAGGCGATCTACTACCTCGTGGAACAGGTTTACGAGACTGGCCAAGCCCTGCCGGTTACCGGTGGCCAGGTGATGTTGAGCTGAAACGCACGCGCGCGGTTTGCGCATATCGGCAGCGCCCGCCCGCACATAGCCTAAATACAAGGAGCACACCATGACCGACGCTATTGCGGTCCTCGACATAGGAATGACTAACAAGAAAGTTGTCCTCTACTCGACCGAGCTCGAGATGATCGCTGAGCGAAAGCGCGTCTTCCCACCGCTCATGCGCGACGGCTTCGAAACCCACGACCTCGCGGGCATGGAAGCGTGGTTTCTCTCAACGCTCCACGATTTTGTGCGCGAATTTGAGGGCATCTATCGCATCCGCGCTATCGCAGTGAGCACGCATGGCGCGACCTTTGTCGCCACCGACGCTGCCGGAAATCCCGTAGCACCTTGCATCTACTACACCCATGAGCCGAAACGCGACTTCCACGAGCGTTTTTTCGCACTCGCCGGCGAGCGCAAGACCCTCCAATCCGTCACAGGCACTCCCGATTTCTCCGCGCTCATCAATGTGGCTAAAGGAGTATTTCTCCTCAAGGAGCGCTACCCCGAAGCGTTCGCCTCGGCGCGCTGGTTCTTGTCCTATCCGCAGTATTGGAGCATGCGGTTCACGGGTAAACCCTCCGCCGAAGGTACCTACGTCGGCTGCCACACCTTCCTGTTCGACTGGACGAAAGGTGATTATTCGAGCGTAGCCGACGCCCTCGGCATTCGCGACCGACTCCCCACACCTATTCGGCAACCCTGGGAAGTGCTTGGCACTATCACGCCCGAGGTTGCCGCACGCACAGGCCTCTCGCCCGACACAATCGTTACGCTAGGCATCCACGACTCGAACGCTTCGATCATGCCCCACCTCGCTACGACGGGGCAACGCGACTTCGTGCTCAATTCGACCGGCACCTGGTGTGTCCTCATGCACCCCGCGGCACGCTATGGCTTCGAACCCGATGAGCTCGGCAAAGTGGTGTTCTTCAACCGATCTGCCTGGAACTCGCCGATAAAAACCGCGATCTTCCTCGGCGGCAAAGAGTATGAGACTTGGATCAACCTCATCGCCGCGCTTCAAAACACCACGCCGTCGCGTCTTCCCCAGCCTTCGCAGGCTGATTACGCGCGCGTCCTCGCGGAGCACAAATACTTCATTCTGCCCGAGATAGTTCCCGGATCTGGCCAATTCCCGGGCTCTGTAGCCCGCGCTGTCGAGCAGGGCGGACAATACCCCTTTCAATACCCTCTCGCCGGAATCGAAGCCGGCTCCGCCCTGCCCGAATTCCTCCGTGATCCGCAAACAGCCCAAGCTGTCCTCAACATATCAATCGTCCTTCAGACCGAGGTCGCGCTCATCCGTACCGGGCTCACCGAGGGCACCGAAATTCTCACCGAGGGCGGTTTTCGCAAGAACAACGACTACAATAGCCTCCTTGCCTCGGCCTTCCCTGCCAACCCTGTCTACCTTACCGATCTAAAGGAAGCAACGAGCTTCGGCGCCGCGATGACCGCCCTTGCCGCGTTGCGCGGAATTGATCCACTCGAGCTCTCGGGTTACATTCACGTCGAAAAAACGGCGGTGGCGCCCATGCTTGAGCCCAGTGCGCTTGCGTTGTATCGGGATATCTGGCGCACCTCAATTTAGTATATTTCATTGTATATAGGAGGTTTTGAATGAAAACCAAAGCGGTTCGACTCTACGGAGTGAACGACCTTAGGCTCGAGGAATTCGAGCTGCCGGCTCTCAAAGATGACGAAATTCTCGCGCGCGTCGTAAGCGATTCGATATGCATGTCTTCTCACAAACTCGCCATGCAGGGCGACGCCCACAAACGCGTGCGCGCCCCTCTTGCCCAAAATCCGGTTATCATCGGCCACGAGTTTTGTGGCGAAATCGTCGAAGTGGGTAAAAAGTGGGCGCACAAGTTCAAACCAGGCACACCCTTTGCGATCCAGCCCGCCCTCAACTATAAGGGAACGCTCTGGGCCCCTGGCTACTCCTACCAATATATCGGTGGGGACGCGACCTACATCATAATCCCGAACGAAGTGATGGAGATGGACTGCCTCCTCGAGTACAAGGCCGATGCGTTCTTCATGGGCTCGCTTTCTGAGCCGGTATCATGCATTGTAGGCGCTTACCACGCGCAGTACCACACGAAGGCGGGGAACTATGTGCACGAAATGGGCATACGCGCGGGCGGCTCGCTCGCGCTTCTTGCCTCGGTGGGACCAATGGGCCTCGGTGCGATCGACTACGCGATTCATGGCGGAATCAAGCCCGCGCGTATCGTGGTGACGGACATCGACCAGGCGCGCCTCGACCGCGCCCAAAAGCTCATTCCCGTCGAATCCGCCAAAGCCGAGGGCATCGAACTCATCTACATCAACACCAAGGATATCGCCGATCCCGTCGACGCGCTCAAAAAGCTCAACGGCGGCAGACTCTTCGACGATGTCTTCGTCTTTGCGCCGATTAAGAGCCTCGTCGAGCTTGCCGACAAGCTCCTCGCTCACGATGGCTGTCTCAACTTTTTCGCGGGCCCCACCGATCCCAACTTTTCCGCGATGTTCAACTTCTACAACGTGCACTACGAGTCGCATCACATGGTAGGCACCTCCGGCGGCAACACCGACGACATCCGCGAGTCGCTCGCCCTCATGGCCAAGGGCATGCTACGCCCCGAAACGATGATTACCCACGTAGGCGGCCTCAACGCCGTCGCCGCAACCACCATCGACCTCGACAAAATCCCCGGCGGCAAAAAGCTCATCTACACCCATAAAAAGCTCGACCTCGTCGCGCTTGCCGACTTTGCTGCACGCGGCAGGACCGACCCTTTCTACGCCGAACTCGCGCGCATCACCGCCGCCCACGACGGCCTCTGGTGCAAAGAGGCAGAGGATTACCTCCTCGCCCACGCGCCGAATATCTGAACGGCACCTCAACGTGACCTTATGCGGTCGATGATTCTCTTCAGAGTCATAGACCGCTTTAATTTATGCACCTATTGTGGGCAGCGGCCGCAAATTTGAGGCCATGTGAATTATTTTCTCTATCAAGAGGAAGAATTCCTAGCGCAACGGTCTTATTTGTAGGCATTCTTACAGTTTTCTATGTCGAGAAGAAAGATGATCACAGTCAGTTCAGAGATAGTATAAAAAAGCCTGTAGTCTCCGATTCTGAAACGATATACATCTTTAAATTCACCTCTAAGCTTTTTTATCTGTGGGCCAAAATAAGGATTCTCACGCAAAATTGGGTACACATAGTTTCGAATCTTTGGATAGAGATACGTGAATTTTTGAGACTCGATTTTCTTTTGAAATGTTTCTGTCTCGGCAATTTTGAAGTCATTCAATTATAGTGTACCTTTTAGAAACGATATCAGGAGATATAATCGAAAGTTGTGGATGAGATAGAACGCGGACGCCCTTTTTTAGGTTTTATAATAATGAAACATTTTCTTCTATTCTAATATGTTTCTATTGACAGAATCAACAACATAGTGTACATTCGCTTGCACGTAATGTATCTATACATAGAAACACCCCAAGGAGTGCCCAATGAGCGGACACAGAGGAGATGAGATTATATTTTCGATACCGGGAGAACGCTTTACGCCATTTACTCTAGCAAAGAAGCTGGGTGCAAAAGCTATTTTGGAATCGGCATCGTTCAAGCAGGGACGCGAACGCTATTCGATCCTTCTTATTGACGAGGCTTTCCGTGTGCGCCAGGAGAGAGATGGTGTGTCCTTTGTGATCAACGGTATCTCTCATCCATGGGCAAGTTCATCAGAATTCGCAGAGCGACGCAGAGGTACGCCTGATATACTTGACGCCCTTTCTTATATAGCTTCGCAGAATGCAGGAGCAGCTCCTCATTTACCTGTTCCCGCCAGCGGAATAGGTTTTCTTGGCTACGATTTCGCAGCGCGCTGCGACACGGTTAAGATTGCAGCGAAGCCCGATCCAATAAGTGTGCCAGAGGCTGAATTTATTATCGGCCACCTGTACCTGGTGTTTGACCATTTCACCGATACCATCCATGGTATCGCGCTTAACTATACAGAGCACGAGATCGATCTTGATTCCAAAATCAGGGATGTAAAAAGGCGGCTTTCAGATCTAGATTTCAACCACCTGGCACCTCCAGAGGAAGCAGTTTCTTTTAACGTTATTTCCGACGAAGAAACTGACAAAATGGCCTATATGGATGGAGTCGAGAAAATCCGCGAGCATATCATCGCGGGCGACATCGTGCAGGCTGTTCTTTCTCGTCGACTTGTTGTGGAATCGAGTTTGGACGCACGGGAAGGGTATCGACGAATTCGATCAGCAAGCCCATCGCCGTATCTATTCTCTATCGATTTTGGAACCTATGCCCTTGTTGGCGCTTCGCCTGAAAACCTGGTTCGCCTACGCAATGGGGTCGCCTCAATTCGTCCAATTGCGGGTACCCGGCGAAGGGGCTCTACGCCTAGTGAGGATATTGAGCTAGAGAAAGAACTCCTTAATGATCCAAAGGAGCGGGCCGAACATCTTATGCTGGTAGATTTAGCGCGAAACGATCTCGGCCGTGCCTGTACACCAGGTTCTGTGCGCGTCACGCGCAATTTCGAACCAGAGCGTTTTTCTCACGTCATTCATCTCGTCTCGGAGGTGGAGGGCATTCCTGCAAAAGACCATACGAATTTAGATGTGCTGAGATCAGCATTTCCTGCGGGGACTGTCAGTGGTGCGCCAAAAATCAAAGCGATGGAAATTATATCCGACCTTGAACCTGTGGACAGGAGTTTTTATGCAGGAGCCGTTGGCTATCTTGATGCAGCGGGCGGGTTTGATATGTGCATCACCATACGCTCAGCTCTGGTAAAGGATGGACGCTGGTACCTTCAGTCTGGGGCTGGGATTGTGTATGGCTCCAAGCCTGAACGTGAATGGGAAGAGACAAATGAGAAACTCGCCGCGCTTCGTGCAGCATTGAGCGGTGTAAAGTAAACAAGAGGCAGAAAAATGACGATTTTAATCGATAATTACGATTCATTTACGTATAATTTGTATCAATTACTGGCTCGGCTTTCAAATGAACCGGTGCTTGTCGTCCGGAACGACGAAATCAACATAGAAGGCTTAGAGGCATTGAAGCCTACGCGCTTGGTAATCTCTCCTGGTCCGGGAAGACCCGAGCATGCAGGCATGAGCGTCGCAGCGATACAGCATTTTGCTGGCAAGATACCAATACTTGGCGTATGCCTCGGTCATCAAGCCATTGCCTATGCCTTCGGCGGCACTATTGTTCAAGCCAAGCATATCAAACACGGAATCGCCGAGGAGATTTCGCTGGATGGGAGAGGACTTTTTCGTACAATAGGCACTAAATCAGTATTTACTCGTTATCACAGCCTTGTGGTCGATGAGGCTACATTGCCTTCTTGTCTGGAAATTACCGCGCGCTCTGCAGATGGCGACATTATGGGCATACGGCATACATTTTTCGATATCGAAGGCGTACAATTCCACCCGGAATCGATAGCCTCCGAAACAGGCGAACTTCTTTTGAAAGCTTTTCTTACCTATCGGCGTGAACCTTTCGCATTCAAATTTACTTTGGAAAAGATTCTGGCAAGGCAGGATCTAGACCGCGAAACAGCCGAATCCTTTATGGAAGAGCTTACTGATGGTGCACTCGATACTCCAAAAACTGCTGCCTTGCTGACCGCCTTTGCCGCCAAAGGCCCTACAGCAGCCGAGATTGCGGGGTGCGCGGCAGTGCTTCGCCGCAAAAAGACGCCGTTCAAAGCGAAAGTTCCGGTTACCGATACATGCGGTACAGGAGGCGATGAGCTGGGAACATTCAATATTAGCTCGATGGCAGCTCTGACCGCTGCAGCCTGCGGGCTTCCTATTGCAAAACACGGAAATCGAGCAGTTTCAAGCAAGTCCGGGAGTGCCGATTTTTATGAAGCGCTCGGTATCCCGGTCAACATCCCTGTGGACGTCGCACAGGCGCTTCTAGAAAAGACGAATTTTGTTTTTTTATTTGCTCCTTTTTACCATAGTGCCATGAAACACGCTGCGCCAGCTCGAAAAACATTGGGGATCAAGACAATCATGAACCTCATCGGCCCGCTCTCCAATCCGGCCAATGCTTCGTATCAGATTATTGGTGTGTACGATAAGGCGCTCCTAAGGCCTGTTGCAGAAGCAGCACGTCTCCTTGGGGTTAAGCGTGTGATGACCATGCATAGCCGCGACGGTATGGACGAGATATCCCCTTGCGCACCAACCGACATCGTTGAGATTTCAGAAGATGGCAGAGTGAAGGAATATGTGTTCGATCCACAGGCTGAGGGTTTTGATCGCTATGATCACCACGAACTCAAAGGCGGAGACGCTAGCGACAATGCCAAACTTGCACGAGAGCTAGCAAAAGGTAAGGGCTATCCAGCCTTACAATTGGCTAATGCCATCAACGCAGGCGCTGCGCTCTACATCTCGGGCCATACAAAAAGCATTGTGGAAGGCGCACGGCTGGCCGCTGCGGCACTTGCGAAAGGCGCTGTTGCAGCCAAAATCGAGGAGCTGAAAATGGTCGCACGAATGTTTGCTGCCACTTGAGAGCGGAGCATACCATGGCAGATATTCTTGAGAAGATTGTTGCAGACAGGCGCCGGGACCTGGCAAAGTTTGGACCGAGTTTGGGAGCAAGGATTCCAGCGCGGCGGCGTAGGCCACTCGTTCCATTTCTTGCAGAACCTGGTGTGATATTGGAAATCAAACGCGCATCTCCCTCAAGGGGCGATATTGTAGCTCACCTGGACCCTGGAAAACTTGTTGCGGCATACGCCGCAGCCGGTGCAAAGAACATTTCCGTTCTTACCGAACGAAACTACTTTAAAGGATCATTGGAAGATTTAGCTGAAATTTCCATCGCGCATCCAGAGCTTGCGTACCTTCGCAAAGATTTTTTATTGCAAGAAGATGAAATCGAGGTGTCATATCGCGCAGGGGCAGATGCTGTATTGCTGATAGCCAGAATTTTGGATGTTGCTCTTTTGCGCCGCATGGCTGCCCTATGCCGTACTTTTGGGATGACGCCTTTTGTGGAAGTACGCGAGCATGAGGACTATGCAAAGCTCGCAGCAGCTTCCGCAGATGGAGTGGTAATGTCCGGCGCAAACGCGCGCGATTTGGCCACGTTTACAATCGACCCGCTTATTCCTGCTGCGGCTCGATCTCATCTTCCCGGCAGAGCCGTATATGAGTCTGGAATTAATTCTGCTGGGGCTGCTACGTACGCTCGCCGTCTTGGTTTTGATGGAATCCTGGTGGGAGAAACTGTAATTAAAAACCCAGGGGGGATTTCTGCAATTCTACAAGGTTTTCAGAATGCAAAAGAAGACGCCGCGGGTGTTTTCTGGCGGCGGATTGCAGAGCGCAAGGAAACAAAATTGAATCTGAAACGCCCCAATAAATGGCCCATTGTCAAGATTTGTGGACTCGCTCGGACGGAAGATGCGCTTTTTGCTGCGCATCTTGGTGCTGATTTACTCGGTTTTGTGTTTGCCGAAAGCCCACGCGCAGCTTCCAAACAGCTTGTGCAAGAGGTGTGGCACTATTTAAACGAAAAGCATGGGGATGTATCCGATAAGAACGACAAGAATAATTCAAAACCATTTTTAGTTGGGGTGATCACTGAGCTAGATTCTACAAAAGCGAAAACAGCCCTGTCTCTTGCGCGAGAAGGGATTCTGGATGCGATTCAGTGGCATGGGGAAAGTACGCCTACCGCACTTGCAGCTTTAGATGCTGTACTCGAGGGGAAAGCGGGTCGCTACGCTGCCGCTCGCATCGGAAACACGGAGGATTTGGCGGCAATCGACCTGTTGCGCCGAAGCGGTGAGCCGCGAATTTTAGTAGATGCGCGCGCAGAGAATGCAGCGGGAGGTACGGGTACGGCAATACCTCGAGCGCTTGCAGAATCTATAGCGAGGTACGGATTTTTCTGGCTTGCTGGCGGTCTGGGAGTAGGTACACTAGGTCACGCCTTAAGATCATATGCTCCCGAGCTTATCGATGCTTCAAGCAAGCTCGAAGTCAAAAAAGGACAAAAAGACCATGCCCTTATGGCCGCTTTTTTTAAGGAGATCGATGAATATGCCAAATAGTACTAGCGTAATAGCACGCCGTTCGGACAAAGGGTACTTCGGACCTTATGGCGGACGATACGTGCCCGAAGTCCTTCGGAGTGCGATCGAAGAAATCGAGGAAGCCTTTTTCAAGGAAATATCAGATCCTTCGTTTAACGCGGAGTTAGAGCGTATTCGTTCCGAATTCATAGGTCGCCCTACGCCGTTACTCTATGCTGCCAATGCTTCAAAACTCTTGGGCGGCGCTGATATCTATATCAAAATGGAAGGGCTTGCGCACACTGGCGCGCACAAAATCAACAACGCGATGGGGCAGGCTCTATTAGCCAAGCGCATGGGCAAACGGCGAATAATTGCAGAAACAGGCGCAGGTCAACATGGGGTGGCGACAGCTGCTGCCTGTGCCAAACTCGGAATCGAATGTGTCGTGTATATGGGAGCGATCGATGTCGATCGTCAGCAACCGAATGTTGCGACAATGGAGTTGTTCGGTGCCAAAGTCGTGCCGGTGTATTCCGGTTCGAAAACGCTGAAGGATGCTATAAACGAGGCTTTTCGCGATTGGGCTGAGAGCTTCAGCACTACCTACTACCTGATAGGATCCGCGCTCGGACCATCTCCATATCCGGACATGGTCCGCGTGTTTCAGTCTGTTATCGGTCGTGAAACCAAGGCACAGCTTGCTGAACGTGGTGTGACACCTGAGGTTTTGGTGGCATGTGTTGGTGGAGGATCGAATGCGATTGGCTTTTTTGAGCCTTTTCTTGATGATAAAACTCCTCGGCTCGTCGGAGTGGAAGCAGGAGGCATTGGAGAAGGCAAGGGAGAACACGCCTCCCGCATGACCGGCAATGGAGCCCGCACTGGTATCGTTCATGGGTATAAAAGCCGCTTTCTTTTGGATGACGATGGCCAGGTCGCAGAAACCCATTCGATTTCCGCCGGGCTTGACTATCCGGGTATTGGTCCAGAGCTTGCATCCTTAGGCCATTCCGGCCGAATCGAATTCCGCCGTGTGTCCGATACCGAGGCTTTGGAAGCTTTGATTTTCTTGGCAAAGACAGAAGGAGTAGTCTTTGCACTGGAAAGTGCACATGCGGCTTCTGCCGCTATGTCTCTTGCCTGTTCTCTCAGACCAGGGAAGGCGGTTGTCGTCAATATGTCCGGCCGTGGCGACAAGGATCTATTCATCACCGCGCCCCTTCTTCGTCCAAAAGAATGGAAGGAATTTCTTGAGCGAGAATTGGCTGCAATGAATGGTCCCCAGGGAGGTAAAAAATGAGCATCGAGCGCATACCTCTTATGGCTCACCTTGTGGCTGGTTACCCCGATGCCTCAGGATGCCGCGCTGCGGCACGAGGGCTTGTAGAGGGCGGTGCGACGTATTTGGAGATTCAAATACCTTTTAGCGATCCAAGCGCCGATGGCCCAAGCATCCGTGACGCCTGCTCTCTGGCGCTCGAAAAGGGCAGCTCAGTAAACGCATCGTTGGAGCTCGTTGCAGAGCTGCACGCTGCCTATCCAGACATACCTATTTTTGTCATGACATATGCAAGCTTGGTTTTTGCACCTGGTGTTGAGAGCTTTGTAGATGCCGTGGCAAAGGCTGGCGCTGCTGGCCTCATTGTCCCCGACCTCCCTTTCGATACCGACGAGGGATTAGCACAAGTCTGTGACGCTGCATCAACAAAAACCTCTAAAGCTATATGCTCGATTCCGGTTGCAGCTCCTTCTATGAAGCCTGCCCGGCTTTCTGCAATGCTTGCTCTTGCAAGACCCTACATTTATGCAGCCTTGCGCACGGGAATTACCGGCGCTGCTACCGAGATCAATGATGATACGAAAAGGTTTCTCAGCGCGGTGAGCAAGGGCGAATCAAAAATTTTTGGTGGATTCGGCATTCGTTCGGGGATGCAAGCCCGTGCGGTCGCCCCTTACGTTCATGCGGTCGTAGCTGGCTCTGTATTCGTGGAGGCGATTTCTGCTGTAGTACTTGCGCAAAGCTTCGAAAGCAAAACAGTTTCTGCCAGATCCCTGCAAATCCGGAATGAAGCAATCCAAAGTGCTGTGTATAAAAAGGTAAAAGAAATCATAGCAGGCTAAGCTCGTTTTAAGATTGTGCTTTAGCGCTTCAGATTTTTCTTTTTCCACAAAGGTCAGTTTGAAAATCGCTAATTAATACTATACACGACAGCTCAATATCGGTTGTCGGCGCCGGGCGACCGCTCAGAGCGTTCAGGGGATAATATGGGCAGAGGATTATGTCGATGCCGTGGCTGACAAATCGATGGGCGCTTCTTTCTTCTTTATCGCCGGTCAGCCTCTGAAAGAGCCCATCGATTATTGGGGCGGATCCATCGTCATGAATATGAAAAAAGAGCTTCGCCACGTCTTCGCCGAATACGAAGCCAACATATTCATTAAGTGCGCGATCGCATGAATCGTGACTACTGTTCGCGCGATATCTCAAACGGCTTTCGATTCAGCGTCGAAAATTTTCTGGTCGATATCACCGGGATATGACAGCGCATCGCTCCCGCTCTCGCCTGTCCTAATTCTGATAATATCTTCAATCGGCGAGATAAATATAATCCCATCCCCTTCCGCACCGGTGCGCGCGGCTTTCATTATGGTGTCGACGGTTTTAGCGACGTTGCGATCGCTTAAGACGATCGTGAGCTTCAACTTGGGTACCATATCCATCTTGTATATTGTTCCACGCCATGATAGTTCGGCGCCTCCCGATCTGCCGTGGCCCGCAACTTCTTCCACATGCATGCCGATGATCCCCAAATTGCGCAAGGCGTCCTTGACATCGTCCAATCCTTCCTCGCGAATGATCGCTTCTATTTTCTTGAACATATTCCACCTTCACTTTCTCAAACAGTTTTATCGCACTTGGGCGACATCCCCGGATTAAATAAATAAAAATTGGGGGATGTCGCTCCCTGTCTCCCTGCTAGATTTTCTAACCCTCGAATTACGATCGCGCTCCGTGCCGTACTGGAATTTGGGGCGCGAGCCTACCTCCCGGCATTTTCATGTCCACCGTCGTGTATCCGAGCGCCCCCATTTCCGGGATGTCCAGGCCCACGATCTCGTGGTGGGGTTCAGACCTCAAGAGACCTGCCGCGTTAAGGACTTTGAAAAAAACGAGCGAGAGTCCAAATGCCACTGCTAATATCGATCCAGCCTCGAATATCTGAGCGAAGAGCTGGCTGGGATTTCCGTAAATAATTCCGCGGACTGTCCCGCTGACTCCGTTCCAGCCCGCCGAAGCCGCGTTTCCGTTCGAGAAGATTCCCACCGCAATCACGCCCCATAATCCATTGGCGAAGTGTACGGGAACAGCGCCCACGGGATCGTCGAGGCCATATTTTTCAAGAAGGAAACTGACGTAGCACACGAGAACTCCGGCGACTGCCCCGATCGCAGCCGCGCCTATAGTGTCGACGAAAGCGCATGAAGCAGTTATAGCGACGAGACCAGCGAGAATTCCGTTCACCGACATAGATGGGTCTGGTTTTTTCGATGGGCCGAAAAACCACATGTAGAGCATGGCCACACATCCCGAGACCGATCCAGCAATAAGAGTGTTGACGGCCGCATTCACTGCGAGGAATCCGCCAGTGCCTGTGAATGCGAGAGAAGATCCAGGATTGAACCCGAACCAACCGAAAAAAAGGATTATCGTTCCCAACACTCCGAGAGGGATATTATGCCCAGGCAGGGCGTTCGCCGAACCATCCGCGTTAAAGCGTCCAATTCGTGGCCCAATAATGATTACTCCCGCGAGGGCGACTGAACCTCCAATCATGTGCACCACGCCCGATCCTGCGAAGTCCACAACCCCGTTGCCGAAGCCGAGCGATCTTCCCAGGTTCTGCAGCCAACCGCCGCCCCATATCCATCCGCCAACCAAGGGGTACACGAATACGGAAACCCAGATTCCCATAAGGCAGAAGCCTATAAACTTGAACCTCTCAGCCATCGAGCCGGTAGGGATGGTGGCCGCGGTGTCCATGAAAACCATCTGGAAGAGAAAATACGCGAGCAAACCAGTGTTCCCGCCTATTCCCATGAGCATGAATCCCGAGCCGCCCAGTATTCCGGCTTGGCCGAAGCGCAGAAGCGGTTTCGTTAGTATCCCCGTCCAATCACCGAGAGTTGTCGGGGCGTGGCTCCATGCGCCGGGGATAGCGCCCGCAGTGCTGACCGCGGGGTAGGCCGCGTTTACTCCTCCGAATTGGAACGCGAATCCCACTATCCAGTAGCCCACCGCTCCGATGCAGAACACCATCATATTCATCATCATCGTATGCGCGACGTTCTTATGGCGGGTGAATCCTGTTTCCACGAGGGCGAATCCAGCCTGCATGAAGAAGACGAGGAAGCCTGCCAGGAGCACCCACATAATGTTTATCGAATCGCCGAGGCTCTTGGCCGCTGCCGCGAGTTCACCGAGGGCTGTGGATTGAGATGTTTGCGCAACAGTTTGCGCAACGGTCTGATTCGGACTCGAACCCCCTTGCGTTTGAGCTGCTGCGTTTACTGCGGCGAAGATGAAGCCGGCAATAATTACTGAAAACCTAATGAATCGTTTCGCCTTGGCTCCGATACACCAACTGTGGCCCGAATCCGACGTTGTCGAGCGCGTCATCGAAAACCTCCTGCATCGTTCGAGATATGGGAGATATAGCAAACTTCATGCCAATATGGTATAAATCGCAATTTTTTGAATGTTTATTGAATTTAGAAAATTTCTTTACTGCGAGCCCGTCTATATTTTACTATAATTATTTTTTAAACATGAAATTAATTCATCTTAAATATTGATTGCCGAGTTTGGCGTTGATAAAAATGTTTTTGATGAAAAAAATTTTTATGTGAATTTACTATTAATAACACTACATAAATGTAGTTAACAATTTTATAAATTACAAATATGAAGTTTCTGGCTATTTCTTTGGCGATTTTATCATAATTCGTTTAAAATTGGACTGAAATATCAGTCTCTATGCCAATTATATTACTACATTTATGTATTTTTAATGCAAACTAGCACTCGTTTATTCTGCTTTCCCTTTTTAAAGATTTTACCTTTTTATTCGTCGTTTTATTTCTCAACCGTAAAAAAATCAATCCCTAACTTATCGATTTTCGGTAATGTGTCCCTCGGGATGGGGGGAGTTTCTCGCGCTGGCAGGAAATAAGCTAATCATCAAACATCTGCTCGATCTGCACACGCTTCTTGTACAAATGATAGGTGCATGCCGGTGATTCTTCGATATTCGTTTTCATGACAATAACGCTGAACTCACACTGCTTGTTCTGTAATATTTGCTCACTATAATCCTCATGATGATTGTTGTCCGTGAAGGTACGATTGCCGAGGCTGTTCTCAGACTTATAAAGGAATCTAATCCTATATGTGAGGAATGAGATAAAGGAGAGGTGCGAAGTCACCTTAATCTCAAATCGCATCAAAGAATTTCTAAATAGGGAAAGGAGCGGCTATGCCACGGACACAAGCGTTTGATATGCATCAAGATCAATACGAAGACTGGTTCGTTCGAAATCGTTTTGCATTTGAATCTGAGCTTTTGGCGATTCGGAATGCTTTGCCTAAAGGACGAGGGGGTAGAGATTGGTGTCGGCACGGGATTGTTTGCTGAAAAACTTGGGATCTTTAATGGTGTAGAGCCATCGGCCCACATGGCGGATCTCGCGGCGAAGCGGGGTATCCATGTCTGCCGAGGAGTTGCTGAAGGTTGAACTTATCCGGTAAACCGTGTTTGGACTTTTTGGATACCATCAAACACGTCCAACCATATAAGTAAGGATATAGAACAGGCGGATTCGTGGTAATCACCGCGATGGTTTAAGCTTTACGATGTGCCTTCAAAGCAGGCACATTTCTGTGCGATCACTTCGGCGTCAATCTGCCAAATATGCGCCCCAAGAGCTCTTTTCGCCACCTCGCTGATTGTCGCCGGTCATCTAAATGCCTATATTTTGGAATACAGGAAATTTATAACAGGAGCCAATCTATGGATGAATTCATTTTTCAGAATCCCACGAGAATTTACTTTGGACCCTCGCACGAGGCTGAGATCGGACACATCGTTGCACAACACGGGAAACGCGTCCTGCTCCACTTTGGCGGCGCGAGTGCCGAGCGCTCAGGCCTTCTCCCGCTGATCCGCAAGGAACTCAGTGCGGCTGGCATCGAGTTTTTCGAGCTCGGCGGCGTCAAGCCAAATCCGCGTTTGAGCCTCGTCTATAAGGGTATTGAGCTCTGCCGGCAGCATAAACTCGACCTCGTTCTCGCCGTGGGCGGGGGAAGTGTTATCGACTCGGCAAAAGCGATCGCCGCGGGCGCGCGCTACTCTGGCGATGTCTGGGACTTCTATACCGGGAAGACCCTCCCCGAAACGGCGCTCGCGGTAGGAACGGTGCTCACCATTCCGGCAGCAGGCAGCGAATCGAGCCCTGGCTCGGTCATCACCAAGGAAGAGGGACTATTGAAGCGTGCCGTCAACGCCGACTGCCTCTTTCCGCGCTTCTCAATCCTCAACCCCAAGCGCTGCTTTACGCTTCCGCGTCAGCAGGTCGCGAACGGCATCACCGACATCATGTGCCACCTCATGGAGCGCTATTTCACAAACTCGAAACCCGTCGAGTTCACCGACAGGCTCATCGAGGCGACCCTAAAAACAGTCATTTCCTCAGCACCACGTGTGCTCGCAAATCCCAATTCTTACGACGACTGGGCAGAACTCATGTGGGCGGGCACGGTAGCGCACAACAACCTCCTTAACACGGGGCGCGTGGGCGACTGGGCTTCGCACGACATCGAGCACGAACTCAGTGCGATCTACGACATCGCGCATGGCGCAGGCCTCGCCATCGTTACTCCTGCCTGGATGAAATATACCCTGAAGCATGACCTTGCACGCTTCGCCCAATATGCCGTGCGTGTCTGGGGCGTCGAGGACAACTTCTTCGACCCCGAGCGAACAGCCCTCGAGGGCATCGCGCGGCTCGAAGCCTTCTGGTCCTCGATCGGGCAAAAAGTGCGCCTCTCCGGCCTCGGCATCGGTGGAGACCGACTTGCGGAGATGGCCCGCAAATGCACCGATGGCGACACTCACACTGTCGGCCACTTTGTGCCTCTCACCTCGAAGGACATTGAGGCGATTTACCGACTCGCGCTTTAAGCTGTCCAACGCCTTACTTCATTCGTACGACCAAGAGGCCCGCCGCCACCATATGCATGCTGGGGCGAGCCTCTTTTTTGTTTACAATAAAATAATTGCGGAATAAAAACTTTAACGTTATACGAGATATATTAGAATTTATTTCGCATCCAAAGAAGGTTGATAAGAAGATATTGTTGCCTTGACAGCGGAAAAGCGCCGTTCTATCCTGATATTTAATCCTCAGTGATTCAAGGAGTCAAGAATGAACAATTCTGCTCGATCCAATTCATCTCGTGACAGCGCTTCAAATGCGAAGGCCAACTCTGATTTGCCGGCCCCGCCCTTCGAATCGAACGAAAAACTCTATGCGGAGATGGATTCTTCTCCAGAGGGGTTGACCGACGCGCAAGTTTCAGAACGGCAGGCGAAATTTGGCCTCAATGAATTGACCGAGGAAAAAATCAGCCCGATTCTCAAGTTCCTCTCGTATTTCTGGGGTCCCATTCCCTGGATGATCGAAGTCGCCATCATACTGTCGCTTCTTGTGAAGCATTACGCCGACTTCATCATCATCCTCGCGCTCCTGCTCATGAACGGATTGGTGGGCTTTTGGGAAGAATATGAGGCAGGAAATGCCATCGCCGCGCTGAAAGCAAAATTGGCGCTCCAGGCGCGCGTCAAACGCAATGGCGCATGGTCCACAATAGCGTCGAAACAGCTGGTTCCTGGCGATATCATTCGCCTGCGCATGGGTGACATTATACCCGCCGACGCGCGACTACTTGCGGGAGATCCCATCGAAGTCGACCAATCGGCGCTGACAGGAGAATCCCTCCCTGTGTCGCATGAGTCTGGCGACACCGTGTACTCGGGATCGATCATTAAGCAGGGCGAGATCGACGCGATCATCGCCTCGACCGGCAGCAGCACGTACTTTGGCAAAACCGCGCGGCTCATGGAATCGGCGCATACGGTAAGCCACTTCCAAAAGGCGGTCCTGAAAATCGGCGATTACCTGATCGTCATTGCGCTTGCGCTGGTCATCCTTATCCTCTTTGTCGCACTCTTCAGGGGCGATCCGATTCTGACGACGCTTCAGTTCGCGCTCATCCTTACTGTGGCGGCCGTGCCCGTGGCAATGCCCGCGGTGTTATCGGTCACGATGGCGGCCGGCTCTAAGACCCTCGCTAAGAAGAACGCAATCGTCAGCCGCTTGGCATCGACCGAGGAACTCGCGGGCATGGATATCCTTTGTTCCGACAAGACCGGCACGCTGACAAAAAATCAACTGACGCTCGGCGATACATTCAGCGTGGAAGGCGTGCAGGCAAACGATGTCATTCTGTGCGGCGCGCTCGCTTCCAATCTGGAAGACAACGATCCCATCGACCTCGCGGTGACAAAAGGACTGTCAGATGAGGGTGTGCTCAAAGACTACGAAGTTATGCATTTCCAGCCCTTCGATCCTGTCCACAAGAGGACCGAAGCGGAATTGCGTGACAAAAGCGGCAGATCGTTCAAAGTGACGAAAGGTGCGGTCGAAATCATCCTCGCGATTTCGTCCAACAGAGATGCCGTGGAGCGCTCGGTCGATGCGGCAGTTGAAGGTTTCGCGGCCCGAGGGTTCCGCGCTCTCGGCGTGGCGCGCGCGGACGATGATGGTACTTGGAAGTTCCTGGGAGTCCTGCCGCTCTACGATCCGCCCCGCGATGATTCAAAGGAAACTATCGAAACCGCTGAACAAATGGGTGTAAAAGTCAAAATGGTGACCGGCGATCAGCTTATAATCGCGAAGGAAATCGCCAAGGAACTGGATATCGGAACGAACATCCTCGACGCGAAGCTCTTTGGCGATGCGAAACACTACGAAGCCGCGCATATGAACGAAACCATCGAGCACGCCGATGGCTTTGCGCAAGTGTTTCCGGAGCATAAATATCATATTGTGGATGTACTCCAGAAGGAGGGACACATCGTTGGCATGACCGGCGACGGGGTCAACGACGCACCTGCCCTCAAAAAGGCCGACGCAGGAATCGCGGTCTCCGGCGCTACCGATGCCGCGCGATCTGCCGCGGATATCGTGCTGCTCACGCCGGGTCTGTCGGTCATCATCGACGCCATCAAGGAGAGCCGTAAGATATTCCAGAGGATGAATAGCTACGCGATATATCGAATCTCGGAGACTATCAGGGTTCTGCTCTTCATGACCCTCTCCATTCTAGTATTCAATTTCTATCCGGTTACCGCAGTGATGATCGTGCTGCTCGCACTGCTCAACGATGGAGCCATCCTTTCGATCGCCTACGACAATACCCGGTACTCAAACGAACCGGAAAAATGGAACATGCCCATAGTCCTGGGCATTTCGACAGTGCTTGGGGTCGCCGGCGTCATCGCTTCATTCCTCCTGTTCTACCTCGCGGAAAAGGTTTTCCATCTCAGCCAGAATCAAATTCAGACGCTGATTTTCCTCAAATTGGCCGTTGCGGGCCACCTGACTATTTTTGTTACGAGGACGCGAGGCCGATTCTGGTCCATCGCGCCATCGCCCATACTTTTTTGGTCCGCCGTCGGAACCAAAATTCTCGCCACGCTGGCTGCGGTGTACGGCTTCCTCATGACACCAATCGGTTGGAACTGGTCGCTTCTGGTCTGGGGATACGCCCTTATCTGGTTCGTGGTGAACGATCAGATAAAAATCTCGGTATACAAGATTTTCGATCACAAATTGAGTCTGCTTACCACCAAGAAGCACGAATAGAAAAGAGGGTCTTCCCATGCATGGGTAGACCCTCTTTGCCTCAACACGAATCGCCGCCGCGCGGCAGATTCCAAGGTTAAACAGGTTCTTCGACGACGTTCTCAGTCGTACAAGAGCTGAGCGATATCCGGCTGATTCATGTTGCTGTAGTCGTAGAACTTCGCGCCGGTATCGACATTCGCAACAGGTTCGCCTTTAATGGCTTTGACCGCGAGTTCAATAGCGTCAAATCCGATCATGTAGGGATCCTGGGTAATGGCGCCAAAGAAGTATCTGTTGCGGACAGCCGCTTTCTGGGCGGCGCCGGCGTCGAAACCGATAACCACAAGGCCAGGGTACTGCGTCGGCAGCGCGGTTCCATCGTTCGAGGCGGAGAGGACCGCGCGTGCGGTGCCTTCGTTCGAGCAGAAAATGCCGAGAATATTGTCTCTCTTCACACGGTTAAGAATGGCCTGAGCAGTGTTGGTCGCGTCGGTGTCCCTCGGAGATGCTGGAACGACCATGTCGAGGATAATCGCCTTGCCGCTCGTCGGGGTAGTGGAGGAAATGTAGGCGGGGTTACCGGTCACTTTGATGTCGCTCAGCGAGCGTTTGCCCTCGGTCGTGATGAGCTTGATCATCATGTCGCGGAAACCCTTGCCGCGGTCGGTGACCGACTGGCTCGTCGCATCCTGGTTAAAGTCGATGATCGTGACGGGGTTTGCAGCGGTTGCGGCCATGATTTTGTCTTTAATGACCGGGAACATCTTCTGGGCTGCGACACCCGCGGCGTTGTAGCTGTTCGTTGCGGCAGTGGCGTAGATGGCGCCCTTCGGGGCATTCGGAACACCAGAGTCGAAGCCGATAATCGGGATGTGGCGACGGATTGCCTCATTCAGCTGGTCCATAACCGAGTTCGTATCCAGAGCTGCTAAGCAGATGGCCGAAGGGTTCTTGGCCATGGCGTTGACGAGCATCTGCACCTGCGGCTGAATATCTGCTTCGGTAGGTGGTCCCTCGAAGGTCATGACGACATTGTACTTATCAGCGGCGGCCTTCGCTCCCTTCATCACGGTCTGCCAGAACTGGTGCTGGAAGCCCTTTGAGATCATTGGAATGAAGATCGGGCCGGCGGCGAACAATGGAACAGTCAGCGCGACCAACATAACGAGGGTCACGATTACTGTTCTGGCTCTTCTAGAACTTTTCATAGAAACCTCCCTTGCGATTTGGCCCCGGATGCGATTCGGGGCTTAATAGCCAATTGTAAGTCCGCGACGCGGACTGATTCCCAATATTACTTTCTGTTTGAAAACGCATCCTTCTGCTTTAAAATCTCGGAGAACTCATGATCGGCGGCGCGCTCCTCGGCACGGAGTTTTGCGAGCTCGGCCTTCTCTTCGGCTTTTTTTGCCGCGAATGTTCTTCTCATCTCGCGGTGGGTGGAGGCGATCTCGCGCTCGAGCTCAGCGGCCTTCGCCGCGTTGCCCGCCGCTCTCAGCGAGGCAAGTTCATGGCGCATACTCGCGATTTTCTCCAGCATCTCAGCTTTGTAGATATCGGCGGCTGTCTCGATTCGGACTTCGGTAGCTTTCTTGTTACGGTACATATCGAGAAGCACCGCGCCGATCACGATGATGCCCGTGAAGAAAGTCTGCCAGTGCGCCTGAAGGTTCATAGACGGAAGGCCGGTGGCGAGTACCGACATGATGAATACACCGATAAGTGTTCCCCAGATGGTACCAATGCCGCCCGAGAGCGAGGTACCACCGATTACCGCCGCCGCAATCGCATAGAGCTCAAATCCCTGCCCCTGGGCTGGGAGCACCGTCGTGTAGATCGCCGCGTAGGAAATGCCGCCGATACCCGCGGTTACGCCGGCAATGATATAGACCATCATTTGCCACTTCTGGACATCGACACCGGAGAGGCGCGCAGCCTCAATATTGCTGCCGATTGCGTAGGTGTAGCGCCCAAGCTTCGTGTTGTTGAGGATGAGATGGCAGATCACGCCGACGAGCAGCAAGAGCAGCGCCCCCGTGGGTATCATGCCTCCATTCGGAGAGAGATAGAGGAAAAGATCCTTATACCATCCACCTGGCTGGCCGCGAATCGGGAAGGTCGCACTCTGCACGTTCGAGACGATGGAGCCGACACCCATGGAGATCATCATCGTACCCAGCGTGACGATAAAGGGGGGCATCTTCAACCTCGATATGATGAATCCATTGAAGAAGCCGAATGCGGTGCCCACAAGGATGATGAGGAGGAGCGACGGAACCATGGGAAGACCGTGCTTGTGTGCCACACCGCCGATGAGCGTCGAGGCCATCATCACCGTACCAATGGAGAGGTCGATGCCGCCCGAGATGATGACAAAAGTTACACCCATCGAGATAAAGCCGATGTAAAATGCCGCATCGATGATGTTGACGAGAGTCGGGTACGAGAAATAGTTCATCCCAAAGATTCCGAAGAATACATACAGGATGAGCAACGCAGCTGGGGCAAGCACATATTTCAAACCCCGTTCCTTGAACCGCTGCATTCGGCTGATGCTGATATTTTCTGACGCCATGGTGTTCAACTCCCTGCGAGGACAGCCTGGTGCCCCATCGTGGCGAGACTCATGATGGCCTCCTGGCTTGCCTCTTCTATTTTTAATTCTCCCGTGATGCGACCTTCGCACATCACGATAACCCTGTCGCTCATGCGCAGAATCTCAGGCAACTCTGAAGAGATCATAATGATCGACTTGCCCTCTTTTGTGAGTTCATTCATCAGGGTGTAGATCTCGCTCTTCGCACCTACATCGATTCCACGCGTCGGTTCGTCGAAGATGAGGATGTCGCAGTTGCGGATCAGCCACTTCGCGATGACGACTTTCTGCTGATTTCCTCCCGAGAGATTTCGCAGGAGTTGCTCGATTGACGGCGTCTTGATGCTGAGTCGCTCGATGTATTTTTCAGTCTCTTCGCGAACTTTTTTCGCGTTGACGAAGAGTCCACGCTCGAATTGATCGAGCGTCGCCAAAACCATGTTGTCTTTCACGCTCAGATTGACTGCAAGGCCGAATCGCTTCCGGTCTTCCGAGAGATAGCCGATTCCCTTCGAGACCGCATCCTCTGGCGAGTGTATTTTGACACGTCTGCCATTCACCTCGACCCAGCCACTCTGCACCTCATCCGCGCCGAAGATCGCACGCGCAGTTTCCGTGCGCCCGGACCCGATGAGGCCAGAAAAACCGAGAATTTCACCTTTATGGAGCGAAAAACTCACATCGCGGACGAGCTTTCCGGCATGGAGATTGTGTACGCGCAGCACCACAGGAGCGTCGGGTGGCACGGTGCTCTTCACCTTGGGCTGCTCGTAGATAACGCGGCCAACCATCATGTTGATGATCTGCGCTTTGGTGACTTCGGAGGTTTTTTTCGTATCGACGAGTTCGCCATCCCGTAATACCGTCACTCGGTCGGCGATCTGGTGAATCTCCTCGAGGCGATGGGAGATGTGGATCATTCCCACTCCCTGGCGCTTGAGATCTCGCATGATCGCGAAGAGTTCGGAAATTTCCGTGTCGGTAAGAGCCGCGGTGGGCTCATCGAGAATAAGGATTCTGAGACGGTGTGAGACGGCCTTCGCGATTTCAACCATCTGCTGTTTGCCCACCGTGAGGCGCCCCACGAGCTCAGTCGGGTCGATATTCATCTTGAGGTGCGTAAAGAGCTCCTCCGCCCGCTTGTTCTGCTCCCTCTTATCGAGGAGGATGCCGCCCAGCATGGTGGATTCTCTGCCAATGAAAATATTCTGTGCAACCGTGAGGTGATCCATCATGTTGAGTTCCTGATGGATTATTCCAATACCCATCTCGAGGGCGTGCTTTGGATCGCGCGGGTTGAAGAGGTGTCCCATGTAGTGGATTTGGCCTGAATCTTTCGGATTGATTCCGACGAGTACCTTCATGAGCGTCGACTTTCCGGCGCCATTCTCGCCCACGAGCGCGTGGATTTCTCCCTCGTCGAGATCGAAATTCACTTGGCGAAGGGCGTGTACGCTTGTAAAGCGCTTATCGATTTTTTCCATCGACAACAATTTGGTTGCCACGCGTACTACTCCTTTTTCCGAGATCCGTGTGTAAGATCGCGGATCGATCGCCAATTTTGCGGCGACCATCCCGCTTTCTCCTGGTATTTTTGCCGGTGAATTCGCCTAAGTAAACGATTACATAGTTTTTTTAATCCGTCAAGGTCGAAAAATTATAAATCTGTCGGAAAGATCCCAATTATAGAAACTGGAGGTATTGAGATGAACAATGAAGAAATAAGCTTGAGAAAGATTCATGAACCTGTAAGGTTTGTCGCGGCGCAAGCCGGCGCTCAGGGCAACACCTGTCGCATTGTTTCCTGCGTGTGGTATCGGTTTAGCTTTCAGTCTCGAGCCAGTCTCTGAGCCGCCGAATCTGTTCGCGCACACGAAGAGGTGCAGGCCCTCCGGTCTGCATGCGGCGGGCGACGCAGGCCTGGGGATCGAGATAGCGCACAAGCTCCTCGGCGCTCACTCCCACGCGACCGAAGGCTTCGTGCACTTCAAGATCAATCTGGGCGATGGCGCGGAGGCTCTTGTTCTCCTCGACGCAGCGCTGCACAAGGAGCTTCGAGGCTTGATACGCGGTTCTGAAAGGCACGCCGAGCTTCACGAGGTACTCGGCGACGTCGGTTGCCTCGAGATAGCCGCCATCAAGTGCAACCCGCATGCGCGCGACATTCGGTACGAGGCTCTTTACGAGCACCGCGAAGGCGCCGAGCGCGCCGTTCACCGCCTCTTCGATCTCGAAGAAGAGCGCCTTATCTTCCTGCAAATCGCGGTTGTACGCGTAGGGAATGCCCTTCTCCATCACAAGAAGGGCCTGAAGATTACCGAATACTCTGCCCGCCTTTCCGCGTATGAGCTCTGCAGGATCGGGATTGCGCTTCTGCGGCATGATGCTCGAGCCAGTGCTCGCGGTGGGCAGAATCGAGACAAAACCATACTCCGAGGAAGCCCAAAGTACGATATCCTCGCTGGCGCGTGAGAGGTGAGTCATGAGGGTCGCGGCAGCGGCCGCGTACTCGACCGCCGCGTCGCGATCGGCCACCGCGTCCATCGTATTCATCGACACGCGCGCAAACCCGATCAAACCAGCGGTCCTCTCCCTGTCCACCGACAGGCCGCTCCCCGCCAGCGCCCCCGCGCCCAAGGGGCTTTCGTCCGCGCGCGCCGCGGCGTCGGCCAGCCGCCCTATGTCGCGTTCGAAACCCGCGCACCAAGCAAGCACATGATGCGCAAGCGTTACGGGCTGAGCCCGCTGAAGGTGGGTGTAGCCGGGCATCAGTGTCTCGATGTTGGTCTCGGCGAGGTCGAGACAGGCTGCGAGCGCATTCTTCGCAAGCGCGCGCGTCGCGCGGCACGCGTTGCGCACATGGAGCTTGAAGGCGGTCGCCACCTGGTCGTTGCGGCTTCTGCCGGCGTGGATGCTCTTCCCCGCGTCGCCGAGGCGGCGCGTGAGCTCATCTTCAAGAAAACTGTGCACATCCTCCGCGTTCTGGTCGACCGAGAGCGTGTCTGCCTCGAGTTCTTTGCGGATCTTCGCGAGTTCGTCGACGAGGGCCGAAGCATCCTGCCGGGGAATGATCCCCTGCTCGCCCAGCATGATCGCGTGGGCTTGCGAGCACTCGATGTCCTCAAACACGAGCCTCGAGTCCACCACGATACTCGAGAGGAAGCTTTCAACTGTTGGGTCGAGCCGCGCGCTCGCGTCAGTCTGCCAGAGTTTCGCCATTATCCTTGTGCCTCCCTCAGTCTCCCGCGGGAGCAGTATACCCCGAGCTGCCTGGCTTGGCGACATCGGGACCGGCGGCGATACCATATTTTTTAAGCCGCTCGTTTAAGCGCGCCCGCACCTTGGTGGGCAGACCGAAGAGGTTGATGAAACCGGTCGAGTCCTTATGCGAGAAGAGCGGGCCCGTGGTGAAGCTCGCGAGGCTTGCGTCGTAGAGCGAGTACGGCGATGTGGCCCCCGCGAACACGAGGTTGCCCTTGTACAGTTTGAGGGTGACCGAGCCAGTGATGACGCTCTGCGTCGAGTCGATAAAGGCATTGAGTGCCGCGCAGAGGGGGCTGAACCACTCGCCCTCGTAGAGGATCTCGGCGAAGCGCTGGGCCACCGTCATCTTGAAAGAGAGCGCCTTCTTGTCGAGGCAGAGCTGCTCGAGCCTGTCATGCGCCTCCATGATGATGGTGCCTCCCGGAGTCTCGTAGACGCCGCGCGACTTCATGCCCACTACCCTATTTTCGACAAGATCCGCGATACCGATACCGTTCGCTCCGCCGATCTTATTCAGTTTTTTTACGAGTGAGACAGGATCGAGCTTTTCGCCGTTCACCGCGACAGGCACGCCGTTCGCGAACTCGAGCTTGACGTACTCGGGTTTGTCGGGCGCCTTCTCGGGAGTCACGCACATCTTGAGCATGCCCTCAAAGTGCGGCTCGTTGGCAGGGTCTTCGAGGTCGAGCCCCTCATGGCTGATGTGCCATAGATTGTCGTCGCGACTGTAGGAGTCGGACTTTTTCATGGGTACAGGAATGTTTCGCGCCTCGAGATAGGCAATCTCCTCTTCGCGGCTCTTAATGTCCCAGATGCGCCATGGCGCGATGACTTCCATTTCAGGCGCGAATGCCTTCACGCCGAGCTCGAAGCGCACCTGGTCGTTACCCTTGCCTGTGCAGCCGTGCGCGATGGCATCGGCACCCTCGGCGAGCGCGACTTCCGCGAGGCCCTTTGCGAGTAAGGGGCGCGCAGCGCTGGTGCCAAGGAGGTATTTTTTTTCGTAGGGCGTACCCGCCTTCACGAGCGCCCAGAGGTACTCCTTGACAAATTCCTCTTTCTGATCGAGTTTGATGAACTTCGAGGCACCAGAGGCAATGGCGCGCGCTCCGATCGCCTCAAAATCAGCCTCCTGACCGACATCGCCGCATACGGCGACAACCTCGCAGTCATAGTTTTCTTTGAGCCAGGGCACGATAACCGTGGTATCGAGTCCACCCGAATATGCAAGCACGATTTTCTTCTTCATATTATTCTCTCTCCTGTAAATAAATATATAATAATTAACAGATGAATGCGCACCGCGTCGCAACGCCGAACAGGCTGTGCGGCGAGCACACGGAGATACGGTCAACGGAGGCGGGTTCGGTGAAGTTCGAGATATCGGTATGCAAGAATTTGCATTTTCATGCAGCGAATATACCATTAAACAAAATTGTATGCAATACATTTTGTATGATTATGTAATTCTGCACATTCCAATTTTATCCATTTTGTTCTTGACAGTATTACCAAAGTGGGGTGAAAATCCTGTACTAGGAGGCAATCATGAAATTTAGAAACATTGTTTTGATTTCGGTCGCGTTACTCGTGACGGTTCTTCCTCTCGCGGCGTTCACCCCAAAGAAAGAATATACAATGCAGGTGAATGTCACTAGCGCATTCGACTGGGGCATGGGCGCGCAGAGGTTCGCCGAACTGGTCGCGAAGAAAACGAACGGACTCATCAACATCAAGCCCTATTACGGCTCTTCTCTCCTCGCAGGAAAGCAAACTAACTGGTATCAGGCAGTGGCTGACGGCAGTATCGATTTTGTCGTCGACTCCACTATCAATGCATCTTCCGTCATTCGCTCACTCAATCTCTTCAGTCTGCCCTTCTTTATCAACACCTATGCGAATGTCGACAAGATTGAGAACGGCAAGGCTGGCGCACGGATTATCGCCGACCTCGAAAAAGGCGGCTTGAAATTTCTCGCATGGGGCGAGAATGGTTTCAGGCAGATCACCAATTCGAAGCGCGAGATAAAGACGCCGCAAGATATAGTCGGACTCAAGGTCCGCGTTGTCGGCTCGCCCATCTTTATCGATATTTTCAAACAGCTCGGCGCCGACCCCGTGAACATGAACTGGGCAGACGCCGTCACCGCGTTCCAGCAAGGTGTCGTCGACGGGCAGGAGAACCCGAAATCCGTCCTCACTGTCGTGAAAATCTGGGAGTACCACAAGTACATGACCAACTGGAACTATCTCATTGATCCTCTTATCTTCGGTGTCAACGCCGACCTCTTCAAGAGATTCCCGGCCGATGTCCAGAAACAGATTCAGGAAGCCGCACTCGAAGCCGGCGAATATGAGAAGGCTCTCGCCCGAGCCTACCTCGATGGCAATACCTCTCTGAATATTTTAAAGAACAAATTCAAAGTTTCGCCGCTTCCTAAGGAGCCCTTCGCCCTCGCGGTGTCCAAAGGCATGAAGATTACCAACCTCACTCCCGCCGAAGTTGCCGCTTTTGTTGCGAAAACAAAACCTATCTACGACAAATGGGTCCCCCTCATCGGCGAGGACCTCTATAAAGCCGCACAGGAAGACATGAAATAAGACCTACATGTCACGGTTCGGAGCTGTTGCGGTTATTTTCTAATCAGTGGCCGGCCTGAAAGGTCGGCCACTATTTTAAGGAGCATTGGCACAATGAAAAAGCACACTTTTCATGTCGATGAACTAATTGGAGCTGTCATCTTAAGCATTATGGCCGTCATCTCTTTCATCAATGTGATCAACCGATATTTTTTCCACAAGGGCTTCGCGTTTACTGAAGAGATTACCATCAATCTATTCGTGTGGATCACGCTTCTCGGTATCGCGATTGCTTTCCGCCGCAGGTCCAATCTCAAGATGACCAATATCTATGATATCTTCAAGCCGTCGATGAAAAAAGTAGCGTTAGTTATCTCCGCAATCCTCGGTGTCATCATTTTCTGTTTTATCATCTACAATTCCTCAAAAGAGATTTGGAAAAACATGACCTTCTACCACACCACATCCGAATCTCTGGGCATACCTACGTGGATTTACAGCATCGGCACTCCCATTTTTTCGCTCTTTGTAATTAAAGAGATCATTTCCAGCACCATCAGAGAGATCAAATCTATCGGAAAACCTACCTCGAAAGGCGACTCAACGATACCGAACAAGGAGGCAACATAATGGCTGCCCTACTCGTTTTTGGTGTATTTTTACTACTGATTATTATAGGAGTGCCGATTGCAATTTCACTCGGCACCGCGGGGATTGGGGCTATTGTGAACTATGGCCTCGGCACCGCGATGATCTCGAGGAATTTTGAGGCAAACATTTCGAAATTCCCGCTTATTGCCATACCCTTCTTTATTCTTGCCGGGACCTTGATGGACAAGGCCAAGATTGTAGACGGCATCTCACGCTTCATCATCCTGCTCACTGGTAAACGACGGGGTGGACTCGCGATTGCAGGCGTGATCACCTGCATTTTCTGGGGGGCGGTCTCCGGATCTGGTCCCGCCACCGCGGCCGCGCTAGGTCTTGTTTTTATTACGCCTATGATCAAGCAGGGCTACAACAAATACTTTGCCGCTTCGACCATCGCTGCAGGCGCGGGGCTTTCGATCATTATTCCACCCTCCATCGCCTTCATCGTGTATGGAAACCTCACGAGCGTATCTGTGGGAGCCCTGTTTCTGGGCGGCATCCTTCCCGGCATTCTTGTGGGAGTGTTTCTCATAGGTGTGGTGTACATCATCTCAGTGCGAAACAACTATCGAGGTTTGGAAGAGGCCGGCAGTTTAAAAGAAATCATGAAGGCCTTTGTGGGCTCCTTTTGGGCCTTGCTGGCACCGGTTATCATTCTCGGATCGATTTACGCAGGGATCGCGACACCCACCGAATCGGCGATTATCGGAGTGTTCTACGCGCTCTTTGTCGGCATCTTCATATTCCGCACCATTACAATCAGCATACTGTTCCAAGCCCTCGTAGACACCCTCGTGGGTTCAGCGGTCGTAATGTTTGTCGTCTCCATGGCAGGAATCTTCTCATGGGCCGCTTCGACACTCGGCGTGATCGACGCGGCGGCTGCGCTCGTCACCAGCTTAACGACCAATCCAATGATATTCATTTTGCTCACGATGGCAATAATGCTGGTAGCGGGAATGTTCCTCGACGCAATATCGATCATGTATGTTTTTATGCCGATCATCATGCCCGCGCTTCTAGCCCTGCACATTGACCCACTCTATTTTGGCATCTGTCTGACCATTTCGCTCGCGATTGGCCAGATTACACCCCCGGTTGCGGTCAATCTCTATGTCACCGCGAACCTCATCAAGAGCAACATCAACAATGAGATGGTGAAGTTCGTGCTGCCGATGGTGTACGCCGCGGTATTCGCGCTTATCGTCATCGTGCTCATTCCACAGCTCTCGCTCTATTTGCCGATCGTATCCAAACTGTATACGCCCTAGATTATGAAGGAGGTCACAATATGGAAGTAACTAAGAATTCCTTCCCTGATGCCTTTAGCACACTCTCTCCTGAGCGGAAATTAGCGCTCCTGGAGACAATGGTGCGAATTCGAACATTCGAAACAAGGGTTGAAGAACTCTTTCTCAATAAGAAAATCCCCGGATTTGTTCACCTGTATATTGGTGAAGAGGCCATTGCAACGGGGGTCATGGCCAATCTCCGGAAAGACGATTGGATCACCTCCACCCATCGAGGTCATGGCCATGCCATTGCCAAGGGCGCAAAAACCGATAAAATGATGGCCGAGCTCTTCGGCAAGAAGACTGGCTACTGCAAGGGCAAAGGCGGCTCCATGCACATTGCCGATTTTTCTGTCGGTATGCTCGGCGCGAATGGCGTTGTGGGCGGCGGATTCAATATCGCGGTGGGAGCAGCGCTCTCGGCACAAATTAAAAAAACCGACCAGGTGGCAGTCTGTTTCTTTGGGGATGGGGCTTCGAACCGGGGGACCTTCCACGAAGCCATTAATCTCGCAGCAATCTGGAAACTTCCAGTGTTGTTCGTCAACGAGAACAATCAGTATGCATCGACGACGCCCGTAAACTACGGACTCTCAGCGCAACATGTCGCCGATCGAGCCAAAGGTTACGGAATCGAAGGGTACACGGTCGATGGTAATAATATCGCGGAAACCTACAATGCAGCAGCCTATCTTATCCAGAGGGCCAGAGAGGGCAAGGGCCCCGCACTGCTCGAATGCCTCACCTACCGCGTCAAAGGCCACTATGTCGGCGATCCTGAACGGTACCGGACGCGCGAAGAAGTGCAGAAAATGGTCAACGAGCGAGATCCTATCCATGCTTACAAGAGTTGGCTCCTCGATGCAGGTATCACCAATCAAGCGGGCATCGCAAAGTTCTACGATCTCGCAGAACAAGAGCTACGTGCGGCGATCGAATTCGCCGAATCGAGCCCACTCCCCGAACCGGAAGACGCGCTCAATGATCTTTTCTCGTTTTCCCCCAATGAATTCCCGGAGGTTGTCCGATGAGAACACTATCTTTCTCCGACGCAACACTCGAGGCGATGCGCGAAGAGATGCGCAGAGACCCCACTGTATTTGTCTATGGTGAAGATATCGTCCGCCAAGGCGGTATCTTCGGTCAATTCAAAGGCCTGCCCGATGAGTTCGGAGACCGCGTGCGCGACGTACCTATTTCTGAGACTGCTATTGTCGGGGCGGCGCTCGGGGCAGCACTTACCGGCACGCGGCCTGTCGCGGATATGCACTTCGCGGACTTCATCGGAATCGCATTCGATGAGCTCGCGAACCAAATCGCGAAAAATCGTTACATGTTCGGTGGTCAGATGAATATTCCCCTCGTTATCCGCGCGCCCGACGGCATCTCAAACCAGGCGGCCGCTCAGCACAGTCAGAGTGTGGAGGGCTGGATCCAGAACATTCCCGGCCTCATTATCGTAGCCCCTTCCAGCCCTGCCACCGCGAAGGGGCTCCTAAAATCCGCCATCCGCCAGAATGATCCAGTCATTTACTTTGAGAACAAAATGCTCTACCCGCAGAAGGGTCCGGTCCCCGATGAAGAGTATTTGACCCCTCTGGGAAAGGCTGAAATACGCCGTAGTGGCAAGGATGTGACGATCGTAACCTACTCGATCCTCGTGCAGAAATGCGAAGAGGCGGCGAAACAGCTCGAGGCTGAGGGTATCGATGTCGAAATCATCGATTTGCTGACACTAAAACCCTTCGATCGTGAAACCGTGATCGAATCGGTTAAGAAGACGCACCGCTGCGTGATTGCACATCAGGCTGTAATGACAGGCGGTCTTGGCGCGGAAATTGCTGCGACGATCCAAGATCAAGCGTTCTTCTGGCTCGACGCGCCTATAGCCCGCGTGGGGGCTAAAAATGTGCCGATTCCCTTCAGTCCCATCATGGAAAAATTCGTCGCTCCTCAAACAGAGGATGTCATCCGCGCGGTGCGTCGAGTGCTCTACAGGGAGGCTTGAGTATGGCAACAGACATACTGATGCCTCAACTCGGCCTCACAATGAATGAGGGTACCATTACCGAGTGGGCAAAAAATGAGGGGGATACTGTCGCGAAAGGAGATCTGCTGTTCTACGTCGAAAATGACAAGGCAGTGATTCCTTTCGAATCTCAGGGCGAAGGCATTCTGGCGAAGATCATCGTGGGCCCTATGACCACGGTGCCTGTTGGCTCCGTTGTGGGAATTCTCGCTCAGCCTGGAGAGATCGTGCCCCAAAGCCCTCCGGTACAGCCTGCTACACATAAGCCGCTGAATGCGCCGATAGCTACTGGCGCGCCCGCGAGCACCCCAATGACTACAAACGTTATGGCGGATAAGGCTGCGAGCGCACCGACGCCACCGCAGACCGAACATGGCGAATTTGTGAAATCATCGCCTTACGCGCGAAAACTCGCGAGCGAACAGGGAATCGATCTTCAGAGTATCCACGGAACTGGACCCGATGGTGCTGTCGTCGCGCGCGATGTGCGAGTCGGCGCACCCAGCTCCGCAACCCCAACCGCGACATCGAAAACAACCGCGACTTCGAAAACAGTCGCACCGCCCTATGAAGATCAGCGATTGAGCCGCATCAAACAGGTGGCCGCGGCGAGACTCACCGAAAGCTGGAACGAGATACCCCAGTTCACGCTCTCAATTGAGGCGCATGCGCAGGGGCTCCTTGACGCACAGAGTGCTTTTAAGGCGCTCGATGAAAAAATCTCCATCACCGTATTGCTTGCGAAACTGATAGGCGCGGCACTTGAAGAGTTCCCGCTCCTCAACGCCTCGTGGCTCGGAGATGGACAAATCAGAGTGTTCAACTCCGTCAATATCTCGATCGCGGTCGACAGCCCCGACGGTCTCGTAGTGCCCACGCTTCGCGACTGCAGAGCGCGCGGCGTGCGTGAGCTCAGCGCCGACCTCCGCGAACTTGCGGAAAAGGCGCGCGCGCGGACACTCAGTCCCGAGGCTATGCAGGATGGAACAATTACCATCTCAAATCTGGGAATGTTCGGGATAACCCGATTCCGCGCAATCGTCAATCCACCGCAGTGCGCCATTCTCTCTGTGGGATCGATTGTACGGAGACCTGAAGAATGTGAGGGCGGCTCTCGCTTTGTCCCCATAATCGAAATAGGGCTCACCGCTGATCATAGAATTGTCGATGGTGCCTACGGCGCGCGATTCCTCGCGCATTTGAAGAGACTTATCGAATACCCCGTGCTCGCCCTCGGCTGAGACTTGGAACTACGCGCGGATCGACGCCGCAAAGGTTGGTCCGCGCGTTTTCAATATTGATATACAGGCTGAATTCTTTTCTGAGCCGAGCAAAATATGCTACAGTATTCACATGAAACAAAATCCTCGATTTTTATGCGTATGTCTCAATCCCGTCATCCAGAAAACACTCGTATTTGAAGAAATAGAGCGTGGAGAAGTAAATAGAACGTCAAACTACAGGATCGATGCGGCTGGAAAAGGTATCATTCCTACGCGCATTCTGACGCAGCTCGGCGAGCGCGCCACCCACCTCACGCAACTCGGCGGACCCACCCGCGATTGGTTCCTCTCGATGTGCTCTGACGACCATCTCAGTATCGAGTGGGTCGAGTCCGGAGCCCCCATACGCTTCTGCACCACGCTTATCGAAGAAGCGAGCGGCCGCGCGACGGAGCTCGTGGAGGAATCCCTGCCGGTCGCTCCTGGCACCAGCGATGCCCTTGTCGAACGCTTCACCACCCTCGTACGCGAGGCCGATGCCGTCCTTCTCTCGGGCACAGTCGCGACCGGCATTGCGCCCAGCACCATGTCCCGTTTCGCTGCACTCGCACGCGACGCCAACGTCCACCTCTACCTCGACATTAAAAAACGCGATCTCCTTGAGTGCCTCGAGTATAGGCCCCTCTGCGCCAAGCCAAACCTTGAGGAACTCGCGCAGACCTTCGGCATTCCCTATGCTTCCGTCCGCAACGAAGACGCCGCCCGCGCATTTGTCGCTGAGATCGGCGCGCGCTTCTGGCGCGACTACGGCACGTATCTCGTCGTCACTCGTGGCTCGAAATCGACGCTGTACTGGGACGGAACGGCGCTCTGCGATCGGCCGATTCAGCCAGTGCGCACAGTGAACCCCATAGGCTCGGGCGACGCGTTCGGCGCGGGGCTCGCGCGCATACTTGAACGTGGCGGTTCTATTCATGAAGCGGTCGCAGAGGGTACACGCTTGGGCGCCCTCAATGCCGCCCTCCTCAGACCTGGCACGCTTCTCTAGAATGATCGCGCTCCATCCTGCAGACTCGGGACATTGCTATATCACGAAAGGCATATCGCGACGGGCAAAAAAGGGCGCCCCTCCTGGAGCGCCCCCGCCACCGTGATGCTTCGCCACGAGGCGGCGCAGTCTGGTTGCAGCGCTCTGCATAGATGGCGGAGCGCTGCGCACAGTTTCATTTTTTCCACATCGACATATCGAGTTCTTTTTCGGTCTTCGACACAATCGCGCTGCCAGCCATATCGCCAGTAACGTTGATGCTGGTACGACCCATATCAAGCAGCGCGTCGATACCCAGTATCATCGCGTAGGCCGCGGCGACCGCGGAGCCCTCAGTAATCTTGAGTCCAATCGATTCTAGAACCATGATTAGCATAATCGCACCGGCGCCGGGTACACCCGCGGTGCCGATACTCGCGAGCGTTGCGGTGATGATCACCGTGAGCTGTTGATTGAAGGTGAGAGGCTGGTTTGTCGCGAAACCGATGAACATCGCGCACACACCGAGGTAGATCGCGGTACCATCCATGTTGATGGTTGCGCCCAGAGGAAGCGTGAACGAGGTGATCGATCTGGGCATGCCGAGTTTCTCTTCGGAGACGCGCATAGTGACCGGCAACGTCGCACTGGAAGAACGGGTCACGAAGGCGGTGACCATGGCTTCGTTCGCGCCCTTCAAGAATTTCCAGAAACTGAGCTTATAGAATGAGAGTAACCCTCCGTAGGTGACCACGACGTGTACGATGAGACCTATGTACACCGTGAGCGTGACGAGAAGGAGCGTGCCGATGGCCTTCGGTCCCTGCTGCGCGAAGACTTGCGCAATCAAGACAAAGACGCCGATGGGCGCGTACTGCATGATGCCGCCGACCACTTTGTACATGGTCTCGGCAGCGCCATTGACGATGTCGATGAGCAGAGCGCCGGACTTCGCAAGCGCTGCCTGCTTTGAATCTTTGATGTAGGAGAGCGCGATACCGAACACCAGGGCGAAGAAGATTATCGGTAACACATCTCCTTTCATCAGAGACTCAAACGGATTCGTCGGCACAATATTGAGGAGAATCTGTGCGATGGTCGGGGGAGTGACTTGGGTTGCTTTCACCGCCGCATCGCCAACCACATTGAATCCTGCGCCTGGCTGGAAAATATTGGCAAACAAGAGTCCGATAAAAATCGCGAACGCACTTGTCAGCAAGTAGTACACCATGATCTTGATGCCCACCCGTCCGAGACGTGCCGGAGCGATGCTCGCCGCGCCCGCGATGAGTGAGAAGAGAACTACTGGTACGATGATCATCTTGAGCAGTCGAATGAAAAGGTCCCCAAAGAACTTCGAACCATCGACAAAGGGCTTAATGGAGTCCGGGAAGAATCCGAGAATGATGCCCAGAATTGCTCCCAGGACCAAACCGATCAGAATGCGTGCCAATAGATTGGTCTTAAAATACCAATCGAACGCACCTTGTTTCTTTTCTTCAGCCATGCATTGCCTCCTTGCTTTACGATTGTACGCATAACAGTAATATTATGAATCCAATTTTTACAATCCGCAAGAGGAAAACAACCACAGCTGACGTACTCATTTTGTGAGCCATATTTACAGGCGACAGCCGCATGCGACATAATGCTGCCATGAAGCGAGGAATAATTGGCATTCTAGGAGGCATGGGGCCTGACGCTACCGCCGCATTTTTTTCGATGCTCGTGCGTCTTGATGTAGCTCCCACAGACCAAGAACACCTCCACATCGTGGTCGATTCCAACACCTCGATTCCCGACAGGACAGAGCACCTCTTGGGCTCCGGCCCCGACCCGCTGCCGGAAATGCTCGCTTCCGCGCGCAGGCTCAGCGCCGCTGGTGCTGATGTCGCGGGAATGCCCTGCATGACTGCACACGCCTTCCTTCCGCTGCTTAGGCGCCACACCACACTGAAAATACTCTCTGCCTTCGAGGAGACTCGCGCGGCGCTCGATGGCTTCTCCCAGCCCATCAAAAAACTCGGGATTCTCGGCACGATAGGTACGAAACGCACGCGGCTTTTCGAGACTTCCATACCTGACCGCGAGATCCTCTGGCCCAGCGAGGAGATTCACCGCGACAAAGTCATGGAAGCGATCTACGGAAAAACGGGCATAAAGGCCGGCAACCTTGGACGCGAGCCGCACGATCTTCTCATGGAGGCGGCGGCATCGCTCATCGCGCGCGGTGCGGATGCGATTGTCGGCGGTTGCACAGAAGTTCCCCTTGTGCTCTCGCAGCGCGATTTTGATATTCCCTTTATAGATCCAATGCAGTACTTGGCGCGCGCGCTCATCGCCGTCATCGTAACGAAGACCTGAGCCCATACGGTACCAGAGAGAGCGTAATGATTAAGAACCAGTGGTATGTAATCGCGACATCAGCGGAGATTGGGCTGCACCCTGTCGGCCTCACACGATTTGGCGAGAAAATCGTGCTCTACCGCACTTCGAGCCGCTTCCTCGTCTGTCTTTCCGACCGCTGCTGTCACCGTGGTGCAGCGCTCTCGCTGGGCAAGGTCTGTAACGGCGACCAGATTCAGTGTCCATTCCATGGTCTCGAGTATGACCCCTCGGGTAAGTGTACCCTGATCCCTGCAAATGGTCACTCGAGCCTCGTCCCGTCAAACTTTAAGGTAAAATCCTGGCCGGTGTACGAGGCGCATGGCTTTGTGTGGGTATGGTATGGTGATACTGAACCCTCACCCGAAATACCTGAATTTTTCGACGACATTCCAGACAATGCTAAGTATGCTACAGTAAAGGATCATTGGAAGACGCATTACTCGCGCGTGATCGAGAACCAACTCGACTGTGTTCACCTCCCCTTTGTGCACTTCAACACGATTGGGCGCGGTAACCGCACGCTCGTGAATGGTCCCGCGGTCGAATGGGTTTCGGAGCGTAAATTTTTCATGTATGTCTACAACGAAGTCGACTCGGGCCAGAAGCCCAAGAAACCGAACGAAGTGCCGGTTCCTAGCCCAAGCGGCTACAAGATCGAGTTCCTCTTTCCTAATCTCTGGGAGAACAGAATCGCCGACAAGGTGCGCGTGCTGGCTGCCTTCGTGCCCATCGACGCGGAGAACACGATGCTCTACCTGCGGTTCTATCAGGCTTTTGCGACGCTCCCAGTCATCGGAAAATTCATCGCGCGCGCCGCGATGCCCTTCAATCTCTATGTCGCGCACCAAGACAGGCGTGTTGTGGAAACGCAAGTACCGAAAGCATCTGGCTTAAGTATCGGCGAAAATCTATTTCAGGGCGATCACCCGATTATCGAATACAGGAAAAAGCGGGAATCCCTCAAACAGTAGTGCTAAAGCTCCCGTTTACTCTCTTATAAATTTTTCATATAGTGGAGCAACTATGCTATTCCGAGATCGCTGCGACGGCACCCGTGTTCTGGGCCAGCACGCGCTCAACGCGCTCATGCCCTACATGATGCGGGGACGCAATGAATCCGCCGTGTATTACGAGAAAGAAATCAATATAGAAAATTCGCTGGCCTACCTCAAGTCGCTCAAAAAAATGCAGGAAGCGAAAGAGGATCAGGATCGCTTTTCGCTCTTCGGGCTCATTATAACAGCCGCACTCAGGGCGATGGCACTCTATCCGCAGCTCAACCGCTTCGTTCACCGGCGCGCGCTCTACCAGAGAAAGCACCTCGCATTCTCATTCATCGTAAAGCAAGAGTTCGATGTGGACGCACCGGAGGTCAACGCAAAGATCTTTCTCGAGCCAGGCGATAGTTTTTCAACGGTCAGCGAAAAAATTAGCGTGGCCATCCTCAACGCACGGCAGAACGGAGAGGGCGACGGCGAACGCTTTGCGAACATTTTCCACAAGATTCCCGGGGGCAAGGCTCTCATTATGGGGATATACCGCTTTTTGGAACAGTTTAACATTGCTCCTTGGAGCCTCATCCGTATGGATCCACTCTACTCGAGTATCTACTTCGCCAATTTAGGATCGATAGGCCTCAACGCTCCGTACCACCACCTCTACGAGTGGGGGACCACCAGCATTTTCATCGTGATTGGAAAATTGTTCTCGAAGGAGCTTTGGCACGGCAATGTGCGCACACGTCAACGATACATCGACCTCAGAATGACGCTTGACGAGCGAATCGCCGACGGTTTTCTTTTCGCAGAAGCTGCATCCGCGCTTTACAAGATGCTCTCGAACCCCAGCCTGCTCGAACTCCCTCTCGCTGAGCTCAAGCAGGCAATCCGCTGATCGATTCTACGCTTGTGTTAGCTCGCCTTTTCAGAGGCGCCGGATGCGGCTGGATAGGTGGAAGCACTGGACGCGAGCGAGCTGGAAGCGCTCCCCGATCCCGAACTTGAGCCGCTTGAGCCGCTTGAGCTGTTCGAGCTGCTGGCTGCCGAGGTGCCCTCACCAGTGCCAGACAACTTCTTGGCGCCCGTCGAGGCAGACTGCGCTTTCTTTGAGTCGGTGATATAGAAGCCCGACCCCTTGAATATAATTCCACTCCCGCCACCAATGAGCCTCTTTACCTTGCCGCCGCAGAGGGGGCATTTTTTAAGGGGATCATCGTTGATGGACTGGAAGGCCTCGAATGTATAGCTGCACTCGCGGCACTCATATTCATATGTAGGCATCGTACTCACCTCTTGGAGGGAAATAGAATGTAAATTGAATATATGAAAAAGTATCAACAAAAGGCTAAAAGGTAAAGAGGAGTGGTATCGCCGCCCGCAGCGATGCCGCAGCGATGCCGCAGCGATGCCGCAAGCGGGTATATCTTTCAGATTACGCCGAGTTTCTTCCCCACTCTTACGAAAGCGTCGACCGCGCGACGAATCTGCGCCTCTGAGTGCGCCGCCGAGATTTGCACGCGGATGCGCGCCTTACCCTTGGGCACCACCGGGAACGAAAACCCGATCACATAGATGCCTTCGGCGAGAAGCTCGTCTGCCATGCGGTGGGCCAGCTTTTCGTCGTAGAGCATGACGGGGCAGATAGGGTGCACGCCATGGCGAATGTCGAAGCCGGCCGAGGTCATCAGCGATCGAAAGAGCGCTGTGTTCGACTCGAGGCGGTCGCGGAGTTCGGTCGACTCGGTGAGGATGTCGAGCGCCGCGAGGGTACCGCCCACGATCGCCGGCGCGAGAGTGTTGGAGAAGAGGTAGGGGCGGCCCTTCTGGCGCATATACTCGACGATTTCATGCCGGGAGGCGATGACGCCGCCCGAGGCGCCGCCAAGCGCCTTGCCGAAGGTTGTCGTGATGATGTCTACGCGACCGCCGACGCCGCAGTGCTCCCAGGTTCCGCGTCCATGCGCCCCCATAAAGCCCGTCGCATGCGAGTCGTCGACCATCACGAGGGCGCCGTAGCGGTCCGCGAGGTCGCAGATAGCGTTTAAATTTGCGATGTCGCCATCCATCGAGAACACACCGTCCGTCGCGATCATAATGACGTGGCTGCCTTGTGCTTCTTTAAGGCAGCGCTCGAGCCCCTTGAGAGGCTTACCTGTGTCGGGGTCTGTCTCCTCGACATCGCGCATGTCCGCGTGTTTATAGATCCAGCGCTTCGCCTTGCAGAGCCGAACCCCGTCGATGATCGAGGCGTGATTTAAGCTGTCGGTGATGATGGCGGAGTTTTCGTCGAGGAGGGGCTCGAAGACGGCCCCGTTCGCGTCGAAGCAGGATGAAAAGAGAATCGCGTCCTCCATACCAAGGAAGTCAGCAATCTTGCGCTCGAGCTCCTTGTGCTGGCGTTGCGTGCCACAGATAAAGCGCACCGACGAGAGTCCGTAGCCGTATTGCCGCATCGCGTCGACCGCTGAGGCCTGAATCCGCGCGTCGTTCGAGAGGCCGAGATAGTTGTTGGCACAGAAATTCAGCACCTCGGCGCCATCGGACACGCGAATCGTCGCACCTTGCGGGCTCACGATGACGCGTTCGTCCTTATACGTTCCTTCGGCGCGGATCGCGCTGAGCTTGGCTGCCAATTCATCCTTGAGAGAACCGTACATACTTCACCTCGGTGTTATTTTTTTATGATTGAATCCGAGCACACTTCCTACGAGCCCGCCAATAATGTGTGAGAACTGGGAAATGTTGTCCTGCTTGGTCAGCGCATCCCACACCTGACCACCCAGATAGATGATCATAACGAGAATGAAAGTGAGAGGCACCTCGCCCTTCTGAAAATTCGTAATTGACGAGAGCATGATCATCATGAACACGATCCCCGAGGCGCCGAGCAGCACGACGTTCGGGAAGAGGAGCGCGTTCGAGAGCCCTGTTGCGACGGCGGTGATGAGAATGCTAAGGAGAATAAAGCCCGAGCCGTACACATTCTCAAGAATCGGCCCGAGGAGGAGGATCATCGTGAAATTGCCGATGTAGTGCTGGATATTTTCATGGCCGAGCACATGCGTAAAGAGCTTTACATAATCGACGAACACATTCGTGCGGAAGGGTGCAGGGGTTGAGAAGAGCGACTGAATGATGCCAGGAGCGATAGTCTGGCTCAGAACGAGCACGATTCCCGCAGCGAGCGTGAACGTGAGGGTGATGGGCGCGTTGTAGCGTATGTGCATGTACAATCCTCCTTTTCAGAGTATCACAGATCGATCGTGAGGGACACCGGACAATGATCCGAGCCCAAGACATCAGGGTGAATGTCGGCAGCAAGGAGGGCCGGTGCAAACTCCAGGTCTACACAGTGATAGTCCAGGCGCCAACCGATATTTTTCTCCCTTGCGTGAGGGGCGCGGTAGCTCCACCATGTATATTTCCCAGGCTCCGCGCAGAAGTGACGGAAGGTGTCGATGTAACCCGCCTGGGTAAAGGTGTCCATCCAGGCGCGTTCCTCCGGCAGGTAGCCGGCGTTCCCCTCATTCTGATCGGGACGAGCAAGATCGATGGGTTTATGGGCGATGTTATAGTCACCTGCAACGATGACATGCTTGCCGCGCGCGCGCTGGGCATTGCAGAACCCAAGGATCGCGTCGCAGAAGCGAAGCTTGTAGTCTAAACGCATGCCGGCGTCTTGGCTATTGGGAAAGTAAGCGCTCACGAGTACAAAACCGCCGAAGTCAGCAACCACCGTCCTGCCTTCCACATCGAACTCGGGCACACCAAGGCCGGAGACTGAAACAGGCTCGTGCAGGGAATACATGCAGGTACCGGAGTAACCCTTGCGCTCGGCGAAAGCCCAGTAACTGTGGTAGCGCCGGCCACTGGACGAGCGCGGGTGTCGCAATTCCTCTGTGAGCTGATCTTCCTGAAGCTTTATTTCTTGCATGCAGATAAAATCCGCACGCGAAGCCTCGATCCACTCGAAGAGACCTTTTTCCGCACAGGCGCGGAGACCGTTTACATTCCACGAATAACTTTTAATCATTGGAGTTCTCCGTATATCGCGGCGTCAGCCCTATCGCGGCCTCATTCCTGGCCGGTCTCGGCATTTCTTAACTCGCGGCCGCGCGCGAAATATTCCTCGTAGATGAGGTCACAGGCAGCCTTGCAGGCCAGCGTTGCGCTATACTCGGACGCGATAATGCGCGCGCCCGGAGAACCGAAGCGCCGGTCGTTGTGCGCGTAGTCCACCAAGGCCGCTGCGGCGAGCCGCTCGGAGAGATTCGCAGAGCGCGTCACTATAACAACCGCCTCCGGCGCTAAAAGACGCCTGATATCCCGCACCGCGTGCGTTGAAACCTCGAGAATCGGGGCAATCGCGGCATCGACCTCAGGCCCGCCAGCCGCCAAAATCCGCTCAACATCCTCGATGCCATTGCAGGGCTGCAGCGACGAGAGCGCGTCGCAAACTGTATCTTCGTTTAAATAGAGCTCAAGACAGCCCCGATTGCCGCAGGAGCAAGCCTTGCCGGCAGGATCGATCGAGAGGTGCCCGACCTCGAAGGCCGTCCTGCTCCGATCCGATACGAGCTTTCCATTCTGAATAAAGGCGCCGCCTACACCTGCACGCACGAGAAAGAGAAAGAGTGAGGAGACGCCTTGTGCCTGCCCGTAGCGATGCTCCGCGAGCGCGACGATAGAAGCGTTGTTGCTCACCACGATCGGGACTGAGAAGCGCTGGCGCAACCTGTGCGCGAGCGGGTACTCGATCATGCCGGGGATGCGCGCGTAAAACTGGACAACGCCGGTGGTTGCGCTGACCGAACCGGGTGCTCCTACACCAATTCCGAGTAGTTTTTCGGTGCTTATGGCGGACTCGCTGAGCATGTCGCGGATGAGGCCTGAGATGATGTCAAGCGCGTCTTCGGCAGAGGGAGGAGAAGCAAAGCACAGGTCCCGCGCCGCAATGAGGTTACCCGCAAAGTCCTGGATCACGGCCGCCGCCGACCGTGCCCAGAAGTCGACACCGACCACATAGGCCGCGTCTGCCCGTATGCGATAGTTTACCGGGCGGCGGCCTTTCTTTCGATTTTTCACGCTCGGCGTGTCGTCGCCATGAATCGATTCGATAAGGCCGCGCTTCTCCAAATCCGAGAAAATACGGAATACCGTGGGGGCCTTAAGTCCAGTACGCTGAACCGCCTTGCTCTGCGACAGTGTGCCCTGGCGGAAAATGAGCCTGAGCACGAGGCGCTGGTTGCGCTCACGGATGAGATGCGCGCGTTCGGGGTGCTGGTCGTCCTGCGTCATTGATCCTCAAGCTCCCATGATCGTGTCGATGAGCTTCTTGAGCTCGGTGTCGATATCACCCTTTTCCTCCATCCGACTCATATCGATCTGGAATACACCGTCGCGGAATACCACGGGTCCTCGCTCGGTCGGCAAGGGGATTTCTTCGTCTTCCTGTTCGAGCTTGGTGAGGGCACGCACGTAGATATCGCGCTCTTCATCCCTGGAAAGATGGTAGAGATCGCGCGCAGGCAGCGACCGCCAGCGTGGTTGAGTATATCGGGACATTCCAAAGGTGAGGCTGCTTTCTGTGGTAGAAACCTGTTTCATGTGTGGTCATAGAATATACCCGCTGAGAGGGATCCGCAACTACTCCTTTTTCACCGCTGTGCTATACTGTGGCGCGTGACGAAAAAACAGCGGGCCCTCGTCGACGCCTCAACGAGGATCTCCCCATCCGCACAGTCAAAATTGAGAACCGCTATCGCGAACATGGAGGGTCGAGAAGTATTCGCCATCGGCGCGCTCGACACATCGGGCATCATTGGTGAGCTCGAGATCATCGCACGCGGTACCGAAGAGGCGGTGGCGGCGCCCTTCCGCTTCAGGGAAAACGCGCACGTGCTTATCCACAACCATCCCTCAGGCACGCTCTTTCCCTCCGATGCCGATATTATGGTCGCCGCCGAGGCGGGCGCCGAGGGTATCGGAAGCTACATTGTCGACAACAATGTCACACAGGTCATGGTGGTCGCCGAACCCGCGCGGCCTAAGACGATGCGCCCTCTCAACGCCGACGAAATTGCCAGTGTGCTGGACGAGGGTGGCAAGCTCTCTCGGATCATGCCGGAGTTTGAGCCGCGTGCCTCTCAGGTTGAGATGGCCCACGATGTGACCGAGATTATGTCGGATGGCGGCATCCTTATCGCCGAGGCAGGCACAGGCGTCGGCAAATCCTTCGCGTATCTCATCCCCTCCCTTGCCTGGGCGATCGGGAATGACGAACGTGTTGTCATCTCGACCGCGACGATCAACCTTCAACAGCAGATATTCAAGAAGGACTTCCCCATCGTGAGCTCGCTCTTCAAGAAACCAGCGAAAGCCGCCGTGGTGAAGGGGCGGGCCAACTACCTGTGTAAACGCAGGCTCTACGAGGCAATCGAGGAAGATGCGCTCTTTTCGGACAGCTCCGAGAAACTCAAGAAAATTCTCGAGTGGGATAATGCGGGCGGATCGGGCGACAAGGCCGACCTCGCGCTACCGGAAGATGATCCCATCTGGGGACGCGTGTGCTCCGAGAGCGATTACTGTCTTGCGTCGCGCTGCCCTTACCACGACAAGTGTCATATCGTACGGGTAAGGATCGAAGCGGCAAGTGCCCAGCTCATCATCGCGAATCATCATGTTCTACTCGCGGATCTTGAATCGAAACGCACGCGCGAAGGCAGCGCGAACACGATCCTCCCCGCCTATCAAGCCCTTGTGCTCGACGAGGCCCACTCTCTCGAGGGGAGCGCCACAAGCCTCTTCTCCGAAGAGTTCTCGAAACGCTCTGTGCTGCGCCTACTTTCACGGCTCCTTCGGCGTAAAAAGCGTACTCAGTCGGGGATTCTTCCGGCGCTCTACCGTCTTCCCGACATCCGCCCCGAGTACCTCGACACCGTGCGCGGACAGATCGACCGGGCGGCGAGCGCGGCGGATGCCCTCGATGCGGCGGCGCTCGCCGCCTGTGTCGGCAAGGAGTCGAGCGTGCTCGTGCGAGCGCTCG
>DYLX01000041.1:0-8114 GCA_020721875.1 Leptospira biflexa
GCAGATGACGCAGCCTTGCGCCGCGCGATGACCTTCTTCGCCGCACAGGGCGTCACTTCTTTCCTTCCGACTATCATGACGGATGAGCCCGCCACGATGATCCGCCAACTCGAACGCATCGCGCATGTCGCGGAAGAGCAGCGCGCCACCGAAGAGCAGCGTGCCGCCGACAATGACCACGCTGCGCCCCATTCCGCCGGCGCCCCACAATCCGCGCCGCTACGCGCCACGCCGAGCCCCACCTGGGATCATCACGCGGCGCCGCGAATTCTCGGCATTCACCTCGAGGGGCCATTCCTCGCCCCGACATACCGGGGCGCGCACCCAGCCCGGCTCCTGCGCCCCTGCGACCTTGATCTCTTCGACAAGCTCCAGCGCGCCGCGGGCGGACTAATCTGCCTTGTCACGCTTTCGCCCGAGATCGATGGCGCCCTTCCCTTTATCCGCGCCCTCGCGGAACGCGGCGTTCGCGTCTCCCTCGGACACAGCGGCGCAAGCTACGAAGTCGCCATGGCGGCCATCCGCGCGGGCGCTACCAGCGCGACCCACACCATGAACGCGATGAAGCTCATGCACATGCACGACCCCGCGATCCTCACCGCCGTCCTCGAATCGGACATCTACGCCGAAATGATCTGCGACGGCATCCACCTCCACCCGCCCATCGTGCGCTTCCTCATCAAGGCCAAGGGCCTCGACCGTATGATCGCCGTCACCGACAGCATCATGGCCGCGGGCCTCCCCGACGGCCGCTATACCTTGGGCGGCGCCGATATCGTTGTCGAAGCCGGCGACGCGAAACTCGCAGAGAGCGGAATGCGCGCGGGCAGCACCCTTACGATGATCGGCGCGCTCCGCAATCTTCGGGCCTTCACCGGTCGCCCAATCGAAGCCCTCTCACCCCTTCTTTCCGAAAATCCAGCCCGCATGCTCGGCCTCTTCGCCGAAACAGGCTCGATCGCGATTGGCAAGCGCGCGGACCTTGTCGCGCTTGGCATGAATGATGAGGTGAAAATGACGATGACAGATGGGCGGATTAGCGTTCAATCACATTGATTATTGATTACAAGCGAAAACCTCTCTCCCTCGGCTCACTTCAGCGCATTCGACAGTTCCTCGCGGATATATTGAATCGAATCGCGCATGTCCTGATTGGCGTCAGGCGACTGGCTGAGGTACATCTCAGCGCTATCGAGGTCGAGGAGGGCGCTCTGGATCGCGGAGGTCTTGAGATCGGAGGACGGCTGCGCATTGACCGAATAGTAGCGATAAAGCGCGCGGTAGAGGTAATAGATGCCAAGCGCCGCACTGTCGCCCACAGATCTGCCGATCCATCGATTTAAAAAGGCAAGGCCATCATTGGTCACCGAGGGATTGTCCACGTCGGTTTCGAGCCAGTCCAAGAGCAGGCTCTCGAGCACATCAGTGCGCAGCGGAAAGCGTGTCATGAGGTCGTCGGCGATGCTCTGGGCGGATCTTTTATCGCCCGAGCTAACCGCGATACGGTGTCGCGTCACGCCAGCGAGCCAATCGCCTGGTAGTCGCGCTTCGAGCCCCGCAAGATACTTGGTCAGCGCCGCTTGGTCGTTCAGATCGAAGGCGAGGCTGAGGGCGCGGCTGTAGTAATCGCGCGCTGCATCATCGAAACTTGCGCTCTGAATCAACCCGTCGAGCTCGACGAAGGCATCCACAACTCTGCCCGTCTGTGTGTATGCTTCTATGAGCTTGAGCCTAAGCTCGACATCATCCGGTTCGTACTCGCTCTCATCTTTGAGGATCGTCACCGCTTCGTCGGCGCGCTGAGCATCCATGAGAAGCTCGGCGTACTGCATGACATCCTTCAGATCGACGATGATATACGCCTCGTTTGCGACATCGTACCATCGCAGCGCCGCGGCCTTGGTTTCTTCTTCGCTCATCGAGTAGCTGTTGCCGTACCAGTACCAGGCGTTGTAGTAGAAGTTCCCGAGGGCTGAGGCGAGCACTGGCGGTATCGCCACGCCGCGCGCCTCCATGCCCCGCACCGCGGCGTCGGGGTCGAACTCGACGTACTCTTCGGCGAGTGCTCCTGCCTGGCGCGCGGCTTCCGTGTCGCCGTCGGGGGGTGCGTCGTAGAGTGTAAAGCCCTTGTAGAGATTGTCGGAGCTGTTGCCATTCAGCGCGATGCGAATTTTTTCGGCAAGAATGTAGGGGTCGAGGTTACTGGGGTCGCGCGCGTCGAGAATTTTCCATGCGGAAAGCCACTTGCCGCTCCAGGTGAGTTCCTCGGCACCCGCGATCGCCAATTTTGCGCCCATCGATGCGTCGTCGTAGAAAGCCGGTAGGTAGTCGAGTACCGAGGGAGCGCTGCTCTGATCGGAACCTTGCGGGGCGCCACCCGAAGTTCCTGGGGTTCCGTCCCCGGAACCTGTCGCTCCGCCCGCCAGCTGCATGAAACCAAAGAACTGACTATAGATGGCAGGAATCTGGGCGCCGTTGGTCTTGATCTGGACTGCTTGCCCTGTACGGCGCAGCACCTCGGTGATATCGAGGCCCGGCGTCGCAAGGTGCTTGAGAAGTTCTTCGGTAAAGGCTCCATTGCGCCCGCTGCCGTCTTGGGCAACCTTGCCTGCGCTGGTGGAATAGACCACGATGCTGGCGGGCGGCAGCTGGCCCACCACCGCGAGTCCGCGGTTCGACGAAGAGCGCGCCCACGAGAAGGGGTTATCCCTGCACGCGTCGAGCACCACGATGTTGAGCGCATTTCCGGCCTCGCCCAGGCTGTCCAACACGAACTGAAGGGGAATCGCGCGCGTCCGCAACAGGGACTCGGCGCTCAGCCGCGCGTCCACGGGGATGAGGTAGTTCTCGCCGCCCGACTGCACACCATGACCCGCATAATAAAAGAAGCCCACCGAGTCCGGCGCCGTCGCGAGTCTGTCCCTCAGGCGGAGCACCGCGTCCTCCATGGCCGCCAGGTCGGCGTTAGTCAGCACCTCCGCGTCGAAACCGAGGGCGCTGAGTTCATCGCCGATATCCGCCGCGTCGTTGGTGGGATTGCTGAGCTTCGCGACAGCTTCGTAATCGCCATTGCCGATGATGAGCGCGACGCGCGGGCCGTCGACGCTCGCTCCCGGCGCGCCTTGCGCTTCTTGCCCATTCGCCGCCAAGGGCATCAGTGCCACTATGAGAACGACTGCCGCAAGGGCACGCAACCTCGATCGCACGCGCATATTTCTTTTTAAAGTATAGCCCCATAGAGGACGAATGCAAGGCTCCTTCGGATAGTACAGAATGGAACTGGCGGGATAAGAGAAGTACTAGTATGTCCTTTTTTATGCTTTCATTTTCAATGTTTTGGAGAGAGGCTTAAGTTGTGCGACAATCTTGGAAAGTTGATCGACAGCCATGGCGATGGAATCGGTATATAGGTTTTTTTCAATCAGTGAAGTAAGGAACTGGTTCAGTGAACAGCCTTCTTTTTGCGCGCGGATGATGGCCATTCGATGCGTTTCGGGCGAAAGTCTCAATGAGATATTGCCTTTATATGGTCGTGCGGAAAATGAATGCGGAATTTCTTTTCCTTCTTTACGCAAGATATCGACTGCATCGATTACCAAGGCGTGAATTTCCGAATACACATCCGACGGCGTCGCTCCATCGGCACTCAAATAAGGAAATTCAGCGACTGTTCCAATATATGCCGAATCTTGAGGTGAATAGGTTATGTGGTATGTATAGGTATCGATTTCGTCGCTCATTCGTGTTCTCCTCTCTGTTCCAGCAATCTGGCTACTTGTTTTTGCTGATATCCTTTTGCATCACCTGATTTGGAAATATGCTTTTGTAACACTGTGTACTTCCTGTACGATATCACTATTGCTATCACTCCACAAGAGCACAATGAAGAATCTGTTTTACTTTCACTGTAAACACGCCTTGAAAACTTCTTTTTACTTCAAGAATGTGCATCATGTTATGCGCGACGGATCGCACTTTCCAAGCGCCATCGAATCAATTATCATCATCGCCGGGAGATACGGCGTAGATGATCAACAGACCATCAAGAACTACGACTCCGACATCGTAGTCGCGTGCATGTGACCACCAGCCTGGACACCTTCGCGCAGACCGTCGGATTCGCCTAACCGGCGCGCGCACCTCACCCAGAGCCGCGCCCGAGCACAAAAAGGCCCCGAGCATAAAAAAAGGCCGACCCGGACTCATCCAGGTCAGCCTTTTACTACGAATACGCCATGCACAATTATTCTACACCAATTCTTACACTCCCCCTCCAATGAGGATCTGCGAAAAGCGGATGAGGGGCACGGACTGCGGAAGCCCCGCGCGCCGCTTGATGGCATCGAGGTTCAGTTTAGGCTCATCTTCCATTTCATGACGCACCGGCACCTCATCGCCACCACCTTCGTCCGCACATATCGCGACAAGACTCGCGCTCGAAGCGCTTTCTCCCTCGACCTCCTGCATGCAGGCTTTCGCGCTTCTAAAGAATCGTACACCATACTTCAGACATGAATACTCCACAAGAAAATCGACCTCCTGTGGCCCTAAAAGAAGTAGCCGCCTGTATCCCTGATCTGCGATTTTCTTGACGAATATATCGATCTTTTTACGATTGAGCGAGGCATTCTCCGCCGCCCGAACGAAATAGCGCACTGCCCGCACTGCAATCTCTTCCATTCCCGTTGGTGTTAGGGCGTACATAATCTTGCGGCCGTTCACATGGAGTAGTTTTACCCAACCACGCTCGATAAAGCGCTTAAGGAGTGTATTCGTCAATCCCAGAGAGAGCCCCGTGTTCGTCGCCAGCTCGCGCTGCGAGACAAGGGCGGGACGCGTGCCTTCCTCGGTGAGATTGTAAATAGACTCCAAGAGTTGGAGCTCGGGGTTGGGGTTATTCATGAATATACCTTAAAGCTTTATCCCAAAGAGATTGACGATGAGCGCGGTGAGGGTGAAGATCGTTGAGAGAATGGTCGATACCCTCATAAATCCATACAAGAACGAATTCGTCTCCGCGACAATATTATCCTCAGGCTTAATCTCGCGTCCGGCAACCGCGACCTTCTGCGACTTTACATCGTAGATCGTAATCTTCTGCCCGGAGTTTCTATCTGTATCGAAACCGCCCGCAAGCCCAATATAGTACTCCCAAGACCTATTCGGAATGTAAGGATAGCGGCCGGGGAATCGTACCGCGCCCGATACCGACACGAAGAACTGCCTGAAGGGCACAATAATCGTATCATTCGCCTTGATAGGCACATCGTTGGTCAGATCGTAGTCGTAGATGAACTTCGCGAGATTGACTGCCGTCTGCGAGCCATCCGCATGTATAATATACGACGAGGCCAGATCCGACACCGCCGAGAAGAGCTTGCGGTTGTTGAGCGCCGCCTGCGATACTGTCTCCCCCGGCACAAAGGTGTACGCCACCCGTTGGCTTGTCTCCGGCGAAGCTCCTGTCGAACTCAAGCCAACCGCCCCCTCGAACCAGACCACCGGCAAAAGCTCCTGCAGCGATGGGACTGTGACCACATCGTAGAGCCTTAGCACCATATCGGGATTCTTCGTGTAATCGAACTGAAGCTTTTCGCCGACAGGAGAACTCTCCGAGAGGTAGTGGAGCAGCGAGAGTCGGGACGTATTCGCCTTCTCGGTGAATCCATCCGCATAAACCTGAATGAGTTCCTTGAGTCCTTCACCAGGTAGAAGTTGATAGGTACCAGGCCGCCTCACCTCACCCTGAATGGTCGCGAGATTATTAAAACTCGAAAGCCTAATCTCGTCGCCAGGCCTCAGGAAAGGATCCTGCGAAAGATCGCCGTAGCGATCAGCTTTGAATAGATCATAGGACTTCTCGAAGCCATCCGAATTCTTGACCCGTACATCGCGGATCGAAGAGTAGCGCGTGAGGAGCGGCAAGACCACATCGCGCAGACGCGTAAGCCCTGTGATGCCCACCCAGCTCGATTTGGTGACCTCGCCCGTGACGAATACATACATTGAGCCAAACGGAATGACTATTTTATCTTCTGGCTCAAGAGTGCTATCGCTGCTAAGATCATTTCCATACAGTAATTTTTCAAGATTGATTGTAATTTGTGATTCTACACCTTTACGAATAATAAATGCATGTTGCATATCCGCTGATGAGAGAATCTTGTCCTTGAGCGGTCGCAGCAGCGTAAATGCGGTAATCCCCTGGCGATACGGTGTGCGCATGACTGCATAATTTGTCTGAGCCAGGCTTTGATCCTTTGAGGAAATTTCAAGCTTGTCGCCCGCGATCGCTCCCTCGATGTAGATGACCGGCAGGTACTCTTCCATACTCGCCACGCGTATGCTATCGCCATCTAGTAGCTCAGGGTACTGTGTTCCACCGAGATCGAAGACGATGCTCTGGCCTTCCGGGTTTCCGAGGCTTGCCTTGCGGGTAAGCACCAAGGCGTCAGTGCGGGCATCGTCGAGTACCCTGTCGGCATAATATCGTACAAGTTCAGTAACTCCCTCGCCCTCGAGCAGCTGATAGCTCCCGGGCCGGGCGACCCGCCCCTCGATCCGCACAATGCGCTGGGCTTTTGCAACCTCGATGATGTCTCCCGGGCGAAGTAGCGGGTTTTGGCTCAGGTCGCCGAGACGGTCTGCCTTAAATAGATCGTAGACTGCCTTCTTACCATCTGCGCTCGTAACCGCGACATCACGAATCGAGGAGAAGGCGGTTAGATTCGCCTTGATTGCGTCGCTCAAGCGCAAGCCCGCGGTGATTCGAACGATGTTCGCCTGCAGCACCTCACCCTTGACGGTAGCACTCGCGAAGCCGAAGGGGATGACGATGTGATCGTCTGGCTGAAGCTCTACGTCGTTCTCCGCCATATAGAAAAAGAGAAGTCTTTCGAGATCTATGGGCAAGCGCACTGTACCCCGCGCAATGTACGCGCTCCGGAGATCCGCGTCGGGCGACAATTTTGCTGCGTAGGGCTTGATCGCCTGCGAGACAAGTTCTCCCTGCCGATAGACCGTTCGCTGCATGCTATAAGCGTTAGGATTTTTTTCGTCGAGCACCGCGCCTTCAATGTACACCACCGGCAGATATTCCTCACGGCTCGCAACCCTTACCTTGTCGCCATCGATGAGGGTTGGAAGCGATTTGGCCTCGATATCGAACACAGTTTGCTCGCTCTCAGGCTTGTCTGCACTTGGCGCGCGCGTGAGTACTATGGAGTCGCTTTTTGCGGTCGCGCGCAGCCCACCCGCATAGTATTCGATAAGTTCTTTGGCCCCTTCGCCCGGTAAGAGCTGGTAAGTGCCAGGCCGGCTGACTTCGCCTTCGATTTGAATTTGGAGACTTGATTTAAAGACTTCGATTTGATCGCCAGGCCGAATATAGGGATTCTGGCTCATATCTCCAAATCGATCGGATTTAAAAAGATCGTAGCTAGTGGTCGAACCATCCAGGCTCGTTACTTTAATATTTCGTATCGAAGAATACTCTGTCGTCAGATCTTTAATAATGTCGCTCAATCTGCTCTGCGATGTCACCTCTACTGCAGACGCCTTTTTGACCTCTCCCTTAATATAGGCGTAGTTGAGGCCAAAGGGGATTATGATGTGGTCATCGGGCTGTAGAACGATATCATCGGTCGCATTATAGAAATTTAATAGTTTTTCCAGATTTACCGAGATGCGATTGATGCCGCGTATGATATACGCATTTCGCAAATCCGCTTTAGGAAATAGCTTAGATTCGAGCGGTTTTATTATCTGTGATACAAGCTGCCCCTTTCGAACAGGCATTCGCCGTATATTGTAATCTTGAGGTGCTGTTGACTGATCCAGGGCTATTGCGCCTTCGATATACACTATAGGCAGATACTCTTCCTGACTTGGAACACGCAGGGTATCGCCATCAGCAAGGTTGGGGATTGCGGTTCCATTTAATCCGAATACCAGGGTTTCGCTGTCCGGCTGATCGATCGTCGCCTTTCGGGTGAGTACGAGCATGTCCATTCGCGCACTTACCTTGAGCCCATCGCCGTAGAAATTGACAAGTTCATTCACCCCCTCATTCGCGAGGAGCTGATACTTTCCCGGCCTCTGCACTTCACCCTGAA
>DYLX01000041.1:8214-9628 GCA_020721875.1 Leptospira biflexa
AGATCCCAGGCCGCCTCACTTCCCCGCTCACGTTCACCCGGAGCATCGCTTTCTTCAAGCTCACTTCATCCCCAGGACGCAGTAGCGGGTTCTGCGAAAGATCCCCAACCCGGGTATATTTAAATAAATCGTAATCCGCAAATTTCCCATCTGTGGAGGTAACACGCACATCGCGCACCGAAGAAAACTGCGTGAGCTGGCCGCTCACCACATCCGTAAGACGTGTGAGGCCCCATGCTGTCGCGAAGGATGCGGTTTGAACCTCTCCGGTCAACCGAATCGAGAAGGTGCCCGCAGACACCATAAGGAGACTCGGCGTTGAATTTGGATACGCAGCTTCAACCTTTCGTTCGACCTGCGCCTTGAAGGCACGGAAAGTCATGCCAGAAGCCTGAAATTTACCAAGGAACCCAAGGTTTACCGTACCATCGCCCTCAACGATAACTTTGATCGATTCAGCTTGCGAAGCGCGCATGTAGCTCAGTGAGTACACATCGCCCGGAGTGACGGGGTATTCCTCCGTCGCCATGGCGATCTGCGCGCGCGTTGTTGCGTCGGGGATCGACATCGACGTACTCTGGGCAGAAGCCGGTAGCTGCCCCTGCCCAAGCCCCGATGAATTCGAAGAGAGCGCCTGCGCCGCAGGCGAGTTAGTGAGATCGCCTAGCGATTGCGCCCCCACCTGCGCCCCCACGACCACAAACGCCACAAATATCGCTACCGCGATACGCGCAAGCCGCCGAGGATATCTCTGACTAACACTTCTTATATTCGAATTCACAAAAGTCCGTCCCATGCATATTTCCTTTTTCATAGCTTACCTATGTATCACACCACCCCATTCCAGAGCGGCGCGGAAGAGTATTTAAAAAGCAAACGAATTCCGGTGTTATTCTTTTTTACTGAGCGCCTTGAACCGTGCCACCGCCTCAGGATCGTGGCGAATCTTGTCGATCGACTCGGCGACGAAAGCGAGGAGGATTGCAAGGAAGAATCCCGCCATTGTTGCCACAATAACGATCATGCTGCGCGAAGGCCCGGATTTCATGTCGGGCACTTCGGCCATCTCGATGATCTGGAAGACAGGTTCCTGGCCAGCAGCATTGAATTTGGCAAGCTCGTACTGCTGGGTGAGGATTTTAAAAAGCTCAGTCTGCACTGCAAGGTCGCGCTCGAGCTTGGCGTACTCGAAGGCGAGCGTCGGCAGTTGCTGCTGGCTGGGCATGACTTTTGAACCAGTGCCTACGCCGGTTTCGATCTCCTTAATTTTGTCGAGAAGGCCCTGGCGTTCGTTGTTGAGTTGTTCGAGAATTGGGTCGTTGATCTTCGATACCTTCTTGTAGTTCTCGATCTCCATCTCTTTGAGGATGAGCTCAGAGCGCAGGCGCGCGAGGATGGTAATCTGCTCGGTGGC
>DYLX01000076.1 GCA_020721875.1 Leptospira biflexa
GGCCTTCCCCGTTTCTTCTGGGGAGGTTCCTCCGGTCGGGGAAGGAGACCGAGCCTAACCAGGGTGTCCTCGGTCGCCCTCGTCGTTCTGACGTATTCCCACTCCCCATTCCCATTGGTGTTCACCTTCTTGGCGGAGGAAAGCTGACTCATGATATCGTTGTACGTCATTTCGGAGAACAGGCCAGTCTCTTCGAACTTCCTTATGAGCCGTGCGGTCATCACTGATGAGATGAAGTTCACGAACTCGCTGCCATACACCGAATAGTCCGAATGGACCTTCGTATCGTCGAAATCTGTGACATTCTTGTAATAGCGAAAGCATTCCTCGATGAGCCATCTCTCATCATACATCTTGTAGATGATCAGAGGATCGGTGTCCAGGTCGGATTCAAAGACTATGGTACCGAACCGCTCGTCGCTTTCTTGCATGGCCCGGGCGTCGAAGGGTTGGCCTTTATGGTGCTTGAAGTAGTCAGCCTCCTCCTGGGCCGCCCTCGTCCTGTCGTAAAACGAGTACAGCCAGCAGTCCGCGAGCTTTTCCTTCTTGAACAACACGTCCCTATTCTTGTCGTCGAGCATCCCGCTGAAGGAATACATGGCGTGCGTTCTTATTCGCTTGTCGTTCCTCTTGAGTGGATTGAGCCAATGGAGGTCTGGGGAGGATTCGAAGGCTGCCTGGGCCTCCTTTTTCGGGAATCCCTTGTCCGCCATCACAACTCCCCGTGAAAGTCCATTCTCGGAGAGAAAGCGCTGGTAACTGACGCAGTCAAGCACATTGCCCGCGAAGACCTTCGAGCATACCGGCTCCCTGAGGTCGATGTTGTAGGCAAACACCACCGTGATGTCCATCGTACCCTTGACCCGCGCTTTCCTGGAGTACGAGGAAAGTGAGTTGACGCTACTGTTGTCTTCCTTTAGCGTGCCGTCGATGGCAATGTGGTGCCCCTCCGCAATGGCGTCGACCCTTTTTCTCATGAATGAGACAATCAGTGCATAGGATTTGCCGAGGTCCTGAAGGAACGTGGAGAGGGTGTTCTTCCCGAGCCCAATGCCCGGCAAGAGGGTGCTGATCCAGCTTATCTCATAATAGTGACCGATCCGACAGTACGGTACGCCCGGGTAGCACACGCGCAGTAAGGCAATCACATAGATCTTCATTGCATCGGGTACGGAATAGACAGTGTACAGCTCGTCGAGCAAGGACCGCGACACCGAGTCTATCAGGACGACATCGGCATAGTCCTTGAGTTCGGTCTTCCTCTGGGAGACGGAGTTGCCGCAGGCGACAAAGGTACCCTGTATGATGTGGCCCACCGTGTAGCCGTTCACCGGGACGTTGCGGTTGCCGACGCGTCTACAGCCGACCCTCTCCACTACCGCATACATGAGGGGGCCGTTGCCCCGCTTGACCACTATGGTATTCCTGGGTCTTTCGACCTTTCTGACT
>DYLX01000042.1 GCA_020721875.1 Leptospira biflexa
CGCATGAGAGAGGCGATTTCAGGCGAAGAGGTGGATTTGAAGACATACATCGCCTACGATTGGCAGTTCCATGCCCAACTCTGCGAACTCGCGTCGAATGAATTCATAAGCCGCTTCTACCGGGAACTCAACATTCATCTCAATATGAATTACATGTACGACATTGGAATTAAGCCGAATATTTCACAGACATTTAAGGATCATATCGATCTCGTTGATGCTCTTACTGCACATTCAGCTACCGCGATCGATATCATCAAGCGACACCTGGAGATCAGCAGGCGAAATATCTTGAACGGTCGATTCTTCAAAGAGAGCGAAGCGTCGGCTCACGCAACACCTCTTTAGTCCATTAAATAACCGCCGTTGATATTGAGGATCTCTCCGGTGATGAAGGAGGCGCGCTCCGAGACGAGAAAAAGCGCCGCCTCTGCCACTTCTTCGGCTTTTCCCATTCGCTTGAGGGGAATGGCATCAACGACCGCGCGGCGCTTCTCCTCCGACCATTCGGCGCTCATATCGGTCTCAATTGCGTGAGGCGCGATCCCGTTTACTCTGATGCCATGCTCGGCTAGTTGACGTGCGAGGGACTTTGTCAGCGTGTTGATTGCGCCCTTCGAGGTTCCATATACAGGCGACGCGGTGATGTCGCCCATTTTCCCGGCGATTGAGCTGATATTGAGAATGCAGCCACTCTTCTGGCGCATCATATGCGGTATCACGGACTTACAAAAATAGAAATTGCCATTCACATTGACGTCCATAACGCGCAACCACTGCCTTTGGTCGAGGTCGAGTAAAGAGCCGCGCGCGATGATGCCCGCATTGTTCACAAGGATGTCGATATGTCCCCACTCGCGGACAATTGTATCTACCGTCGAGTAGACTGCCTCCATATCGGTAATGTCGATGCCAAACCCCTGCGCATCTAGCCCTTCTACGCGTAGCGCACGAGCGGTGTCTTCGGCGCCAGCCCTGTCCACGATCGCCACAGTCGCGCCCTGGCGCGCGAAGAGTTCGGCGATGGCCTTTCCGATTCCTTTGGCTGAACCAGTCACTACCGCGACTTTCCCCTCAAGTTCCATTTTTTTCTCCTCAGAATAGAAGGCGAGGTATCGCCAACACCAATCCAGGGAAGAAGACGAGCACCGCGACCGCGAGTACTGTAACGAGCAGCCAGGGCCACATCTCCCGCACATACTCCGAAATCGGCACGTTGAGCACCGTGCAGACCGCGCTCATCGCGAGCCCAACAGGCGGCGTCATGTTCCCCATTGTGATAATCGTGCAGAACAGAATTCCAAAATGCACCGGGTCCCAACCGACTTTCGTGGCGAGCGGAAGGAATATCGGGGTAAAGAGAAGTATGACGACCGATCCATCGATGAACATGCCTAAAATGAGGAGGAGCACAATGATGATGAACATCACGATATATCGGTTCGTCGAGAGCCCGAGGATAATTCCCGAGAGTAGGTCCGGGATACGCTCGAAGGGAATCCCATACCCGAAGATTCCCGAAAGCGCAATGATGAACATAATGCCGCCCACATCCATTACACTAGAGCCGAGCGTCTCGATCAGCTTTTTCAGTGTGAGTTCCTTGTAGGCGAAGACGCCGACCAGGATGGCGTACACACACGCGAAAGATCCAACCTCCGAGGGTGTAAATACACCTACTCTCAGTCCAAAGAGCAACAGCACCGGAAACATCAGGGCCCAGATGTTCTCTTTGATCGCGACGAGTCGTTCTTTAAAGCTCGCCTTGGTTCGTTCGGGTTTATAGCCGCGTCGCTTTGAGATCATCGAGACGGTAATCATGTCCACGGTCAAAAGAAAAAGACCTACGAAAATGCCGGCCGCAAAAAGCCTGCCTATTGATACCTCGCCGATCGTGCCGTACAAGATAATACCGACTCCCGGAGGTATAGTTGCCGTGATGAGTGCTGTCCACGCGGTGCAATTTGCGGTAAAACCCGGTGAATATCCCTGTTCGATCATCGCAGGAGCGAGAATCTTTGCTTCCATCGAGGCATCGGCAATCGCCGAGCCCGAAACGCCGCCCATCAGCGTCGAAAGCACAACGTTGACCTGTCCTAACCCGCCGCGCATGTGTCCCGTCAGCACTGATGCGAGCCTGATTAGCCGCTTCGTGATCCCAGACGCATTCATAAGGTTGCCCGCGAGAATGAAGAGCGGTACCGCGAGCAGCGTAAAGTTCTGTGTCTGGGAGATGGGCAACTGAACGATCATCGTGAAGGGCAGTTCTGGATGCTGCAGGAAGAAGGCCATACCGGAGATACCGATCGCATAGGCAATGGGCATACCCACGGCCAGGAACACGAGAAACAGAATCGCGACGAGCAGCATGTTCCTACCTCCTCCGCAGCAGTTGGCGAATCTTCAGAACGACGGTGGCGGATTGTAGCAGACTCCCGATGGGGATGCTGATGATGACCCACGTGTAACTGAATCCTGGAATACCCTGGAATACGCGCCGCCTCGAGAATAAACTGAGCTTGATACCGTAATATGTGAGAAGGACAAGAAATAATAAAATGATGAGGTAAATCGCGACACCAAGAAATTTTCTAAAACTCGCAGGAAAATGACTCACGAGTAGGTCGATATTGATGAGCTTGTCTGCCCGCATCGCCGCGTCCGCGCTGAGAAACACACCCCAGGCGAAGAGAAAGAGCGAGAAATCCTGCGACCAATTTATCGGATGCTTGAGCGTTCTCAGAATCGCCGCGAAGAAGATGAGAAAGAGTGAGGTTGTAAAGCAGGAAGCCGCGACCACTACTTCCGCCTTCCCTAGAAAAAGATATAGTTTCTTCATCATCGATACTTCCTTCTCGGATTAGAAAAATGGCGGCATCGCCCATCGATCCCTCCGCGTGGACGCGCCGCCATCTCACCGCGCTATTGTACAACGCGGCGAATTGAACGCAGAGCTATTTTGTCTTTCCCAGTTCCTTGTAGACCTGATCGCGTACCGCGAGGAGGTTCAGCTTCTGGTAAGCCTTCTCTCCAGCGGCCTTGAAGGCAGCCATGTCAATCTCTGATGCGGGGATGAAGGTCATGCCGGCGGCTTTGAGCTTGGCGAGGCTCTGTGGATCGATCACCTCGAGATATTGCTTCGATACTTCGAGGCCGGCCTTGTTGCACTCTTCTTCAAGTATTTTTTGATACTCCACCGGCAGCGAATTGAACCATTTGCTGCTGATGACCTCGAAGTTGATGAGGAGAATGTGCTTAGTTTCGCAGACATACTTGGTGACTTCCTGGAACTTGCCCGCGGCGCCTGCGGTAAATGAGAGCTCTACGCCATCGATCGCCTTGGTTTGCAGGCCTGAGTACATGTCGCCGTAAGCCATCGCGACGGGCGTTGCGCCAATCGCGCGAATAGACTCCTGCCAGATCGGGGCGGGCGGGGTGCGGATGCGCAGACCCTTCAGATCGGATGGTTTTCGCACCGGCTTATTGGTGAACATCTGTCGGAAACCTTGTACCCACATAAAGGAAAGAATTTTAAATCCCTGGGTCTTCTCGAGCTCTGCTTTCCACGCCTGCACCGAAGGCAGTGTGTTGAGTTTCTGCACTTCATCGAGCGTGTCGACAAAGTAGGGTCCGTTCATCACCGCGATAGCAGGCACATACTGTCCAAGGCGGGCAGCATCGGTGTTCTGGCCGACATTCGCCCCCTGGCGGATCTGTTCGAGAATGTCCTCCTCAACACCCAATTGCGCGCTTGGGAATACTTCGATCTTAAGGTTGCCATTCGTGCGCGCCGAGACCGCTTCGGCCCACTTGAGGAACGCTGCGTGGTACGGGTCCTGTGTGGTCAGTACATGGTTGAACTTGAGGACATATTTCTTTGTGGTTTGTGCGGGGACGAATGCAATGGCTGCGATAAGAAACACAATGAGAAAAAGTGTCCATTTCCTTTTCAATTTGAGCCTCCTTCGATATTGCGTGATGCCTTTGTTCTGAAGCTGAAAAAATTCATTGCTAATATCTAAGATAGATGATATCATCAAAATGGGAGTTGTCAAGAACAAAATGAACTTAAATCGATTTGTGGAAAACGCAGGCATTGGTGAAGTGGTGAAGATTGAAAAAGGCGCCGGGGGGCTCCCCCTGGTGCAGATTCACAACACATTTGCCGACTGCGATATCTACAGCTATGGTGCCCACGTGGCCCGATTCGTGCCGCGTGGCGGCCGCGACATACTTTGGATGAGCCCCTACAGTCGCTTCGAAGAGGGCATACCGATCCGAGGAGGCATTCCAATCATCTTTCCCTGGTTCTCCGAACACCGTACGAGGAAGGATCTGCAGCTCCATGGATTCGTGCGTACATGTGCGTGGGATATGGTTGCGGCTAGCCAGCTTCCGGATGGCAGAACTCAAGTCGTGTTCTCCATTAAGGACAACGAGCGCAGCCGAGAGATCTGGCCCTTTCGCTTCAGACTCGAGCTCGAAGTGACGGTGGGGCCTGCGCTCACTCTCGCGCTGACAGTATGGAATCGCTCGGAATCTTCTTTTATGTGTGAGAATGGTTTTCACACGTACTTCTCTGTAAATGACGTGCGACAATGCCAGATTGTCGATTTCGACGGTATGGACTACATTGACCGTGCTCGTGGAGGCGTGAGGATGGTGCAGCATGGCCCGGTGAGATTCGGAACTGAGACAATCCAAGCGTACATGCGCGTACCCGTGCGCTGTGAGCTTCACGACACCCTGTCCGAGTGTCGGATTCTGGTGCATCAGGAAGGCATGGGCTCTGTGGTGCTATGGAATCCAGGCGAGGCGGCAGCCGCCAAGAACGAAGAAATCCGCGACGCGTGGGCGCGCTTTGTCTGTATCGAATCGACGAACTGCCTCGACCGTGCGCTCACTATCCCAGCAGGAGAAGCACACAGGAGTACGGTGACGCTGAGTGTCGCCAAAGAGTGAAAGGAGAAAGACCGTGGACGCGAGTATCTATATACCAAGGGCGGATCTAGTGCGCTTTGTCGCAAATGTGTTCATGAGATTGGGTTTATCGCCCGAAGAGGGCTCGGCTTCGGCAGAGATCCTCGTGGCGGCGGATGCGCGCGGCATTGAGAGCCATGGCGTGGGGCGCCTTTGGCGGTATAAGAACGGTCTCCAAAAAGGGATCATGTCCGGAGCGGTCGAGCCGACAGTGATCCGAGAGACCCCGCTTTCTCTCGTGCTCGACGCCAACGGCGCGATGGGCCTCAGCCTCAGCAAGAAAACGATGTCGCGCATCATCGAGAAGGCAAGGGTTGTCGGCGCTGCCTTTTCTTCGGTACGAAACTCCAATCACTTTGGAATCGCAGGTTACTATACCGAAATGGCAGCGCGTGAGGATATGATTGGTATCTGCATGACGAACACTGCCGCCCTCGGGGTGCCTACCTTCGGCCGTACGGCGATGTTTGGAACAAATCCAATTGCGATATCTGTGCCGGCCCACCGCGGGCGCATGTTCACGCTCGATATGGCGACCACAGTCGTCACGCGCGGGAAAATCGAGGTCTACGAGCGCGAGGGGAAGCCATTGCCCCCGGGTTGGGCGGTGGATACGAAGGGACGGGGCACTACCAACGCCCACCAGCTCCTCGACGACATGCTCTACCAGCGCGGCGGTGGCATTATGCCGCTCGGCGGCGAGGGCGAGCTCTTCAGCGGCTACAAGGGCTATGGACTCGCCGAAGTGGTCGACATCATGACGGCGGTACTCTCGGGAGGCGCTTTCGGCAAGTCGGTCATGGACAGCAAGGCGACCTCGGCGCGTGTCTGCCATTTCTTCGGTGCAATCCGCCTTGACCTTTTCCGCGACCCTGAAGAGATAAAATCCGACATGGACAGGCTTCTCGACGAACTTGAGCACGCTGAGCCCGCCGAGGGCTGCGAGCGCGTCTACTACGCAGGTCTCAAGGAGCACGAAGCCGAAGCGCGGGCTGCCCGCGAAGGCGTTCCCCTCAGCGCGAAAGTCGCGGAGCAACTGAAAGCGATCAGTGAGGAGTTGGGAGTTCCATTTCCCGCTGCAGTTTGAACTGATCCGCCACCGCCACGCCAATCAGGATCGCGCCTTTCAATCGATTATTCTCGAAAAAGAGCTTTTTAAAAGACGAGTCATCGCGGGCGGATTCAACGCGCGTATTCGCGGTGAGTGCGATATCGCCCATCGACGCGACCTCGATGCCCGCGACTTTGAGTCTGGCGCTCATGAGGCTGCCGCGATACTCCACGGTCTGACCTGTGATTGCCCTGCCGGCAACTTCTCCTTGCTCCTTTGCCGCGGTCCAGATACCGTAGAGAATGCCCTTAAACTCGGCGCAGTCGCCGGCCGCGAAGATATCGGGGGCGCTTGTATGCATGCGTTCATCGACGATGATGCCCTTACCGAGCACGATTCCCGCTTTGCGGAGAAACGCGGTGGTGGGCCGAACGCCTGCAGACACGATCGCCATACCCGCGGAGAGGCTCGAACCATCGGCGAAACGCACCGCGACTTCCCCAGACTCACGCGCGATCGAAATGGTCGTTTTGCCGAGCAGAATGCGTAGTCCCTTCGCCTCGAGCATCGACTGAAGGATGGCCGCGGCCTCGGCGTCGAGCTGTCTGGGCAGGAGCCTGTCGAAATATTCGACGACAGTCGGTACGAGTCCGCGCCCCGCGAGCGCGTTCGCGGTCTCGATGCCGAGGAGTCCGCCTCCGATTACTATGGCGCTCTTCACGCGCGCAGCCTCGGCGATGATTGCGTCGGCGTCGGACTTTGTGCGAAGCGTAAAGACGCCCTCGAGGCCTGGAACGAAGAAAGCGGGCAATGCCGGCGCGGCACCCGAGGCGATGAGCAGCGCGTCGTAAGTGATTGTGCCGAAATTCCCTATAACTTCGTGGCGCGCGGGGTTCACCCTGTCGACCTTTGCGTCGCGCAATAGCGTGATCTTGTTCTTTTCGTACCAAGCGCTGTCGCGGATTACGATTTTCTCGAAGCTAGCGGTGCCCGCCAGGTACTCGATGAGCCGCGGGCGCGAGTAGAATGGGGTGCCCTCATCCGAAAGCATCGTGAGGGAACTCTCAGTGTCGTAGTGCCGAATAGTCGCTGCCGCGGTGGTGGCCGCGACACCATTGCCGATGATAACGATGCGCATATATTAAGTTCCTTTTTTATCAATATAAAATAGTTGATTAAAATAGTCAAGATATGGAAAAGCTGGCCGCGAGTGTGCGAGGTACGCAGTGCGTGGCGCGAGGCGCAAGGTACGAGGTGCATGGCGCGAGGTACGAGGTGCGTAGCGCGTGGCGCGCGAATGGGGGCGCTAAACCGCGGATGCGCTCAAAGGGCGGCGAGCAATGTGATGACCTCCTCTCGGTGCGCGCGCTTTAGGCACGCACGCCAAGCCTTCAGCCTTAGAAAATCTTAAAAACAGCGAAGACGATAAGGGAGAGTAGCACAAGCCATATCGCGACAATCGCGGCGGCCGCCTTCCAGTTTTTTGTCAAGCTTACAGGCTCGCGCACCGCCTTCCTTGCCGCTTCACGGATAAGCGCGCGCGGTACGCTATGCAATGTGAGCGCCACGAGGAGCGGCACAATGAGCGCGTCATCGAGCTGGCCGAGCACGGGGATGAAGTCTGGAATGAGGTCGATCGGGCTCACGAGGTAACCGATCGTGATCGCGGCGAGAATCTTTGTTTGTATCGGGATACAGCTAGATTTCGCGAGATAATAAATAATGCTGATCCGAAACCGCAGCTGACGTTTGGTCTTCGAGAACCAGCGCCGCCTTGCGTGTGGCATCTTATTTTGATGGTTTATACGAAAAATTCGAGACAATCACCTCGTAGGGGTCAGACCCTGCCGGTGCCCGGCCTTTGAAGAGCCACATGTTGATGCGGAGCCTCGCCCGTCCGGGGTCGGGTATTGTTCCTGTGTATACCCAGCGCGCAAAGGGGTTCGAAGCGGCGTCGCAGAAGAGCGCGAACTCCACCCTGTCGTGCTGCCAACGCAGCTCGAAGGTGTAAGAGGCTGCTTCTGGCAGCCCGAATGAGTGTTGATTCCCTTCGACATCGTAGGGCTGGACGGTAAACCACGCGTCGGGTCCGCTTGCCTCGCCCCAGCGCGAAATTTCGATGTCGATCTCGCGGTTATAAGCTTCGGGCGCCTTGTCCCAGGTAAAGAAGCCAAAGACGATATTGGGGTCAAGTTTTTTGAGGGCGCCCGAGAGCGTGAAGCGGTATGTGCCGTAGCCCGTGTCGCGTTTGGCCATGAGCTCGGAGGCGGTCCATACTCCGTCCCGCTGTTGGATGGTGAGGTGCGCGCGCCCCTGCGTATCGACCCAGACTTGATCCGAGCTGTTGCTGAAAGTGTTGGGACCGGGCTCGACAGGGCCGGCGGTCTGCCTCAGTCCCCAAGGAATGCCCCCGAACACCACATCGCGGGGGCCTTCGGCGAGCAGCTTTGTTGGAAACGAACATATCATCAAAATGGCTAAGCCAAAAATTGCAGAGTATCGAGCGCTTTTATACATCAAATTCATATATGATCGAACCTACTTGACCCAGTCTGCCTCGGAAAGTGGTTCGAGTCAACCTGGTGCGCGTTTTACGCAAACAGAGTATAGTAAAAAAATGAAAGATCGCGCGCACCATATTCAACTTTTCAATAGCATTGCAATACCGTATCGCTGGTTTCTAGCAAGCCAGACCCGCTCATACGCGCGATGTTTTGAAATCGGTCGGAGTGCGCTTCCTTCGCCGGAAGGCAAAAAGGCACTCGACATCGGCTGTGGTACCGGAGCCTTCACAAAGGCGCTCCAGGCGGAAGGATGGCAAGTCCAGGGCATCGATGCCGCAAAGGAAATGCTGAAGAAAGCCACTGCTACAGGGCTGCGATGTTCAGTTGCCGACATTCTCGGCGACCATGGTATTGCGGACAAATCTTTCGATCTTGTAAGCGCTGCTTACGTCGCCCATGGTATGTCGCTGAAAGACCGACTCAATCTCTACCAAGAGTGCAAGCGAATCAGCAGAGAAGCGGTGCTGTTCCACGATTATACGAATAGCCGCAATGTGCTCATCAGCATTATTGAATACCTTGAAGGCGGGGATTATTTCAATTTCATCAAAAATGTACCCAAGGAATTTGAAGATCATTTTTCGGTAGTGCGGGAAATTCGCATGGGGGCGCACGCCGCATGGTATATTTGTAAACCCTAAGGAGAATCAGAGATGAATCGGAAGATTCAATTGCGGGTTTTACGAACAGAAATCGTCGAAGCGCTTGTTCCACACGGCGTCCCAACAGGCTGGGGGCCGATCTACAGGTTCAGTCGCTTCGACAATTATTTGCCACGGCATCATCGCACTCTGGTGTCCACCGCTCACGCACTTTGTACTGGATGTTTCTATCGACGCAGAGCGAATCCGCGCGAACGGCGTGAGCTTGCCGCGCAACTCGCCCTCAAGGTGGCGCGGAGCGCCTTGATCGCGGAAGGGCTCATGCCGAAAACAGGATATCTT
>DYLX01000043.1 GCA_020721875.1 Leptospira biflexa
CCTCACCGTAAGAACCTGACACGTCGACTTGCGCTCCTCCTGTAAGACTGTAGTCGCTCACTACACCATTTTCCCGGCGAGGGCGAGGTAATCGTCGCGCGATGGCGTGCTGTCTTTGGTGAAGGATGCAGGGCTGGCCTTATTGGCACCAGCCAGGATCGCGTCGACCTTGGCGGGGTCGCTGAAACCGAAGGTTGAGCCCGCTGAAACACAAGATAAAAAAAGCAGCCAAGCCGTACGCTTGACTGCCAGCCCCGCAAGGGACGTTTCCGGGAAGGAAAGAGTATCAGTGCTTTCCACCCATCTTGCCACTGCCGCTATTAGAGCCCCCCGCGCCACCACCGGCACCGCTCGCGGCACCCACGCCGATGCTTCCGCCTTCGCCACTACCACCGGCACCGCTACCGCCACCAGCACCGACGCTTCCGCCTGTGCCACTTCTGCCGCCGGCACCGCTACCCGTGCCCGCGCTCTCAGGCTTCCCCGATCCAGCACCGTGGTTTTCGGTATTTGTTTCGGTTCTCTCCTGAGCCATGACCTTATTGCCATGGGCCGCGCCGATCTCCGAGGCCATCGTCTGAGTTCGATTCCTCATCTGCTCTTTAAGCTGAAAGAACTCTGCCGAACCCGGGTCGATGCCGAGAGCTTGGGCGAGAACGCCCCAGCCGTGTCCTTCCGTGCCCATGCTCGCGGCGGTCGTCACAGCGTCGGCGAGGGTCGCGCCCGACTGTTTGGAAATCTCCAACGCGAGCCATATCTGCCCGGCGCTGTACCCCTGCGTGTTCAGATCCTGAAGCACGGAGAGCTCAACGCCGAATTGCGCGCTCAGTTTGGTCAGAAGGGCATCATTGTCGAGCAGCGCCGTAGAATCCACAGTCGCAATCTCGTCGGTCAAATCGTCAGTTGTGGTAGCAGGAACAGTTGTGGTGGTGTCGGTTGTTTGAGCAACCATCATCCCAACCGTCGCAAAACCCAGCACAAGGACGATCATCATCGCGAAAAGCCTTTTTCTCGCATTCATTTGCAACCTCCATACCCTCCAAGGGGTATATTTTATTGTGTTCGATAATGGATACCGCGCGGAGTTCGCGTCGGTTGCGAAAAAAAGATTCAGCGAATCGCTGGAAGCGTGGCTCGCGACAAGCTATGCTCTTCAATATGGGCGCGCATGGAGCGACAATGAGAGATCAAATCTCAAACGATGCTGACGAAGCACGCATCATCGAGCGCGTACTCGAAGGCGATGTAGATTCTTTTCGTCATATTGTCGTTGCGTACCGCGGGAGAGTACTCGCCTTATGTCGCGCCCGCATCCACTCGGAAGAAGATGCACAGGATGCCGCCCAGGAAGTGTTTCTTCGCGCTTATAAATCCCTCTCCACCTTTAGGAGAGGAGAAAATTTTGCGTCGTGGCTCTTCGCCATCGCGGCGAACAATATACGCACGCATTTCAAACTCTTTTCGGCAAGAAAACAGAAGGAAGAGATGTTCACGCGCCAGTTCATGGCAGAGCCGGGGGTCGATCCTGGAGATGATGCCGAGCGCGCACTTGAGCAGAGCGCCCTCCGAGCCGCCGTCCGTTCGCTCCCGGAAGACATGCAGAAGCCCGTCGCGCTCTACTATTTCGCGGGGCTCTCGGTGATAGAAACGGCAAAGGCGCTGGGAATAGGTGAGGAAGCGGTGAAGACAAGATTATTTCGAGCGCGCGGCCGCCTGCGAGCACTCCTTGAACAGACGGTGCAACCGGAGCGTTCTTCGAGAGGTATATCTCTATGATGAAGTGTGATAACGCGAAAGCGCTGGTCGATGCGTGGGAGCGCGGCGAAGACAGTGCCGTGAAGGCGGCCTGGAGTGATTTCGCCGCGCACCTCGAACAGTGCGACCACTGCGCTAAAAAATTTAGCGCGCTTCTGCCTCTTATGGAGCGCGATGCCAAGGGGACAATGGTCGGCGGACCATCTGTCGCGATCAAGGACAGCGCAGTGGCACCCCAGGACTTCTCCGATAGAGTACTAGAAGAGATCGCGAAGAATCGCATAGGTAAAAACCGTTTCCACGTACAACACCCCCGGGTGAACCGCTGGGTCCCTGCCTTGGCCGCGGCGGCCGCGCTCTTCATCGTGGGTGTCGGCGTCGGGCTCTACTTCGGCGTGCGCGGTTCCGATACCGTTCAGGTCACCTTTATGGTATACGCGCCGGCTGCCAATACGGTGCAGCTCGCGGGCGACTTCAGTTCCTGGAATCCGGGGGATTTTTCTCTGAAGAAGGTGGGAGCCGCCGGCATGTGGGAAGTTCAGGTCCCACTCCAGCGTGGGCGAGTTTATCTCTACAATTTTGTAATCGACGGTACCACCTGGATCACCGACCCCAAGGCCTCGGCCACGATCAACGATGGGTTTGGAGGTTCGAGCAGCCTTTTGAGGCTCTAAGGATAGTATCATGAAGTATTGCGGTTCTATTTATCTGTTAAAGAAAAAGGGCGTGACGCTCACTGTGCTTTTCGTGATGATACTCATGGCGATGCCGGGAGCGCTGTACGCGCAGACTGTCGCAGCTTGGTTCTCGAAATCCGCGAACGCCGCTGTCTATAGCTCGATCGAGAATGAGACCAAAGCGATGGCGCAGCAGTTTCAGTCGCTGGGCCTTTCCGATTCAATTCTTACCGCCAGGCTCGAAGAAGCGTACCGAAAACATGTGAATACAGCTACTCTCCTCGCCTCCTTGAAGATCGACACACAGCGTGCCGTTCAACTCTCGTCAATACTCCACGAGAGTGGACTTTTTCTGTCCGATAAGAAGATTGCGACCGCCACAGTCGAACAGATGCTCATCTTTATGAGAGCCGGCCTCACTGAGGCTGAGATGCGCGGTGCGCTACAGGCTGGGGTGGCAAAGAGCGGCAAGAGTGCAAATGCGGTAAGGAGGGCGCTTGCAGCACTTGCGACGATCGCCACGGCGAATGCACAGTCGGAAATGACAGAACAAGAGCGCCTCAGCCTCGCGTCGGAGCTCATCTCGAGCTCCCTTTCAGAAAATCAATTTGAACCAATGGTCGCGGCGAGAAATGCGTCGAAGCTCTCAGAAGGACAAGTATCGGAAGTCTCCTCAAAATCTTCCGACAATGTCCAGGGCAGCAAGGCTCAAGACGGCAAGGCCCAGGACGTAAAACAGGAGCTCGGCAAGCCAGAGGTTGATCAGAGCTCAAGCGGTAATGGGAGCGCCTCGGGCGACACGCAAGGCATACAGGGCTTGCGGTACGAATCAAACGGTCAGGCCGGCCAGAGCGCTGGTCCTCACGGTAAAAAATAAAAATGTGTTATCCGCGCAACCGAAATCTTCTTCCCGGCGACAACTATGTGAACAACAAAAACCTTCATGGGAGGAAGGATATGAGAACATCAAGAAAGGCGATTGTGCTTCTGATGGCGGGTGCTATGCTTCTCGCCGCGACCGCTGGCGCGTTTGCGCAGGGGTACGGCCGGATGGGAGGCCCGCGCGCCACGACTCCAGGGTACGGCTACAACTATGGCTACGGGTACGGCTACAATACCGTGCCGATGACGCCAGGGACCGGAGCCTTTGGGTATGGTCTGCGCGGCGGAGCTAAAGGGCTCAACACGAATCCGGGATTTTTCGGTGGTATGCGAATGATGGGATCGAGCGGCTATGGCGCGCTCCACTATTTCCAGTACCAGAAGCTTTCTACCGCGGACAAGGCAAAAGTAGACAAGATCGTGCAGGACTCCGCCGCAAAGGTGTTGCCCCTTCAGAACGAAGTACGCGCCGTGAGGCTCGACCTCAACACCCAACTCTGGAGCGCGAGCCCCGACAAGGCGAAAATCGATGCCGACATCGCCAAGATCGGCGACCTTCAGAAGCAGATTCAGGAGATCCGCGCTCAGGCCATCGTGGATATCAACGCGATTTTCCAGGCACCCTCAGCGCAGTAATTCCGCACTGAAGAGCGATGAAAGGCCGTCTGGCGCTTGCCGCTGGGCGGCTTTTTTTTCGGCGTGCTATAATTTTGGAACCGTTTCGGTGGAATGAACGACAATTGTATAGATGATTTGGAGGATTTTGATGAGTGTACAACGGACCAGGATATTCGCGGCTCTCTGTTTCGCGGCGATCGCGGCGCTGGTGAGTGTGCCTACGGTGAGCGCGCAGGGCGGACCTGGCATGGGGATGGGAATGGGATCACAGGGAGTCATGGGGCCTGCGGCTGTTCGCGAGCTGTTTAAGAGCCTCAATCTCACTGACAATGACCTCGACAAACTCGATAAAATTCTCGAAACCGATGAAATCAACCTGGAGAAATCGCAGAATGAGATCACGATTCTGCAGACCAAGGTCGCGAATCTCCTCCTCGATGCGACTCCAGACATGAGTGCGATCGAGAGCCTTATTTCGAAGAGCCTCATGTATGAAAAAGAGATACGTATGATCCAGATCAAGCGCCAGGTCGCGATCCGCGGCGTGTTCGGTGAAGATCGTTGGCAGTCGATTCTTCTCCTCGTTCGCGAAGCGCGCATGTCCGAGCGGGCGGGCAAATTCGCAAACTCATTCAGCGCAAAAGGTCTCAGCGCCCAGGATGCCAACCGTTACTCGAGACTTCTCGCTGCGCTCCGGCGCATCATGTAGGGTTTAAATCTTAAAAGCAGTATATTACTATGTATGACAGTGTGTTGGTGCGGCGCATGAGCCAGGGGAAAAAAGACAACGGTCGTCTCGATCCGAGCTTGCACGAAGGCGCGAGACTGTCCGCGGCGGCAGATGAACCTCTCGATCTTGAGCTCGCCGCAAACGCCTCCAAGGGTGATAAGGGCGCGTTCGAACGCCTCATGTGGCGCTGGTGGGATCGTCTCCGGGGTTATTGTGCCTCATTTGTGGGCTTCGATCCCGAGCTTGCCGAAGAAGCTGCCCAGGAATCGCTTATCCGAATCTACAAGGCGTTGCCGCGTTGGCGGAGAGAGAGTCCGCTTGGCGGTTATCTCTACGGCATCTGCCGGACCACGAGCTCCGATGTGATGCGCTCTCACGCGCGGCATCACTCGCGTAACGTCCAGGTGGAAGAGTTCGACACTCTAGGCTTCGAAAGCCACCATGAGGCCGGCGAAGTGAATGCCCTTCGCCAAGAAGCGAGTCAGATGCTCGCCCAGGCAATGAGCCAGCTTGAACCCGAGGACCGTGCGATGCTCTATCTCCACGAGGTTGAGGATAAGGGGCTCTCTGAGTTGAGCTCGATGTATGGAATGCCGGTGGGAACGATCAAGTCGCGGCTTTTCCGCGCGAGGGATAAGATGAGCGTGCTGCTCAGGGAGATGGGGTATGAGCTCCACTGAAAGAAAAACGATCGAATTAAAAAAGGCGATGAAGGATGCCGCGATGGCTTCCTCACCCTCCTTCCCCGATTTCGCGCAGGTGTACAAAAAGGCGGATCAGCAGCCGAAAAAGGTACGGCGCTATGTTTTTTCGGCGGCGGCACTGGCGATCGCGGCAGCAGCGAGCTTTTGGATCGGCATCGCGTGGAACAGCCGTTCCTCAAGCGATGTTGCCCTCATCGACTCGTGGTCTTCGACTCAAACTCCGACGGCGGTCAGCATTACCACAACGAGCAGCCAGCAGAGTCAGGTCGTACTCGCCTCTTCACAGAAGGATGTCGTCAATTTCTTTGTGCAGGACCTCTGGGCGAGTTCGTCGGGGAGTGGTCTCTGAGCGCATGAGGGCGGTGCGAACACTCGCGGCATGAATGCGCTGAGGTTTTCGTGTCACACTGAACGCGTAAACAATACAGAAGCGGCCGGGCAAAGCGCCTGGCCGCTCCCTTTTTTAGTAATTACGGGCGAAGAGCGCGCGGTACTTCGCGGGAGCACCGCAGATCGCGCACTTCCCTTCGAGGTGCTCCTGTTTCCCTAAGGGGATGCAGCGCAGCGTCGCCTTGGTAGTATCCTTGAGTAAAGCCTCGCATTCTGCCGAACCACACCAGAGCGCCTCCGCAAAGCCGCCCTTAGCGCCACTTGTGCCGGCGGTCTCCACCCCGAAGAATTCAATGAGCCCCGATAGATCGGCCACAGGGACAGTATTTTGGTCACGGAAGGTTTTGGCACGCTCAAAAAGCGAGGTCTGGATGAGCCCCTGCAGTTCCTTGAGCTTCGCGGGAACCTGCGCCAAAGGCACAAAGAGTTTTTCGCCGGTGTCGCGGCGGACCATGACCACCTGCCCGGACTGCATGTCGCGGGGGCCAATTTCAATACGCACAGGCGTGCCCTTCATTTCCCACTCGGCGAACTTCCAGCCCGGGCTCGAAGAATCGTCGATGTCGACCACGACCTTGAAGCCTGCGGCCTTGAGTTCAGTCTGGAGTTTTTCGGCGTACGCGGTAACGGCCGCCTTGGAGTCGTTACGATATATAGGGATGATTACTGCGTCTTCGGGAGAGAGTGTCGGGGGAAGCACAAGGCCTTTGTCGTCGGAGTGCGTCATGATGACGGCGCCCACGAGGCGCGTCGAAACACCCCAGCTCGTTGCCCAGACATAGTCAAGCTCGCCCTGGCGGTTCTGGAACTGCACATCGAAGGCTCGAGCGAAGTTCTGGCCGAGAAAGTGGCTCGTGCCCGCCTGGAGGGCCTTCTTGTCCTGCATCATCGCCTCGATGGTGTAGGTTTCGACTGCGCCGGCGAACTTTTCGCTCTCGCTCTTCATGCCGGGAACGACGGGTACTGCGAGGTGGCGCTCAACCACGTCGCGGTACACTTCGAGCATCCGGAGCGTCTCTTCGCGCGCCTCGTGCTCGGTCTCGTGGGCGGTGTGCCCTTCCTGCCAGAGGAATTCCGAAGTACGGAGGAAGAGCCGCGTGCGCTTCTCCCAGCGCATGACGTTTGCCCACTGGTTGATGAGGAGCGGGAGATCGCGCCAGGAATGGATCCAGTTTCGGTACATTGCCCAGATGATGGTTTCGCTGGTCGGGCGCACGCAGTAGGGCTCTTCAAGCTTCTCGCCGCCGCCATGCGTCACCACCGCGAGCTCGGGCGCGAAACCTTCGACATGCTCAGCTTCCTTTTTGAGAAAGCTCATTGGGATGAGGAGGGGAAAGTATGCGTTCTCGTGGCCGGTCTCCTTGAAGCGCCGGTCGAATTCATCACGAATTTTTTCCCAGATCGCATAGCCGCGCGGTCGGATCACCATGCTGCCTTTGACGGGCGAGTAGTCCGCAAGTTTAGCGTTCAGGATGATGTCGATGTACCACTGTGAGTAGTCGACTTCTCTCGCGGTGATTTTTTCAGCCATGTTCGATACCTCTGGTACTGTGAATTCGCCCTACTATAGTGAAAAGTCATGCTTCAATCAATCGATGGAATGAAGTAAGATAGACTAGTGACGACGCGTAATTTTCGCTTTACCTATTGGATTCTCTCGATGGTAAGCGTAGCGGTGCTCATTGGCGCCATCGGGCTCAGTATCAGGATAGGAACCGACAAGAGATTGCCCTTTTTCCTCGCGGACGCGCGGCTTTACACCGAATATTTCCTTTTCAGCACACCGATTGGGATTCACCTCGCTGCAGCCTTCGAAATGATAGCGCTTAGTCTCGGAATATGCACCCTGTTGGTGACAGTGCTCTTTACCTTTCAGAAGACCGTTTCGGCGGAAGTGTACCTCTTAGCACTGTGGGCCGTGCTCGTCGATGTCGAGACGCTTCGCCTCATGATGCTTCTCGTGGCCCAGCGCAGCACCTCTATCGGTGCGCTCGTGTCGCTGACGCGGATAGTATATGGTGCCCGCTTTTCGGGGCTTATCGCGCTTTTCATTTCAGGTCTCTACGCGGTCGGAATCGGGCACGAGAGGCCTCAGACTGGGTACATGCTTTCCCTCCTCTTTGGGGCGATGATCGCAATGCTCATGCCAATCAGCATCGACCGTTTTCAGTCCTCCTTTATGCTGCAAGCGGGCTATAGTGAGATCACGATGATTGTCACGGGCGCTCTTCTTGCGATCAACCTTGTCGACTACCTCGTTGCAGCGCGCTTAAAGGAGGATGTTTCATATGCCCTCGTCGGTGTCGCTCTTACCGCCGCGGGCGCCGTATGGGTGTGGCTTTGGGACCAGCGGCCTTTTTTCTGGAGTCTTTTAGGCACGCTATGCTTCTCTCTCTGTGTATTTATGGCGATTCAGAAGTTGCATCGCATTTATCTCTGGAAATAGTGGCTTGGCATGCCAACTCGCACGCACAGCGTCATGGGCGAGGCGCTTGGTTGGTTACAGCACGATCGATGCGGCGATTCCTGCTACAAGCGGTATAAGAATGTTGTCCCAGTCCTTGGTTGGCCAGAACTCAGTGGCAGTGGTGACGAGCGCGATGATGCATGAGGCAACAAATTTTCCTGTGAGCAGAAAGATCGCCAGAAGCACCGAAGCGAAACAGCACAATGAGCCTTCCACGGATTTTCCGCCGGAGAGCGGCATAGGGAGTCGTCCGAATGCTTTACCGATGAGACTCGAAAAACTGTCGCCGATGCCGAGGGCAAAAATCGCGATTTTTGCTTGAAGCGGATCGAAGATGAGCACTGCGATGAGTGCACCGATTGCGAGAGTAATGGGTCCCCACACAAAACGATTGCCATCGCGCCGCCGAGCCGCAGCCGCGGTGAGGGGAGCGATAATTGGCACAATGATTCCTCGGTGCCGGAAGAGTTCACTCATGGTGTAGATGCCTATCCCCAAGAGAAGCGCCGCAATGGGAAGCCACGCGGCGACATCGAGGAGTGGCACACAGAAGAGAATGAGCAGGTGGAGCGCCTTGCGTGTGAGTTCGATCTGGAGCTCTTCGTGTGGCGAGCGGAGAAGGGAATGAAGGTGAGCCACAGCCTGCACCTCTCGGTCATCATGCGGAACGGAAAGCACCGGCTCAGTATGCTTTACCACTGGAGCGGGTGTAGCCTGCTTTGCTGATTTACCCAAGGGAACCGGCTCATCGAATCTCACAGAACGCCTCTTTTTTTATCTATCCTTGACATTGGGCGGCATCGTTTGTTAGGATGCGGCCCAAGAGTGCTGAGTGGGCGATTAACTCAGTGGGAGAGTGCCACCTTCACACGGTGGAAGTCATTGGTTCAAATCCAATATCGCCCA
>DYLX01000077.1 GCA_020721875.1 Leptospira biflexa
GGCTCTATTGACATTCATGTGGATAAACTCGCCCTTTCATAGGGTAACTTTAAGTCAATCGGTCCGAGAAGCTAGCATCACCAGGGCCAGGGTAGCCTTGGCGGAGTGAAACCCATAGGAGCGGGCAATGATGGAGCGAACTCATGCGTTTCAGCCCCTCAACCCTCCCGTTGGATACCCCAAGTCTGATGGAGGCAAGTATCGAGTCTCTATGAGTACGGATGGTCTTTGATAGCCGGATGAAACTCGATAGTCTCGAACGTGAGGCTCGCTTGCACCAGTGATCGAGCATCTCGTTCACCTCGTCGATCTCGAGGTCACCAGCAAAGATCGCCCGCAGGGATTCCTTCATCTCATAGGCTCGCCATAGGGCTCCCCCTCGTTGTTTGATAGCGGCAAGGGCTAGTCCTTGACGCTTGGTCAGGGTTCTGAGGATTCCCCAACAACGCCCACCTTGCCCCAGCAAACTTACGGGCATAGACAGGAGATGGGAGTTTTCTCATCTCCCGCCAAAGGTCTTTGCGTACCTCCTCGAGGGCCTCGGTGCCGAGTTTAACCACATGAAATGGATCGAGACAGATTTGGGCGTTAGGTGCCTTCTCGGGGCAAGGCCTTCACAAAGGCTCAGAGCGAGATCCATGGTGGGGAGCTTTGATCTTGGCGGTTCGCTCGTTTCCCAGCTCATCGAAGAATTCATCTAAGCTCTTAGCACTTTTCCCCTCTGCCCCATAGACGATCTTGCCCGTGGCGTGATTGGTGACAAGCGTTAAGTAGTTGTGGTGTTTGCGATAACTGATCTCATCGACCCCGAGAATGAAGAGGTTGTCGGCGCGATTGGGATCGAGCTCTTCGGCGACGACTCGTTCACGACGCGTTCCTACCGTGCGCCAGGCGACTCCCGAGCAGTTTTGTCATGCGTGGTCTTATCCATCTTGGCGCATGCCCAAAGCTACCAGGTGCTCGAAGTCCCTCGTAAACCGCGACTCCCCAACGCCGTCGGGCAAATGGTACTGCCTGAAGTGATTACCCCGTGAGTTGGACACCGGAGTCGTCTTGAGTTGGCACGAGAGCCACGTCTGGTGAGTCCCGATGTCGAGGTGTCTCCAACGCGAGTCGAGCGTTCTCGTGTCATAACAGGACCGGGTCGTATAGGAGCACTTAGGGCATGCCAACCGCGATCGGGTAAGCCTTAAGCTTTATCAGCAGTTCATCTGGACGAACCAAAACCTCGACGACTCCTGACACTGCGAAGCCCCAGCATCTGCTTAACTAGAGAGGTAGCGCGCACGGTTCTGAACTCCTTTTTGATGGATTTCCAACACCAAATTTAGAGCTCAGAAACCGTGCGCGTTCTTCATGCGGCTATTTCAGCCCCAAATA
>DYLX01000015.1 GCA_020721875.1 Leptospira biflexa
ATAAATATTTACTGTTATTTAATCTATTTTTAAAGAAAAACGGCTATTTGTCAATGTAGAATCTCTCAGAGTTGGTGTCGATTTAGCCTTGACAGGTAGAAAAAATCGTGCACCATATAAATGTTACACTATGAAACCACTCTCATGATGTAACAATCATTATTCAGGAGGCAAAGGATATGAGAAGGAAAAGCATATTTGTGGCTTTTCTTATTGTGCTCGCGTTCGGGCTTCTCTCTGTGCAGGGACTAGCCGCGCAAAAAACGCGAATGATCTTCATGACCGCGGGCGACGTCAACATGCTCGCGCTGGGGCAGAACGTATTCGCGCCTGGCTTTATGGCGGAAAACCCAAAGGTCCAGGTTACCACCATCCACACAGGCCCCGGCAACGCGGGCTCGCAGACCATCTTCGAAAAACTGCTCGCTGAGAAAAAGGCAGGCAAAACAGTCGGCGATGTCGATGTCGCGCTCGTGCACGAGATCTTCATGAAGTGGGCCATGGGCGAAGACCTGCTGCAGCCCTACGCGCAGAAGTGCAACACGTGGAAGTACATCACTACACCATTCGCAAAGGTGGACCTAGGCGTCAAGGTTGAAGGCTATGTCATGCCGCTCTTCATGAGCCAGACCGCCATTGCTTACAATCCCGACTATGTAAAAAATCCACCCAAATCCTACGCTGAACTCGCCGACTGGGTGAAGAAGAACCCGGGCAAATTCGGATACAACGGTATCAAGGGTGGAGCCTCGGGCGTCGCCTTTGTAATGGGCTGGGTGTACGCTGAGACCGGCAAGTATCAGAAATATGCGGTAACCGGCCCCTTCGACAAAGCCGAAATCGCCTCGTGGGAACCAGTGTTCAAGAAACTCAAAGAGTTCAACAAGAACGTTGTGATTACCGCAGGCAACGTCGGCACCCTCGACGCCCTCAACAGAGGCGAGATCTGGATGGGACCGGTCTGGGTCGATATGTTCTTCACCTTTATGAACGATGGCAAGCTCGATCCGAAGACCAAACTCTCACTGCCAGAGCCTGGCATGCCCGGTCAGCCGATGTTCTTCGTGATTCCCAAGAACGCGCCGAATCCTGACCTCTCGCGCAAATTCATCGAGTATGTCACGAGCCCGAAAGTCCAGGCGAACGATATCGTGATGCGCTTCAACTGGTACCCTGGTATTGACGGCTCCGCACTCAAGGGTGCCATTCCCCAAGCAACCTTCGACAAGATTTACAGCGATGTAACGCCGGCCGACCTCCAGAAGAAGGGGCTCGCATTCCCGCTCGCGGATTATTACAGTGCTATTCTCGAATCCTATGAGAGATGGGCTCAATGACGACTGTCCATTCGAGTTCTTGGGGGGAGCGAAGGCTCCCCCCTTACATATTGATGCTCTTCCCCGCGGTCGCGTTCATGGTGGTGATGTACCTATGGCCCTTCATCACCTCAGTGGCTCAGAGTTTCTTCCTGAGTTCGGGCAGTGATAAGAGCTTTACCCTCGCCAACTATGTGAAAGTTTGGGAGCTGTATAAAAAGGATATCGTCTTTACGTTCGGCGTGACGCTGTTCAACACCGCGCTCGTAGGAGTGGTTGCTGTCGTATTTTCGGTGTACTTCAGGCTCCGGCAGAATAGGGTAAGCGCGCTCTTGAGCGCGATTTTTAAGCTGCCCATTTTCATTCCCTTTGTTGTCGTCTCCCAGATGATGAATAGTTTCCTCGCGCCGCACGGGCTTTTGAATACAGCTCTCGCACAGATAGGGCTAATCGATCTACAAAGGCCGCTCCAGCTCTTCAACTTCGCGGGACTCTCCTTTGGGTTCGCGTGGAAGCAAATACCCTTCGCAGTTCTTATTATCCACGGCGGCTTCCAGATGATCGACAACAGTTACATCGAGGCGGCGCGAAGTATCGGCGCGAAATTGCCGAGCGTTATTGTGCGCGTCCTCGTTCCAATGAATAAATCGAGCATCATCGTGTCGCTTGTTCTCGTGTACTCGCAGATTATCGGTACCTTCACGCTGCCCTACATGTTGATCGGAGGGAAAACGCCCACGACGATCACCGTCGACATCGCGCACCGTGTGAACTACTTCCGGGACTTCGGTGTCGCGAACGCGCTCGGCGTCTGTTCTTACATCCTCGTGCTTGCCACCGCGGTGTACTACCTACGATCAAAGGTCAAGGAAGCACGCCAGGAGGAGTCGCGATGAATAAAATCTGGAAAAAATCGCTCGAACTCGTGCTTCTCGTTGTCGTATTCCTCGTTGTAATTGGCCCTATGCTGAGCCTCTTTCTATGGTCGGTCGCGCAGAAATGGTACTGGCCGAATCCTCTGCCCCAAAACCTCAGCCTCGACTATTGGGCGCAGGCGCTCGGGCTTAAGACGAGCCTCGCGATTGGGGCGGTGAGCATCGTAGACGCGTTCACGCTCTCGCTCCTCATTGCGGTTTCTACTGTGGTAATCGCCATGCTGATCGCGATCCCCGCAGGCTACGCGCTCGCGAAGTACAAAATACCCTTCGGCACGATCATTCTCTTCCTGTTTTTGCTTCCGAACGCGTTTCCTCAGCAGCCTGTCTTTGTGAACATTCTGCAGACCTTCACGCGCATAGGGCTCTCCGGAACCGTTCCGGGCGTTATGCTGATCCATATCCTCGTAGGACTCGTGTACGGTGTGTGGATTACCAACGCGACCTTCCGCTCGATACCGCCGAGCCTCGAAGAGGCCGCACGCAGCGTCGGGGCCACCGGTTTTCAGGCATTCTACAAGATCGCCCTGCCGCTCGCGGCGCCGGGACTCTTTTCGAGCGCGGTCTTTGTGTTCCTGACATCGCTCGATGAATTTACGGGAACATTCTTTATTGGTTTGCCCTTTATCAACACACTTCCGCTCACGCTCTACTCGTCGAGCGGCTACAACATGCAGTTCGCGTCGGTCATCGCGCTCCTGCTGCTCATCCCGAGCATCGTCTTCATGTTGCTCATCCAGAAAGTGCTCAAGGCCGAATATGTCGGCGGCATGGGCTGATCCACGGGAAAGGGGAATATTTCTATGGCTCAATTGATGCTCAAGGATTTAGTGATTAAATATGGCAAAGTGACCGTGCTAAACAAACTCAACCTGACAATTAAGGATGGCGAGCTCGTGACACTGCTGGGGCCGTCCGGCTGCGGGAAAACAACAACACTGCGCTCGGTCTCGGGATTTCTGCCAGTTCATGGCGGCGATATCTTTTTGAATGGCAAGCGGATCACCGATATAGCGCCCGAAAAGCGAGGTATTGGCCTCGTGTTCCAGAACTACGCGCTTTGGCCGCACATGACGGTGTTCAAGAACCTTGCGTTCGGGCTCGAACTACGGAAAATTCCTGCGGAAGAGATTAAAAAGCGCGTCGCTCGTGTGCTCGCCTCGGTAAAGATGGAAGAATACGCCGACCGTTTTCCTCGACAGCTCTCGGGTGGACAGCAGCAGCGTATCGCGCTCGCTCGCGCCATTGTGCTCGAGCCAGACATCCTCCTGCTGGACGAACCCCTGTCAAACCTCGACGCGCTGCTGCGCGAGCAGATGCGCTTCGAAATCGCGGCGATCCACCAGCGTCTCGGCATCACCACGATGTATGTCACCCACGATCAGACCGAAGCGATGGTGATCTCAGACCGCATCGTCGTCATGCGGAACGGCATCATGATGCAAGAGGGACCGCCTGAGGAGATCTACATGCGGCCACGCAACAAATTTGTGGCGGGTTTTATGGGCACAACCTGCTTTATCGAGGGCGCCGTGGTCAAGGCCGACGGCGGGCGCTCCGTGATTAGGACCGAAGAGGGGCTCGAGTTACAGGGTGTCGGGACGGACCTCAAAGTAGGCGAAAAGGCCTTCGCGGCGATTCGCCCCGAGTACATTACGCTCGATTCTCGAGTACGTCAGTCATCGGGTTCTTCCGAAATTAATCGGTTCAAGGCGAAAGTCGACCGATCGAATTTTACGGGCGAATTCTTCGATTACCAGCTTAAATTGGGAAAGCATTTTATACGAGCAAAAGAGTATGAGGCGAAAGCCCTCTTCGAACTGGGTAAAGATATCGAAATAAAAATTGATGAAGATCGACTGCCTATTGTGCACGACAGCGATTTTGAGGCAGCAACGGTATGAAAATTTGCTTTTTCGGTACGTCGAGCGCAATACCGAGCGCGGGGAATGGTTATACCTCATTTATAGTAAAGCTTGGAGCGAGCATAGTGCTCGTCGATACAGGCGACAATGCGCTGAGCCGAATGCTCGAGCTTGAGATTGATCCGACGCAGTTTGACGCAATTGTGCTCACGCATGAACACGCAGATCATTTAGGGTCTTTTCCCGCGCTTATCGCCGCTCTCGAGTGTATGAACCGAAGTAAACCGCTCAGAATCATCCTGCCTCCCGCGCTGACGCCTAGAGTGCTGAAGCTCCTCGCGCTCTTCAATTACTATCCGGGTCAATTGCACTTTGAGCTGTCGTTCGCGTCGGAGTGGAATTTGACGAGCGGGGCTTCCGGGCAGGATGGAGGCGCGCGCATCGAGCAGTTGCCTGGAAATCACAGCGAATTCACCATGATGACCAAATTTGTAGCCGAAGAGGCGTCTTTGCTCTATACTTCCGACATCCGTTACAGACCAGGGCAGTATACGGCTCCCGCGCGCGGGTGCGACGCCATGATCCACGAAGCGACGTATTCCAGCGCGACACTTCCCGTCGAAACGAGACACAGTTCAGCGCTCGAGGCGGGGATGGCGGCCCACGAAGCATCTGTCCGCCAGCTCTTCCTCTGTCATTTTCAGAGTGATGCGTACACGAGCCCGACTGAGGCGGCGGAAGAGGCGGCTCGTGCGTTTGGCGGGAGCATCACAGTTCCCAGGCTCATGAGATGGTATACAATTCAAGCGAAATGAAGACCACGAATGTCACGATCGAAGATGTCGCGCGCGCATGCGGCCTATCGAGGGCCACGGTGTCGCGCGTCATCAACGGTGAGTCGAACGTGAAGCCCCTCACGGTGGAGAAGGTCAATAAGGCCATCAGCGAGCTCGGCTATCACCCGAATATTCACGCGCAGGCACTTTCGGGCGGAGGCGCGCGCACGGTGGGCATACTGTTGCCGAAAACTTGGCGCTCCTATTACTCTTTGCTTCTGTCGGGTATTGAAGAGATCGCCGCGAAGGAGGGTTACTACGCCCTCGTCATGACCCGCGATTACCTGAACAACTCCGAGCGGATTTTCGATGAGGGACGCGTCGATGGTTTCATCTTTCGCAACATGAGCCACGTGAAGGAGCACGAAAAACTCCTCGCCAGACTCCAAAAAAAGAATATCCCCTTCGTGCTAATCGGCAATCCGCTGCGCGATTACCCAGCGATCACCATCGACAATGTCGGCGGCGGCAGGGCAGTAGCCCAGCACTTCGCGACGCACGGGTTCAAAAAGGTCATTTTCTTGAGCGGACCGAAAGATAACATCGACTCGAACGACCGCTACTTCGGCTTCAGAATAGGTTTTGAAGAGAGAAACATGGATCCCGAGGGCATCCTGCGGCTCCAGGGCGACTATTCAACCAAGAGCGGATTCAACGCCGTAAGCGAAGTGATTCAACTGTACCGACCCGATGCGATTTTCGCGGCGAACGACCGCATGGCGCTTGGAGCGATGCTCTGTCTGCATAAAAACGGACTACGGGTGCCCGAGGATATCGCAGTGGCGGGCTTTGACGATTCGTACTTTGCGAAGTATGTAACGCCGGCGCTGACGACCGTTCGTCAACCTTTCCGGGAGATGGGCACAGCTGCCATGAAGGAGCTATGCTCGATGCTGGGCAACGGCGCGACGAGAGGCGGGAAAATTATTCTGCCCATTAAGTTCGTGGTACGCGCATCTTGTGGTTGCCCTTACGGCCACGACGAATCGATCGACAAACTCGATTCGGATGAGAATAGCGAATAGGCGGCGACTTATACCCCATTTTCCTTAAGGCGCGTTGCGAGAAGCGCCGAAGCGGCTAAGAGGGCAGCGAGCACGATGAGCGCCGCGGTGAAAGTGCCTGTGAGGTTATTAAGCGCTTCCATTGCGTATACTATCACGACCGAAATCTGTCCCGCGAGTGTCACGAGGCCATTCGAAGTGCCCTCGGGAGTCGGCCGCGCCGCTTCAGCAGCGTACTGCATGCCCACCGGGTTCACCGCAATGAGGAAAAAGCCGAGCACGAAAGCCGAAATCGCGATCAGCGTGAACCCAGGAGTCAGTGCGAGCCCCAGGAGTCCCGGAATCGCGCCCGCAAGCCCGAGAATGATATAGGGACGACGCTTCGAAGCTCGGTCCGAAAAGAGCGGAATCAACACGGCGCCAAACACACCACCTACGAGCATGATCGCGCCAAGAAGCCCCGCCTGATCTGAGCCGATGCCGCGCGGGCGCACAATACCCTCGACCCAGGTGGTCACGCCATTGAATATGCCCATTCCGACAAAGACAATCGCGAGAAAGCGCAGAAAGGAGGGAGTTTTGAGCGCATGCTTGAGCCCCTCAATCATGAAGGCACGCTCGCGGGATGCCGACTCATCGGGTGGAAGCTTTGGTTTTTCGCGAGCCGCCAGCACGAAGATAAGCGCTGCCGCGCTCGCGACCGCGCCATATACCAGCTGTACCTTGGCGATATCCATGCTGGCGGCGAGCATCGGCGTGGCCACGAGACCGATCGCCGTTCCAAGAATGCTCGCGATCGTAATGAGGCCGACCGCCGTCGCCCGCTCGCGCGCGGGAAACCACGCCGCCGGGATCTTCGTCCACGAATTCAGCAAAAACGGCTGAGCCGCCGCCAGCCCGCAGGTCGCTACCATCGCCAGCGCGAAGTGCGTCCCGGCGGCGCCACGCGCCAAGCCCAAAATCCCGACCGCAACCGAAGCGGCCCCTACAGTAGGCACGTAGCCGTAGCGGTCGATGAGCCACGAAGCAGGAATCGAGAGCGGAATGAATGCGATCATGAAGGACATCGCGAAAAACCCCACCGCCATCTCCGAAACCCCATAGAAGGATGCCGTTGCGCGTGTAATGGGCGAATATGCGATCCACAGCATCTGAATCGTCACATTAATGAGCATAGTGGCCACAAGAATCACCCAGCGATAGGGGAACACCCTGTAGTTCTGTTCCATTGTCGATTACTCCCTCGTGCGCGATTGTCCGCATTATGCAGCAAAGCACGGCGCGCGGAAAGTCGCGAGAGGCGCAAAAAGCGCGGGGCGCGCAAAAAGCCGGGGAGCGCGCGCAAAACAGCGCACCCGCAAAGCATAACGCGCGGCAAGTGCGCGACACGCCATTCCAAACTACCCGCGGCAAGTGTGCGACGCGCCATTCCAAACTACCCGCAGCAAGTGCGCGACGCGGCGCTCCGTACAACGCGCAGCAGATACATACGAACCCGCTTCAGCGCCCCATAAGCGAATAGATCTGCTGAGCGAGAATATCGGCGCGCTCATTTGACATATAGAATGTAGGGAGATTGTAGAGATCCATCGTGTCGGGTGACGCGACACCCCGCGTGGAGGTTCTGATGCCGAGGTAGCCCGCCGCGATCGCGGCATCGATGATATCCTTGCGACCCGCGCCTGCGCCGAAGGGCAAAGCAAAGAATTTGACCGATGTTCCTATATTTCTCTCTATGGCTGATTTTGAGCCGGCCAATTCGTAGGTAATCTGCGATGCGGGTATCTGGTCGAAGGGCATATGATCAAGCGAGTGCGATCCTATCGTAAAGAGCTTTTCGCCGCGGGCATCCCTGTACTCGGACATCTCCTTCAATTGACTCCAGTTCACGTAACCGACTGTTCCGACAAAGTCCGAAATGATAAAGAACGTCGCCTTAATGTTGTATTTTTTAAAAAGCGGGAAGACTATCGCGTAAATCGATAGATCGCCATCGTCAAAAGTGATAATAGACGCATCCGTGACCAGTTTCATCGCTCCGGACTTGATTTTGACGAGATCGTTGATTCCGATGATGCGCGTCCTATTTCTGAGGAACACCAGGTCGTGTTCGAAATTGTAGAGGTCACGGTTATATTCGCCACCGGTTCGCCCATACACGATATTGTGGTATTGAACGATGACAATTTTTGGATTTGTGCGCAGCGGTACGCGCGCGTCGAGCTGATCGGGGGTTTGCACCACAAGCTCGCGAAGAGGATCCTGCGTCCCTTGATCCCAGTACCGAGTGTCATCGAGGTGGGAAGGCCTCATCGAGATGGACTGATCTTGCTTCGCGTCAGTGAGTGCATTGGGAGGAGTGGTCGCCTGAATCGAAGGAATGCTACGTGCGGTCTGAGGTGTCGATTGGCAGCCGAAGAGCGCGAGACTGATCGAGAAGATCAGCATAATCGTGAAAAAACCAGAAGCGAAGGCTTGGTGCGCGGTGAGGATACTTTGTACTTTTTTAAACATCATATTTCACTCACTTTATGGTGATTTATTGCGATGATATAACGCGGCGGCAAAAATGGCAAGTTGAGTAAGATGTATAATTCGTGCATATGTTTAAGAATCTTTATTATTTATAATATCTCCATTATATGCTTGACAAACTCAATTAGTTCGCCGATACTTATAAAACAAAAATATGCTTGCATAAGCAGAAAAAGTGTACACTTCACGCGTTGGTCTTCCTGTTATGCGGCTTCGCGGAGGTAAAGTTATGAAAAGTAGGCTAGTTAAATTTCTCTCGCTCGCGCTGCTAGGCGCCCTAATTCTTGGCGCGTGCGAACTTCCAAATGGAACAGTGAAGAGTGTCGCCTCAACAGGAAAGGGTAATGTCAAAGTATCGATTCCCCTTGTAAACCCTTTTGTGGCCCAACCCACTACAGTATTGTCGAAAGCGGCAGGTTCAAAAGCTTTTGCGTTTGTTGATACTGTTGAGCTCGATTTTGTCAAAGGGTCTGAGGTGACCACGTACTTCCTCGATCACGCAGATTACGACCCGGAGACCAACAGTCTAGTTGGTACCATCTCCGTCTTGGGCGGCGATTATGATAAGTTATGGGTTTCGGTGTTCAACAATGTAGTTTCGACGACAACGCCCGTAGTGTCCGGCGAAGTCAGCAACTTTACGGTACCGGTCAATGGCTCGGTGAATCTCGATGTGAGGATGTACCCCTATGATCCTGTCACTCTGATCGATGGGATCTACTCTGATTCGGCGACGTATGCTCTGAATGGTGAAAAGTGGTATCGCTTCGAGGCACCCTCGAACTTCACCCAAGTGACGGTGAAATCGGACACAGGCGATCTCGACGCCTATATTTTCGGACCGGATGCCCTGCCGTTGGATCAGGTTACCGGCACGGATCCTGAAAACAGCGTGCTTATCAGTACAACGCCATATGCGGTCTACTATGTGTGTGTCATTGGCAAAGATCCTAACGGATCAACAGGAGAAGTCAAGTTTGCCAATATGGCAGGATCAGTCACCATTACTTTCCAATAATTCAATTCTTTCGCGATCAACCCAACATACGCCGTCCGATTCTCACGAACCGGACGGCTTTTTTAATGGCGGTTTTCTCTTTGGAACCGCGACATGCCTCTCCCGCCGCGTGAAAAATGAGCTATAATGCGGCCATGGACCGCGATTCAACCTACATACTCGCCCTCGATCAGGGCACGACTACTTCCAGGGCGATTCTTTTTAACCACGACGGCATAATCATCGGCGTCAAACAGATTCCCTTCCGACAAATTTTCCCAAAACCGGGTTGGGTGGAGCACGACCCCGAGGAGATCTGGCGCACGCAGCTCGAAGCGGCGCGTGGGGCTATCGAGGTGGCGCAAATAGAGCCGACGCAGATCGCTGCCATCGGCATCACGAACCAACGCGAGACAACGGTGCTCTGGGAACACGCGACCGGCAAGCCGGTCTACAACGCCATCGTCTGGCAGTGCAGGCGCTCGAGCGGCATCTGCGATGAGCTAAAAGCGAGGGGTGCGGAAACGAGTATCCGCGAGAAAACAGGGCTCGTGCTCGATGCGTATTTTTCGGGCACAAAGCTCACGTGGCTTTTCCGCGAGCACCCCGAGCTGCGTGCGCGCGCGGAGCGCGGCGAGCTCATGTTCGGTACAATCGACTCCTGGCTCATCTACAACCTCACCGGCGTTCACGCGACCGATCCATCCAACGCGAGCCGCACGATGCTCTTCAATATCTTCGAGCGTCGCTGGGACGATGAGCTTCTTCGCCTCCTTGAGGTACCGGCGCAAATTCTTCCTGAGGTTAAGCCCTCCTCGGGCTTTTTCGGCACGGCGAGAAAGGAGATCTTCGGAGCGGAAATTCCGGTGACGGGGGTGGCGGGCGATCAGCAGGCGGCACTCTTCGGACACGCGTGCTTCGAGCCTGGCGAGGTGAAGAATACCTACGGTACAGGCTGTTTCACGCTTATGAACACGGGGCCCTTCCCCGTCGAGTCGAAGCATAACCTCTTGGCCACTGTTGCGTGGGACCTCGGCAGAGGCTATACTTACGCGCTCGAGGGATCGGTCTTCATTGCGGGCGCGGTGATCCAGTGGCTTCGCGACCAAATGGGCATGCTCGCAGATTCGGCCGAGAGCGAGCAGCTCGCCCGCTCGGTCGAGGACAGCCAGGGCGTCTACATTGTGCCGGCCTTCGTCGGGCTCGGGGCGCCCTACTGGGATTCGGAGGCGCGGGGAACAGTGGTCGGCTTGACGCGCGGAACCTCGCGGGCTCATTTTGTCCGCGCCGCGCTCGAGTCGATCGCCTATCAGTCGATGGACCTCTTCGACGCGATGCAGCGCGACTCCGGGCGCAAGCTTTCGTCGATCAAAGCTGACGGCGGCGCCTCGCAAAACTCTTTCCTGATGCAGTTCCAGGCCGATATCACGGGCACGCGCGTCATTCTTCCCGAGGTGAGCGAAACAACCGCACTCGGCGCCGCCTACCTTGCCGGTCTTGCGACCGGCTATTGGGAGAATCTCGATGATGTGCGGAAAAACTGGCGCATGCGTAGGGAATTCAGTCCTAGAATGAGCAAAGAAGTGCGCGTTGAGCTCGTCGAGGGCTGGCGTAAGGCGATTTCGACGACACGCTCTTTCAGGTGAGGGCTAGCGGTGCGAGTGCTCCAGATAAGGGAAAACGAGGAGTCTGACATGCAGTACGAACCTATTGAAGGACGATGGTTTCTCAAATCCAACTGGCATCTCGTGAAGAGCGGTTTGACGGATCAGTCGAAAGGCGTGCCTGCGCCGCTCCAGGAGGAACCGCCCGCTCCCGAAGACTGCGTTATATCTCTACCAAAACCCGATGCACTCCTGGCGGCGCACCTGTCTTCCTCTGCGACATCTGGCGCGACGACCGTCGCAGCCTTGCCTCGGGTCGCCGATGCCTCGACGCTCTATCGCCTCCTCAGCACGCGTAAGTCCCGCCGAAAGTACACTCTGGATCCTCTCAGTCTCGAGGAGCTCTCATTCCTCATCTGGACTGTCGAAGGAGTGAAAGAAAACCGCGGCAAATTCTCTTTCAGGACGGCTCCCTCTGGAGGAGCCCGCCATCCACTCGATGTCTATGTCTTTGCGCACAAGGTCGAGGGGCTCAATATTGGGCTCTACCGATACCTGCCTGTGGAGCACCAGCTCGTGCTCGAACGCCAGGGCGACGACTCGGAGGTTCTCAACGAAGCCCTCAATGGGCAGTTTTGGGATGCAGCTTGTATCATCATGTGGGCGGCCGTGCCCTATCGGAGCGAGTGGCGCTATGGGAAAGCGGCGGACAAGCTCGTCGCGCTCGATGCTGGGCACTCTTGCCAGAATCTCTATCTCGCCTGCGAGGCGCTCAACTTAGGCACCTGCGCCATCGGAGCTTACGATCAGAGCAAGCTCGACGCGTATCTCGGCCTTGACGGCGAGGATATGTTCGCGCTCTACGCCGCCCCTGTGGGGCATGTGGCGTCGTAAGTTCGTGAGTACTATGCTCTTTTTCAATGTTCATAGGAGGAATTATTGATGACGATTGACACCGTGCGGCTCTCGTTTCCAGAAAACTGCAATATCATCGTAGGCCAGTCCCACTTCATTAAAACCGTGGAAGACATCGCGGAGATCATGGTTTCCTCGGTTGCAGGGGTAAAGTTCGGACTTGCCTTCAACGAGGCATCAGGCCCTTGCCTGGTGCGCACCGAGGGCACCGATCAGGCTCTAATCAAGGCGGCGGTTGAGATGGCTCTTGCCGTGGCCGCCGGCCACACCTTTTACCTGGTAATTGGGCCGGGGGCGTACCCTATCAATGTGCTCGACCGCATCAAGGCGAGTTCGGAGACCTGCCGGATTTTCTGCGCCACCGCGAACCCAGTGGAAGTGGTGCGGTCTGTGACCGAACAGGGCGCGGGTATTCTCGGTGTGGTAGATGGTTCCTCACCTAAGGGTGTCGAGTCCGATGCCGACAAGGTGTCACGCCGCGCAATGCTCCGCAGATTTGGGTATAAGTTCTAGTTTTTCGCGCGCGTGCGAAATGAGCCGCTCACGGGATCGAAGGCCACTGTGGGCAGGTCGAAGGCGCGCCCAATCGCCCCCGAGTGTGCGATTACCGAGGGAGAGCCCTCCATGAAGCGGTGCTCTCTGTCGATCACCCAGAGCGCGTCGGCGGTCCGCAGCGCGAGATCGACCTCGTGTGTACAGATGAGTATCGTTTTTCCCGATTCCTGAATGAGCCGGTCCGCAAGCCTAAAAATTTCGATCCGCGAGGGCGCGTCAAGGAAGGCGGTAGGCTCGTCGAAGATCAGAAGGGGGGTATCCTGAGCCACCGCCCGCGCGAGCTGGACCTTCTGCCGCTCGCCATCGGACAGGCTCGAAAATGTACGCCTTACGAAATCGCCCATCCCGACAAGATCGAGCGCGCGTGCGATGTGCTGTTTGTCTTCGAGAGTAAGCTTGTTCCGTGCGTTGGTGTAAGGATACCTTCCGAAAGCCACGAACTCTCCGACTGTCAGATATCCCGCCTCGATCCGTTCATTGAACACACAGGCAAGGAGACTGGCGCGTTCCTCAACCGAGAGCGCGGCTCCGCGCGTACCCACGATGGAGAATGTGCCCCCGCAGGGTGCCAGAAGCCCAGCGATCGTCTTGAGGAGAGTAGATTTGCCCGCACCATTCGGTCCTACGAGCGCAATGAGATGCCCCGGCATTACGTTAAAATTGATGTTCGAAACCAGGACACGTGGTACTTTGCGTTGGATCCAGCCGATCGAGAGCGAATGCGCTTCGAGAATGGGCGCAGCCTCGAGTCCGATCTCATCGCGTCGTGCGGACTGAGGGTAAGGGGAGCTCCAAGAGCGCGATTCGCGCGGAAGATGCCCGATGGTGTCGGGAATGCCCGGCACATGGCGGGATGTCTCGCGCGGGGTCATGCGAAATCCTCTATCTTCGATCCGTCGCGCTTATGGAAAAACATCGAGAGAATAAGGGGCGTCCCAATGAGCGCGAGCACGGGGTTGATGGGCAGTACCGCGCCGAACACCGGCAGCGATGAAATCGTGTCGGCAAGGAGCGCGATGCAGGCCCCCACGAGTGCCGCAACCGGCAGCAGCTGGCGGTGTTCGGCGCTCTTCGAGAGGAGCCTTGCCGCGTAAGGCGCCGCGATCCCTAAAAAGGCGATCGGCCCGCAGAAGGCCGTAATAGCGCCGGCGAGTACCGCCGCCGCGATAAGGAGCCTTGTCCGCGCGGCGCGCACGCGTATACCGATCGTGAATGCGAAGCGCTCGCCGATCTGGAAGGCGTTGAGCGCCTTGATGTTGAACGATGCGAGCACGATCCCGATTACGGCGGCGCCCGCCATCCAGGGCAATTCGCGCGCGCGTACTCCGCCGAATGAACCGTAGGTCCACGAGAGGTAAAGTTGCACTTTTTGCGGCGAACCGAAGTACACGAGGAGCGATACGAAGCTTGCGGTGAGGTAGCCCACCAGTATTCCCATTATGAGCACGGTCACCGCCTGCTCGAACTTTCGCGAAATAAAGAGAATGATGAGAAGCACTATGGCCGCCCCCGCGCTCGCGGCGAATATGAGGAGCGAGTAGCCGAGGGGCGCGAGGCTGCCGAAAAGCGCACTCGTCTGTGTGCCGATGCCCTGGGCGCCGCCGCCGACCGCGCCGAGCGCCCCGCCCGCGAACATGAGCAGCGCCACGCCGATGGATGCGCCGGCTCCGATGCCCAGAGAATCCGGTGCCGCAAGCGGGTTGCGGAAAATCGACTGCAGCACAAGGCCCGCAATCGAAAGGCTCATCCCCGCGATCACCGCGGTGAGCATCTTCGGGAGCCTGAAAACAAGCACAATTGTTCCCCACTCGGGGCGAGGCGCTCGTCCAACGAGGGCTCTTACCACATCTGCGAGCGGAATGGGCACCGAACCAGTCGCGAGATCGACGAGAGACAAAAAGATTGCAACGCAGGCGAGCCCCGCGATCAGTCTCACGCCTCTATTCACTGAGCTTGCAGTAATATGTAAAGGCATGCCCAGGCAGCAGCTCCGGATGAAGGATGGCGATGAGATCCTCGAGCACAAGGTTCGGGTTCATGACGGCGGATTCGAAGTAGTCGTTGCCTCCGCCGGGCGACATACGCCGCTCGTTGTTCCACACATTGCCGTTCTGCAGCACCGGTAACGCCGCAAAGCGCGGATCGAGCCCGCGTACATCGGCGATACGCCGTACACCATAGCCGGGATTGAGCCACACATCGGCGCTGAGTCCGCGATCGAATGCAGCTTCAACTGAAAGGGTAATCCCCCCCGATGACGCGTTGTCGGACCAGAGATAGTCGCCCCCCGCGTCGTTCAAAAGTTGCGCCATGTAGCTCTTTCCGCCCGAAACTGTCCAGACGCCCTGGAATGGGCCATTGACCAGAACCTTAGGGCGGTCTGCAGCGCCTGAGGCGAGATTCTTGAGGGTTGCGTAGGCCTTCCCAAGCGCATCGACGCGCGCCTGCGCCGAGGATTCCTTATTGTAGAACGCAGCGATGAAGACTGCCCACTGGGCGCGCGCTACGGGATCTTGCTCGTTCCAGTCGCCAAGGAGCACGACCGGTAGCCCCGCCTCCTGCATCTTCGGATAGGTATCCCATTCGTTGCCAATGCCGTAATTGAAGATGACGTCGGGTTTGAGCGCGATCAGTTTTTCGATATCGGGGATGAAATTCTTTGTGGTCTCGACGGTCGTGCCCGCTGCGATCTGCGCGCGGAGGGCAGGGCTGTAGACATAGCTCGCATTGTCGACGCCCACAATTGTAGTGAGTTCGCCAATCGTTTCGATGGCGGGGATGTAGGTAGTTGAGTAGATCACGGCACGGCGCACAGGCACCTGAACGAAGAGGTCTGCCTTGACATCGCGCGGGGCTTGCGCGCCTCGAGGGTAGAGGACATAGGTTCGACTCGCGTTCGCGCCTGGCCAGAGATTACTCACCGTGACGAGCTTGTAGCCGTTTTGTTGGGTGATCTGAAAATTCGCACGCTGTGCACTCAGCGCGCTGAGCGAAATAAAAAACAGAGCGAGGAAAATGACGACACTGCGCCGCATATCCGTCTCCTCCCACCGAAGAGTGTGGATGATGAGGTTCCGGGCAGGTTTCCTGGCTTGCCGGCTGCGCGCATGGTACGGTTTCCGAAGTGTAAAGCACATGGCGCATTGTTCGATCATCCTTCCCGGGGCTGCGCACAGAGCACAAAGAACCCAGTGAATCGCGAAGGCTGTGGCGCAGATATGCGCTTTCCCTCCGCGCGGCGGTTTTTCCGCTGGATCGAACGCTGACCGGCTCACAGTAGCGGGGGCTGCAACGGTCTCTCACCGTCTTCCCTTTTCCACCGCGCGGCGACGCCGAACGGTGGCACCCGTGAACCACCCAAGAATGATAGCACGCGGAGCGAAAAGATAATAGACGCCCGCCTGCTTTTTGAGGGTGAGTGTCTATACACCGATGCTTTAGGAATCAGATTCGGCAAGCGCCGGGGCGTCGGTTCTTATGGTGTCGAGGTGATTGTTCTTTTGGGAACAAGGAGCCTCAGGCGCCTGGGATTTTATGGCGTCCGCGTCCTCATTCGTCGAGGAAGGCCATCTCCTCGGGGCGGGCTACGACGTGGGGCGCGCCTTCGCCGAGGATAGCCTCGATCTCTTCCGAGCGCTTGCGCATCACAGCGCGAAGTTCAGCCGAAGAATAATTGCTGATGAGTTTGACGATGTCGTTGACGAGTACTACCGCGTTGCGCGCAAATTCGCCTTCAACCGAAGCCACGCCGCGCGGCAAGAGCGAGTTTCTCTCTCGAATCGCCGCCAGCGCCCCATCGTCGATCGTCAGCCGGCCGCGCGGCTGCGAGTTCTTGAGCCATCGGATGCGATTCTTGAGTGCGTGCGCAGCATCGAACAGTGTTCCGAGCGGCTCTCCGGAGGCGATACGCCGAATAATGTTCGGCTCCCGACCGTGCGCGATCACCACCCGACAGCCCGCGTCGCGCGCGATGGCGACCGCCGCGAGCTTCGTCTTCATCCCGCCTGTGGAGAACTCTGAACCGCGTCCGCCCGCCGCCGCTAGGTGCTCGGCCGAAATTTCCTTCACATAGGGGATGCGCTGTGCATTCGGGTTCTCGCGTGGATCGGAGTCGTAGAGCGAGTCTACGTCCGACAGAATAATAAGAAGCTCTGCGTCGATCTTGCTCGCAACATAGGCGGAGAGCCTGTCGTTATCGCCGAAGGCGTTGCCGATCTCTGCGGTCGACACCGAGTCGTTCTCGTTGAACACCGGCACGACACTGTTCTCAAGGAGCGTCTCTACGGTTTTTCGCAGATTAAGGTAACTGGCGCGATCGTCCCACTCGTCGCGTGTTACGAGGAGCTGCGCGGAGTTCAAATCGAAGACGCCGAAGGCACGCCGGTACTCATCCATAAGGAGAGGCTGGCCGATCGCCGCGCAGGCCTGACGGAGGCGTACTTCCGTGACGCGCTTCGTGAGCCCAAGCTGGCGTGCGCCCATGCCGATCGCGCCCGAGGTGACGAGTATGACCTGTCTGCCTTCGCGCACGAGCTCCGCGAACTGCTCAGCCACATGGTAGATGTACGCCGTGTCGATGCCGCCCTTTCCCTGCTTCGTGATAGTCGCGGTGCCGATTTTTACGACGATTCTGTTCGCGTGCGCAAGCGCGGCGCGCGCCGCCACGGCGTCTCCAGTCTCCTGCGTTTCCATATCCGCCCCCCGCTTAAAAGGTCCCCGCCGAGGAGTCATTCAGCGGTAAATCTCTGTGGATGAAGTGTTTTTTCCCCGAAGCATAGTCGTCGACAACCTGCCCCCGCCCCTCGAGCAGCCACTTGTAGGTGAGAAGGCCCTGCAGTCCCATTGGCCCACGCGCGTGCAGCTTGCCCGTCGCGATGCCGACTTCGGCGCCCAACCCGTAGCGGTAGCCGTCGGCGAAACGCGTGCTTGCGTTGTGGTACACCGAGGATGAGTCGACCTCCTTCAGGAACCGGCGCGCGGCCTCGCGCGATTTGCAGACAATCGAGTCGGTATGGCCGCTTCCGTAGCGGTTGATGTGCGCGATGGCCTCGTCGAGAGAATCGACGATCTTAACCGCTATGCGCAGGTCGAGGTACTCGACCGACCAGTTATCATCAGTCTTCATCGTGTAGGAAATGACAGACGTGTCTTCGCGGGCGGCCGCTTCAGCGTTTTTTGCGCCGCGAGCGCCTTGTTCGGCCCATGCGCTATCCTTAGCCCGCGCGCTGTCAAGAATCGCGGCAGTTCTTGGGCACACATCGAGCACGACGCCTGCGCTGCGCAGCGTACGCAGCAATGGCACAAGCCCGGTTTCGGCGAATTTTGTATTGACGAGCAGCACCTCGGCCGCGTTGCAGGTGGCGGGATACTGCGTCTTCGAGTCGAGTACAATCGCGGTGGCCATCGTTGGATCGGCATCTTCGTGCACATACACGTGGCAAACTCCGTCCGAGTGACCAAGCACCGGTATACGGCTCGTCGCCTTGATCCGGGCCACGAACTCCTTGGAGCCACGTGGGATGACGAGGTCGATATATTGATCGAATTTTAAAAGCTCGCCGATCTCCTCGCGGGTTTCAAGCAGCGTAAGCCAGTGGCAAGGAAGGCCGGCCGCTTCGCCTGCTTCCGCAATAACCTTGGCGAGGGCCGCATTGCTCGCGCGAGCCTCGCTTCCTCCCTTAAGTACGATCGCGTTGCCGCTCTTCACCGCGAGCGATGCCATCTGCACGAGCGCGTCCGGCCGGCTCTCGAAAATCATCGCGATGAGCCCGATGGGACAGCTTATTCTGCGCAGTTCGAGCCCCTCATCGAGAAGCCGCGCTTCGAGTACCCTGCCGACAGGGTCGGGCATGGCGAGAAGGTCGGCGATACCCGACCGCACCTCTGTCAACTTGTGCTCGTTGAAGGCAAGACGCTTGAGAAGTGGCGCGGCCAGCCCCGCGGCCCGCGCCACTTCGATATCCTTTTGGTTCGCCTCGAAAATGGAGGCGCGATTCGACTCGAGCGATGCGGAGATGCGTGCGAGCGCGGCATCCTTGGTCTCGGTGTCTGCCGAGAGCATGGCGATGGCGGCGCGGTCCGCGAGGTCAAGCCTTTCCTGCATATTCATACGGTCAACTATAGCAAAATTTTAATTAGAAATATACACTGCTGCTACCGTCACGGCCCCCGAATAACGAAAGGAATATACGATGCACACAAGAACTATCGGATTTATCGGCCTCGGCGTCATGGATGGGGCTATGGTGGGACATATAAAGGCTTCGGGAGAGCGGCTCCTCATCAACACGCGAACAAAGAGCAAGGCGCAACTGCTTCTGGATGCGGGCGCCGAGTGGTGTGACACGCCGCAGGATCTCGCGCGAGTGCGAAGTGATCTTCACCATGGTCGGCTATCCCAGCGATGTGGAGGAGATCTACTTTGGGGCAAAAGGGTCATCGAAAACGCAAAACCCGGCGCGGTGCTCGTCGATTCGACCACCTCGAAGCCCGATCTTGCCATGCGCATCTACCACGAGGCCAGGACTCGCGGCATTGGTGTTCTCGACGCCCCCATCTCCGGTGGCGACATCGGCGCGAAAAACGCGACGCTGAGTATCATGGTCGGCGGCGACAAGGAAGTCTTTGAGAAAGTCAAACCACTCTTCGAGGTGATGGGCAAGACCGTCGTGCTCCAGGGCGGACCTGGGCGGGGCAACATACCAAGATGGCCAATCAGATCGCTATCGCGGGGAGCATACTCGGGACGACCGAGGCTGTCACCTATGCGAAGAACTCCGGCCTCGACCCTACCCGCATGCTCCTCTCCATCGCGAATGGCGCCGCCCAGAGCTGGCAGCTCTCCAACAACGCGCCCCGCATGCTCAGCGGCAGCTTTGATCCCGGCTTCTACATCAAGCACTATCTCAAAGATCTACGGATCGCTCTCGATGCGGCCCGGGAGATGAAGATCGAACTCCCCATACTCGCGCTCGCGGAGCGGCTGTACGCGAAGATGGTCGCGGAGGGCATGGGCGAGCTCGGCACACAGGCGATTTACTTGCTCTACGAAAAGGGCCTTGTTTGATATATACCGAATAACGCCACTGATGTATTAAACTATCAAGAGTATATGTCGATATTTGTAATGTAAAAATTTGCATGCGTATGAAAATAGCCTCAATACTATTGTGCGGGGATAGTCTTAATAAAAGGTGAAGAACTGGAATATGAGCAGCGACAACCCGACAATCTTGAATCATATCGCTCATCCTGACGATTTTTGGCGCCACATTTTCAACACGCGGCAGGCGGGATTATCATCAGCGTCGACACCATCATCCAGAAGATGAACCGAACCGCCCTGGCCATGATCGGCGCGCGATCCGACATCGACGTCGTCAACCGATCATTTTTCGAGACCATCCTTCTCCCAGAGCACATAGAACGCGCCAGAGAGCGCGAGCAGATTCTCAGGAGCAGGGCATCTTCGCTCCCTCCCATGGAAGTGCGCATCAAGCGGCTCGACGGAGGCTTGATCGATGCCCTCATCTCCGCCACCTCGTGGAAGAAAAATGGCGCCACCATCATCGAGTCGATTCTCATCGACATAACGGTGCTCAAACAGCGCGAGCGCCTCCTTGAGGCTGTGTCGAAGCTGATGGAGATCACGGTGCGAGAGGATCTCTCGTCGAATGCCGCCGAGGCGCTCAGACACTCGCTCAATGCGATGCACACGCTCTTCGCCGAGCGGCACATCTGTGGGTATGTGCGCTTTGTCCGCCGCGAGCGCGACGTCTTTGATACCGCGAATAGCGCCGCCCCTCAGTCCGACACCCTTCTGATCTCCAGCGAACCGCTGCCGGAGCCGAGCCAGCAGTGGCTCCGGAAGCGCGCAGAGACGATCGCCCAGCGCGAGTCGCGCAGCGCCAGACTCGCGAAGATTCCCACAGAGGCCGGCAGCCAGGCTGTCGTTCTGGTGGAACCCTTCCGCTACACCGAAACTATCGAAGGCTGCTTCTTCTGGATTTTCCCGGACACGGTGCTGCGCGCGATGCTCATCGGCGACGGCGAGCGCCGCGACAACGAGCGAAAGAGTTCGGATCTCGCCATTCTGCACCGTGCAGCCATCGAGATTGGCAAGGCTGGCAACCTTCAGAAGATCGCGAATACCACACTGGAGCTGCTCGCGAACGAGAAGGGGTGGGCGCCCTCAGTGATCCGCGTTACAACGCGTAACGGCGCGGCATTGGAGACAGTGGCCTATCGCGATCCGCCAGGCATCCCGGTCGAGGAGAGGAAACGACATATGCGGCTCCTCAACAAGATCATCAATCAATCGAAACGCGGGATGATTGGCGAAGGTACCTATTCGCCGAACATATACCCGTTTTCGGCGCTCACGATGCAGTGGACCGTCGAGAAGTTCCTTAAGGACACCGTTCCCGGCGTCACGGAAGTCGCGTCAGCGGAAAAATAATGGTACGCCGGCTGGCGTTCTGTCGGCTGGCGTTCTGTCGGCTGGCGTTACCTTCGCGAGTATGAAATGTTTTTCGAAACCAGAGGTGAGACCATGATTATTTCACGGACAAAGATGCGTTTTTTCTTCATTTTCGCGCTGTTGTTACTTCCCACAATTTTATCCGCCCACCCCCACATGTTCCTGACCAGTACGGAGGAATTCGTATGGGACAAGGAGAGCCTTTCCGGCTGCTGGATCGAATGGACTTTCGACCAGTTCTTCAGCGCCGACATTATCCGTGCCTATGACACTGACGATAATAAACAATTCAGCGACGCCGAGACCAAGAAGGTCTATAACGGCGCGTTTATCAATCTCAAAAACTACTATTACTTCACGTTCATCCGGCAGGGGAAAAACCGGACTAACCCGCCATCGGTGAGCAAATTCACGGCGGGTATACGGAATGAAAAAATGTGGTATCGTTTTTTCATTGATCTCTCAAAATCAAAGCCCGGGGAAATCTGTCTTTCGGTGTATGACTATACATTTTTCTGTGATATCAGGTATCCTGACGCCAATCCTGTAAAACTGACGTACGATCCGGCTTTTGTACATCCGACGTATCAGATCATTGAAAACAAGGACTATCCGGTGTATTACAACCCTCTCGGAGCGATAGACGACAACACCATTTACTACACCTGGAAAAAAGGTCTTCAGACGTATTATCCGCGGGAAATCAGGATTACCTATGCGAAGTAGCCGGAGAAAATTCATCAGGCTCACCGTAGCCTTCATAATGTTTCTCTCGTGCTCCTTGCAGCTTGCCGCAAATCCATTTATGGGTGGCGGAACCGATGCAAACGGCAAAACGGTCCGGCAAGTATCTCCAGTACGCACGAGCGCGGCTGATCAAAACCTTGTCGCGAAGCAGGCAGACTTGCGCGAGTCCCTCGGAAATTACTTTTACTCATGGAAGGAAAGTCGATCGCGAAGCCTCTTTTGGGGGATCATCGGCGTCGCCTTCCTGTATGGTATTCTCCACGCCATGGGACCCGGTCACCGTAAAACGGTAATATTCTCCCTCTACCTCGCACGCAAGGCACCGGCATGGGAGCCAGCGGGAACGGGATTCCTCCTCGCAATCCTGCACGGCGGGTCCGCCGTAGTTCTCTTGCTCATTCTGCGTGGGGTGTCCGGAGCCATTTCGGGAAAGGCCGACAATATAACCGTTTACATGGAAGGCTTCGCGTATGTGCTGCTGATCGCAGTCGCGCTCTATCTTGTCGCAGGAGCAATCAAAGAGCTTGTGCGAAGCACCAACGGCACAAAAAAGGATGCCATGAGCCTTGGAACAATCCTTCTCACCGGCATCTATCCCTGTCCCGGTGCCATTCTCGTACTGGTGCTTTCCCTCACGCTCAACATCACCGACATCGGCATCCTCGCTGTATTCGCGATGTCTCTCGGCATGAGCATTCCGATCATCGCCGCAGGATACCTCGCCTGGTTCGGTCGCATAGGCATTTTTCTCGCGCTAAAAAGTAACGAGGCAAGGCTTGGCAGGATTTCCGCAGGCGTCGAGCTTTTTGGGTACTCAGTTCTACTTCTATTCTCGGTGTATATGGCAGAGCCATTCATTCTTAGCCTAATCCGGAACGCATTTTAATGAAAGTACGCCATATAGTATTGATCCGCTGTATTCTGACCTTGTCAGTTCTTTCAATCGCGTCGGCTATATCCGCTCAAGAGGCTACACCCTGGACTGTGAAAGTTTCTATCGCCGATCAAAAGGTATATGTCTATCAGAACGGGAATCTCGAGCGTACGATGATTTGCTCGACCGGCATTCCCGGAACCGACGACACAACGCCCCTTGGCGATTATATTCTCAATGAAAGCGGAGTCAAACGGGGAACCTGGTTTTATTCCGAGAAATACGGCGAAGGGGCACGGTTCTGGGTAGGGTTTATCGGCGGCACGTATTTATTCCATTCAGTGCCGATGGACAAAAACGGCGTCATAATCAAGGATGAGGCAGAGAAACTAGGGAAACCGGCCTCGCATGGCTGCATCAGGCTTTCCCTCGATAACGCGCAATGGTTCTACAAAACGGTCCCTGATGGCGCTCGCGTGCATATATTCTCCGAAGTGGAGGCGCAAACAGTACCGAACGCCGGATGCGCGACAAAAACCGAGGTTTCTGCATGGCTTTCCGCCAATATGCAGTCGTACCGACAAAAATATATGCTCAGCTGCGAGATCGCGCTGATACGCGTTTCGCTCGCCATCGCGGGAATTCGCGACATATCCGAAGACACGATTCTCGCGAACATCCCAAAAGGAACCGATCCTGAAACGTCGTTTGTCTGCGAGGACATATCGAAGGGAAGGCGAAATAAAGACGGCAGTATCCGGTGGAACAATTACGGAACTCACGCTCCTGTTGTCGCGAACACAATCAACGGATACCTTGACCGCAAAATCACGCGGAGTGTCTCAAGGGTATAGGTGATGGCGGTAAGTTCGTCGTTCCGGTAAAGGGGTATCGTGCATTCCGAGCCGAGTATGTGCATGGAAGGCCTCCATGTGACATACGGTATCAGAAGGGTTTATTGGCCAGATGGTCTATTTTTTCGACAGGAAAGATGGTTTTGTAGAAAAACTGATAAGAGGGAAGGTTACCGATTATTTGGTGACAAGAAGATCACCATCATCGAAGGGCAGGTCATCATCATTCCGTCTTCGCCCACCTTGGACTTGCTCTTGTCATACTCTCCACGAGCGGTTTCACCGCTATCCATAACTTCCTGCATCTTGTCCGGAACATGGAATATCTCGTCCCGGTCCTCCGCCATCGCACGCAGGGTTTCATAATCGGAGAAACCTGAATCCGCAAGCACAGACTCGAAGGGCTTGCCCGCATTCGTTTCCGCCGCATCGACCAAGGCGAACAGATCCCGGGGGATGTCCCCCGTCTGTGTTGTAGCGACAGCCACCGTGATCCCGAAGCTCCCGTCCACTGCGCTTTGCTGGTTGTAGCTCGGAAGGATCCGACGGTCCTTGTGCCGCATGATCTTCGCATCGGCATCCACCATGTTAATGGATGCCTCTTCATCCTCGATGGACTCCAGTGTCGCCAAGGTCTGGGCGAGTCGTATTTCCTTCCGCGCAAGCTGCTTCTTCGCCCGGGCACGATCCACGTTATTCCTGAAGTTCGCGTTCGCCTGGATCTTTTACCCGTCAATCGCGAGGTTCTTGAAGTCCACCATCCCGAGCGCTGAGCAGAGCAGTACGATTTGTGAGAATAGTCCGGGCAGCTGCGCCATGTGCCGCGTGCGAAATGTATTGAGGGTCCGAAAATCAGGGACCTGATCGCCGGACAAGAAAACATAATCGGCACGGAGTTCAAGCCCCGACTCCATTTTGCGGCAGCTTATGTTCCCGATCAGATAGCTGAAGAACAGCACTTTCAGCATCATTTGCGGATGGTAGGCTGGTTTCCCTTCTTCTTTGTAGCTGGCGTATATCGAATCGAGGTTCAGCTTTTCAACAACAGCGTTGACGACTCGGGCTGGATGGTCTTCTTCAAGTAGCTGGGCCGGCACAAGCTGCCGAAGTACCGTCTGTGTTTGATTGTAGTCGCGAAAGTTCGGCATTCCCCACCCCCGGCTTCATTATGCCAGAAAGTAGCTTGGCTGGGAGGTTACGGGACAGCCTCAATTAGTCTCGGCCGCATAGGGTATAATCTCCGCAGCGCTTTGCATTGTCAAGATTTTCTTGGAAGGTTATTATTAAAAATATGCATGCTTCATTGAAAGAAAGGAATTGAGAATGCACACAAGAACAATCGGTTTCATCGGCCTTGGCGTGATGGGTGGGGCGATGGCGGGACATATCAAAGCTTCGGGCGAGCGGCTCCTCATCAATACGCGCACGAAGGGAAAAGCGCAGATGCTGCTCGATGCGGGGGCCGAGTGGCGCGACACGCCGAAGGAACTTGCGCGCGAGTGTGATGTTATCTTCACAATGGTCGGGTATCCCAGCGATGTCGAAGAGATCTATTTCGGGGCCGAAGGTATCATTGAAAATGCCAAGCCAGGCGCGGTGCTCATCGACACCACTACCTCGAAGCCCGATCTTGCGGTGCGTATCTACCGCGAGGCGAAGGCGCGTAGCATTGACGCGCTCGACGCGCCAGTTTCGGGTGGCGATATCGGCGCGAAGAATGCCACGCTCTCCATCATGGTGGGCGGCGACGCGGATGTGTTCGAGCGCGTGAAACCGCTCCTCGAGGTGATGGGGAAAACGGTGGTGCTTCAAGGCGGCGCAGGTGCGGGGCAGCACACTAAGATGGCGAACCAGATCGCGGTTGCGGGGAGCCTCTTAGGAACCACCGAAGCGATCATCTACGCGAAGCGCTCAGGCCTCGATCCAAACCGCATCCTTCTCTCGATCTCGAACGGTGCCGCGCAGAGCTGGCAGCTCACGAACAATGCGCCCCGCATGCTCAGCGGCAATTTTGATCCAGGATTCTATGTCAAACACTACCTCAAAGACCTGCGTATCGCCCTCGATGCTGCGCACGAAATGAGGCTCGACCTACCCATGCTTGCGCTCGCCGAACAGCTCTACGCGAAAATGGTTGCAGAAGGCATGGGAGAGCTGGGAACCCATGCGATTTATTTGCTCTATGCGCGAGGTTTGACATAAACAGTATCGATTAACGTATTAAAATTGTTAACTAAATTGGTTTCGCGGCCGATACTCATCGTAGTAAGGCAGTGATACCGAGAATGGCTCAGCGTGAACAGAAGATAATAGCGCACATTGCTCAACCAGAGGAATTGTGGAGTCATATCTTCGACACCGAACAAGCCGGCATTATCATCAGCGTCAACTCCATCATCGAGGAATTGAATCGCACCGCTTTGGACATAATTGGCGCGCGATCTAGCGCGGAGGTCGTTGGAAAGCCGTTTTTTGAGACAATTCTCTTCCCCGAATACATTCAGCGCGCCAAAGAGCGCGAGATGAGTCTCCGGGGCGGCAAATCTTCGTTGCCTCCCATGGAAATGCGCATCAAACGTCTCGATGGCGGTTCGATCGATGCGCTCATTTCCGCCACCTCATGGATCCGCGGCACCGATACGATTATCGAATCCATGATCATTGATATCACTCCGCTCAAGCAGCGCGAGCGCCTGCATAAGGCGGTCTCGAGACTTATGGAGATTGCGGTTCGGGATGATCTTTTGACGAATTCTTCCTCGGTGCTTAAGCAGGCGCTCGACGCGATGCATACTCTCTACGCCGATGAACATAACTGCGGCTACATTTCCTTTAATCGCCACGAGAGTCCATTTTTGACAGTTGACCTCGCCATTCGCGCTTTGTCGGGCGAACTGATGATATCCTACGAGCCGCTTGAAGCGCAGTGCAGAATCTGGCTCCAGGAACGAGCAAAATCAATCAGCGAATGCAATTCCTGTCGCAGGAAAATCTACAAGATACCGCTTAAGTCGGGCGATCAGCGAATGGTGTTCTTGGCGCCGTTTTTCTACGCCGACCAGCTCGAGGGCTGCTTCTTCTGGATTTTCACGCATGATGCGCGACAAGAAATGTTGCGGAACGATTCGGAGCGCCGGAACGCCTTTATCCTCGCCGTGATCACCTTAATGAAAAATTTCATGATGAGACTTGACAATCGGCAAAAGAGCTCAGATTTAGCTATTTTGCATCGCGCTGCCATTGAAGTCGGTAAAATGAGCGATCTTCAACAGATCGCAAACGCCGCGCTCGAGTTGCTTGAAAAAGAGAAGGCGTGGGCACCCTCAGTTATCCGGTTTACGACGCACAATAGCGGAATACTTGAAACTGTCGCGTATCGAGGCGTTCCTGGAATTCCTGAGAAAGAAAACAAAAGACAGGTCCGCCGACTCGATAGAATCATCAATCGCACAAGAAAGGGGCTGATCGGAGAAGTGATCAAGACGGGCGAGGCGATCCGCGCTCTCGATCTTCCCTCCGATCCTCGCTCTGTGGAGACCGCTCCCGGAATTCGCTATGGCATCTATGCGCCGATCATCATTGAATCTCGAACAGAGGGAGCGATTGGGGTAGAGAGTGCCTCCTACGCCTTTACGGAGAGCGACCTTAAGTTCCTGTCCTCAATCGGCGAAATTGTCGGCATGGCGGTGAAATCGGTACGCCTTATCGAGGCGCTGCGCGAGCGCGTGAGCTGGCTCGAAATTCTGCATAAAATCAATCAGCAGATAGGCATCGAGGCACAACCCGAGGAACTCTACCAGATTCTCGTCGACAAGGCACTTGAAGCGACCAAGGCCGAAGCCGCGGCGATCCTGATTTATAACCCCTCCAACAATAAACTCGAGAAGCGCGCCGCGTCGGGATGGCTCACCGGTGTGTTCCACCTTCCGCTCAACGCTGAAGAGGGGATTTCCGGAAAGATATTTTCGACGGGGAAGACGCACCTGTCGCCCATGCTTCGCCGCGATCCGCTCCTGGCTGCGGCCAAGCGCGCACTCGTGCCACCCGGCAGGGCAAATATTGGTGTCCCCGTTATTGTCGAAGGAAATATCATCGGGGTCTTCCACATCTCTTTGAAGGCTCCAGTTTCATTCAACCGTGAGTTCATCGAACTTGTGGAGATTTTCGGCTCGTATGCGGGCATTGTAATAAACCGCATGAAGTATATCGAGGACCTGCGCACCACCGAGCGGCAGCTTCAAACCGCCTACGAGGAGACCCTCCAAGGCTGGTCGCGGGCAATCGGCATTCGCGACAACGAGACACTGATGCACTCGGAGCGTGTGACGAGAATCGCAGCAGCGATTGGGAAATCGCTTGGACTGAGAGAACATGAACCGCGGAATCTCAAATGGGGCGCGCTCCTCCATGATGTAGGGAAAATCGGCATTCCCGACTCTATTCTCCTCAAGCCTGGAGCCCTGACCGAGGAGGAGCGGTCGATCATGAAGACTCACACTTCGTTCGGCTACGAGCTCCTAAAGCCGATCAAGTATCTGGAAGAGGCCATTGTTATACCCTATTGCCACCACGAGCGCTGGGACGGCGCGGGGTATCCCCGCCAGCTCAAAGGTGAACAAATTCCGCTTTTGGCGCGCATATTCGCGATCGCGGATGTCTACGACGCGATGACGAGCGATAGGCCATACCGCACCGCGCATACTCCTCATGAGGCGCTCGAGTATATTCAGAGTCAGTCGGGAAAGCACTTCGACCCGCGTGTGGTGCAAGCATTCCTGAGCATAATCGATTCGATCGAGTGACGATATAGCTGAGCGGCAACGAAGCCGGGACTCAACAAGGCAAGGGACGCGCGCGAGCTTCGCGGTACATGCGCGTCGTGGAATGCGTGCATGGGGATCTAAAGTTGGCGACCTGTCCGCAGTTTTTCCTCAAAGCGCTCGAGTTCCTTTTTAGAGAGGTGAGAGAGTACCGCGGGCTTCGTTTCTTTCGGCGATACTGATGAGGTGGACGCGACTGCGAGGGAGTCTTGCGTTGCAGTGGGCTCGGCGTCGACGGCCAGCCTGCGGCGGAGTTCTTCCATTTCAGGACCGGAAAAGCGGACTCCCTGAAGGGTGTGGCGTTCAAAGCTTGTGGTGGCTGCAGGAGCCACTGCTCGTGTGATTTCGAGCATTACGCGGGCATATTCGCGGATTTCGCGCTGCGCGTGCATGTCGAGCCTCAGCATCAGGAATCTGAAGAGATTATGGAGATCGATCTGCCAATACCACTCGGTGTAGAGCGAGAGTGGCAGCGCAATGCGGGAGATTTCGCGCGCGAGGCCAAGGTCGATGAGTTCCTTATAATGTTCGTACGATACTCTTGAGCCTTCTGACAGGATCTTCTGAATCCGCGAGGCGGTATCCGCGTCGAAGGGGATTGCGGAGCGACCTTGCTTGTTGTCGTCGCTCTGAGGCGCGAGGGCCTCGGGGGCGGGCATGAAGAATTCATCGCGCATCACGGAGTAACGGCCCGAAATTTCGTTGACGCGTGCGGTGCGGTGGCGGATCCACTGCCGCGCCACGAAGATGGGAAGTTTGACGTGGAAGGTGAGCACGACTTGTTCGAAGGGGCTCGTGTGCTCGTGGCGGAGAAGGTAGTCGATGAGGGCCGCGTCTTCGCGGTAGCTTTTGGTGCCTTCGCCGTAGGAGACACGTGCGGCTTGCACTATGCGCTGATCGCCGCCGAGATAGTCGACGAGTCGAACGAAGCCGCGGTCGAGCACCTTGAATTCTTTGTCGAGAATCGCTTCCGCTTCAGGAACAATGCAGTGGGCCATGGGCGGATTTTAGCAGAAAAATACGGTTCGTGCAGTATGCAGACTCCCGAATTTTCAATTCCCGTGTTAGGATACGGCAAATGAATCGGGATATTGAAATCAGTTACCAGAGAATACCGGGCGGCGTGCTTACCATTTTTTTTCGCGCCTTCGCGCCGATTCAGTGTGATGCTCCGCTTCTCGAGCTGGGCGAATTTGAAATTCGCGAGCTTTGCAACACTCTCGGCGATGAGTGCCGGAGGGCGGAGTCTGCTTCGGGGGTGCGCGCCACTGAGTTGTCTCGTGCGAAATCGCGTTTTGTGCTGGTAAATGGCTGGCAATCCTGGTCTTTTGCCGGCGAACTTGCGGGCGGCGAGCGGCCGCGCCGCGCCTGTATCAAGCGCGACCTCAACTTGTTCGCCGACCACCCCGCCGAGGCGGAACTGCGCAAGTTGGCGCGGCGCTTCGGCCATCGGCACGACTACATTTCACACTTCATGCTCGGGCTGCGGGCTGGCGAGCTTCGTCTGCTGCTCGCATCGGACAATGTCGCGCGCGACTATGGCGCGGGTTCCCAGGTCGACGCCACCGGCCGACAAAATGCCATCGCCACTGCCACCCTTCGGGACGGCAACGAACCAAGCGCGGCAGTCGCATCGAACGCGCGCGCCATCCCGCAGCCCGTGGCCGCGCGCCTTCCGCCTCTCAGCTTTCTGCTGCGCGACAATCGAGTACGCGTTTTCGCCTATGCCGAAGGAGGCGTTTTCGAGCGTGGCGAGGTGATCGCCAGAGTCTCGGTTCTCATTGAGCCCAACTATTTTTCGCTTAAAGACAGACTTTCCTCGCTCTGGGGTGCAAGTGCACGGTTCGACGATCTCCGCTGGCTCGCGGCGCCAGTACCAAGCGCACTAAACACGGATGGCGTGAATGCCGCCGCCTCGGCCGCGCCAATCGCCATTTCCACCGCCTCCGCCGCCATTCTAGGCACTGCCCCAGCCGCCGCACCCGCCGCGCCGATCCCCAATTCCGTTACAGCGGCCACCATTCTAGGCACCGCCTCCGCCGCCACACCCGCGCCCACCACAGCAGTTTCCTCTCCTTATCCAGGCGTCATCGGTGGATACGCCTCTTGGTACAATCATTACACCAACATCGACGAGCGGATCATCGGCGAAGACCTTGCGGCGATTCGTTCGAACAACAACTTTGTCAATGCTTACTTCATCCGGCGTGGCGCACCCGCGGTCTTTCAGATCGACGACGGCTGGCAGACCATGGTCGGCGACTGGACTCCGCACCCCGTTAAATTTCCTGGCGGTATGGCCATCATGGGCGATCGAATCCGACAGCAGGGGCTCATCCCTGGAATCTGGCTCGCGCCATTCCTCCTCAGGCCCGACTCCGAAACGGCGCGCGCACACCCCGAGTGGCTTCTCCGCGACGCAACGGGAACGCCGGTAAAGGCTGGATGGAATCCCAACTGGGGCGGCGACGTGTGGTGCCTCGACCTTTCTCTTGAACAGGTTGAGAGCTACCTCATTCAACTCTTCGATAGGGTGGTGAATAGCTGGGGTTTCCGCTACCTCAAGCTCGATTTTCTGTACGCGGGTCTCATGCGGGGTAAATTCGCGGGTAGAAAGGGCGGAGCCTGGCAGCACTACGCGCGGATCATGGCACGCATCCTCGAGTTCTCTCACGCGCGCGACGGCACAATGGTGGCATTTCTCTCCTGCGGCGCGCCCATCGAGCCGACCGCGCCCTTCATGCCCCTCATGCGCTCGGGCGCCGATACGCGGGAGCATTGGGAGTGGCCTGAGCTCAAGCTGATCGGCCACCAAGGTCGGCCCTCCGCCAAAATGAATATGCGCGATAGTATAGGGCGCGCGCTCCTCGATAAAACCCTGCTGCTCTGTGATCCCGATGTCATTTTCTGCCGTACCGAGCGCATAAGCCTCCGCGACACCGAAAAATTCCTCGTGGGCATGTGCGCGGCGATGTTCGGCTCACAGCTCATGGTTTCCGACGATCCCGCGAGCTTCGGGGCGACTCAGCCGCCGCCAGGTCGAATGAGTGAGTCTGAGTTTACGGCCCAGCTCATCGAGTGGCTCGCGAAGCTCGACGGCCGCGAATTCGCGGTGCAGCGCAGCGCCCGCCGCTCGGCTGAGGTCTATCACTTTTACTCGCGCGATGGATCGATGTACGGCGGCATCAATCTCTCTGAACAGTTGAATCATTTCATGTTGGAGGGCGCGATTCCCATTCCGCCACATTCGCTTCTCATTTTTGGAGCATAAGGAAAGACCATGTCGAAAACAATCTATGTCATTGGTCACAAGAACCCCGATACCGACTCAGTGGTTGCTGCGGCGTCCTATGCGGCTCTCAAGCGCGCACAGGGGTTGACGCACGTACGCGCTGCTAGGGCCGGCGCTGCCAATCCCCAGACTGAGTATATTTTCCAGCGCTTTGGTGTCCCACTCCCCGATTTTATTCCCGATCTCATCCCGAAAGCCGAGTACTACATCGACGAGGCTCCCCCGGTTATCAACGAGAACGCACCACTCTGGCAGGCGCTGGCCCAGCTCGAAAAATCGCCACGTCAGGTCATGCCCATTGTCGATGCCGAGGGTCATTACCGAGGACTTTTTTACTACAATGCCTTCGCCAAGAATATTCTCGCCAAGATCAACCCGCACCGGAAGGCGGTCATAGCGACCTCGATCAACCACCTCATCACGACGATTAAGGCTCAACCCCTCGTGGCAGGGAGCGCGGATTCGATGTTCAATGGGCGCATTGTCGTCGCCTCGCTCTCAGATGAGCGCTTCAGGGAATACATCTCATCCGAGCCCGCGCACAACAAGGTCGTGCTCGTCGGCGACCGCGAGGAAGTAATGCGCACTGCCATCGCTGCGGGCGTGCGTGCCCTCATCATCACGAACGGCTTTATTCCTTCTAAGGAGATCGCCCACCTCGCCGAAGCGAAGGGTGTCGCGATCCTCATCTCGTCTTACGACACTTCGTCGACATCGCTCCTTGCGCTCTATTCGACACCGGTAATGAGTGTGGCGGACACTTCAGTCTCTCCGCTCGGCCCCCGCGATTTCATGAAGACCGCTAAGCACGCGATTTCGGCATCCTCCGCGCGCGCGGTTCCTATCGTTGACGAAGATCAGCGCGTGCTGGGGCTCCTCACCGAGGGCGATCTCATCCGTGAACCCAACATCGAGCTCATTCTTGTGGATCACCACGAATTCGCGCAGGCGGTCGACGGCATTCAGAATTACACCATTCTCGAGGTAATCGATCACCACCGTATCGGCACCTTCTCAACCGCCTACCCAATCACCTTCATCAATCGCGTGGTTGGGTCAACCAGCACTATCGTTGCCTCGATGTATCTGGAAACAAAGACGCCCCTCGACAAGAGCATCGCCTCGATCCTCCTTTGCGGTATTCTCTCGGACACACTCGTGTTCAAGTCGGCGACGACGACCGATATCGACCGCGAGATGGCGGACTATCTGGCAAGCATCACGGATCTTTCAATTGAAGATGTGGGGCGCGACATCATGGCCTCCGCTTCGCTTGCCGCACGCCTGCCTATCGACCAGCTCTTGCGCATGGATAGAAAAGAGTATGAGGTGCAAGGGAAGAAGCTCACGGTAAGCCAGATCGAGCTGACAAGCTCGCAGGAGCTCCTTGCGCGCCAGGAAGAGCTGCTCGCGGGGCTTGCGCGCATCCGTGCGGAGACCGGCGCCTACCTCGCAGCGCTCATGGCTACCGACATCACAAAGCTCGAGAGTCTTCTCTACATCAGCGCCGAGCGCGAGTTTTATGCGTATCTCAGCTATCCGATGCAGCAGCAGGGCGTGTACATGCTGAAGGATGTGCTCTCTCGAAAGAAGCAACTCATGCCGGCGCTCACCGAGATGGTGCAGGCGGCGCTCAGTTGAAGCTGAGCTGAGCGGCGCTTGCTACCGCTACGTCGCGTTACTCTTGCATAGCTATTGCATAACTATGAAGCCGACTCGCCCGCCCGCCATCTCGCACCTTCGCGCGAGTGGTGGCTCGCCTAGCCGATTACCTTCGACGCGAGCACCGGCAATGCGATAAAGTTTCCGATCATCCCCCCGATGCTCGACATGAAGAACACGAGGAGAATGTGCGTGATCCTGTTTTTGTAAAAGCCTTTTACACTCGTGACATCGTCGGCGAGAGTTTCGGCATCTGCCACGGTGGGCTTTCTGAAGTGTGCCTCGATAACCGCGGCAAAGAGCCCGATTGCCAGCAGGGGGTTGAGTGTTGCCACAGGCGCGAACAAAAATGATCCAAGTATCGTGAGTGGGTGGGCCAGGCATAACAGCGATCCGAGTGCCGCCAGCGATCCGTTCAGCAGGATCCACTTTACTATCATGGTCAGACTTGCCTGGCCACCAGCGCGAAAAAATCCAAGTACAATTAGAGCGACGATGATGGCCGGGATGAGCCAGCCGGCAGATTTTGCGAACCATCCCGGCTGCGGCATGCGCTCAATATCCGAGACATCGGCACTCGTCTCACCGCGCGAAAGTTTTCCGAGCCATTTCTCGATGCCGTTCATGTGTCCCGCGCCTACCACTGCTACCACCTTTTGTTCGGAGGTCTGGAATATCTTGGTTGCGAGATAGCGGTCGCGCTCATCAATGAGAACTTCCTTTACCGAAGGCATGAACTCCGCCATCTCGTTCATCATGTGCTCGAGTTCGTTCCCCTCTTTGAGTTTTTCGAGATCATCTTCGCTCAGTTTTTCGCGTGAAAAGGCCGACTCAACAAGGCTGGCCAGAAGTTTTGACTTGTTCCAGAAGTTCGATTTTGCCCAGGCGCGTTTGAGCGTGAGTTGGACTTCGCGGTCGATCGGCGACCAAGGGATACCCATTTCGTCGGCAGTCTGAATAGCGGCGAGCATCTCCTCGCCGGGCTTTGTGCCGAGGTCGGCGCCGAGGCGCTTTTGAAAGCCCGCGAGGGCCAGATTTGCCAGCAAAAGGAAGCCCTTGCCCTCTCTGAGCACTTTGATGATGTCGAGGCTCTCCCAGCGGCTCTCCTGTTTGATGGACTGGTAGCGCCCCATGTCGATTTCGACACAGACGCGTTGCGGCTGGTACTCACGGATGGTCGCCTTGGCCTCTTCGATGCTCTCTTTGGAAATGTGGGCGGTACCGACGAGTATGATTGTTCTCTCGCCGAGCTGAATTGTCCTCATTGTCTGCGGCATATCGTGTCCTAGGTTCAAAATTGAGGATACAAGCTGCGCGCGCTCCAACCGGCGGCCGCGAGTCCCCGTCCTTTTTTGGTGATTATAGAGGTAATAAGAAGATGCAGCAATTGCCGCTCAAAGGCCGAGCCCAGCGGTCCGCGTATGGCTGCTTCGGTCTCGGAGAGCGCCACAATGATGGAACGAATATCCTCTGGCTGATAGTGCTGCAATGCGGCGCGGAGTTGGCGCTGCACGGTTTTCGAGCGCGCCTGCTCGCGGAGACAGACTTCTTCAAAGCGTTCGCCGAGGGAAAGGGCGTCGGCAATGCGCCCGAGGCGCCGGAAACTCCAGACGAGGGCCGCGATGATCTGGTTTCCATCGCCGCGCCGCGCGTCGAGTACGCTGTCGAGCACTTCGAGGGCGGTCTCGAGTTCACCTTGGCCTATTCTCTCAAAGAGACTGAAGGCGTCCTCGGGCTTCGAGCGCAGGATAGCCGCCTCGACATCGGCCACCGAGAGTACGCTTCCGCGCTTAAAGCTCGAGCTCAGTATGAGGCATGCCGCCCGCAGCGAGGCCGTATCGTGCGGCACCAGCTCGAGCAGCGATTCGATCGCTTCCGGGTCCGCCGAAAGCTCTTCGCTTCCGAGCTCGCGACGTAGCCAGCCCGCAAGCTCGTGCTCGAACATCTCAAAGAAGGTCTTTCGGCAATCGGTGGGCACAGCCTTCTCGAGCGGTTTCGGCGCCGAGTACCCTTCGGTCTCCAGCAAAAGCACGGTCTGGTCGGCGGGCGCAGCGCAATATTTTGCGAGGGCGTCGATTTCAGCCTTCTGGCCAAGCTGGTCGATATTGCGGAATTCGACGATCACCCAGGACGCGAAGAGCGATGAGTTCTGGAGCAAGGTGAGCGCCTCGCTCACCGATGCATCCCCCGCATAGAGCTTGTGCAGCTCCGGCTCGTCGCCTCCGAGCGTGCGTGCTTTCGCCACGATATCCGCGACGAACGATTCTTTCAGCCCTACTTCTGGCCCCGTGAGGATCCACACCGGAGGTAGGCGCGTATCGGCCATGAGCTTAGTAGCTCCTGTAGATGCCGCGGAGCCTGCCGAGTATTCTCAAATCCTGTGTGAAGATTGGTGCGTAACGCGGGTTTTCCGCCTGCAGCCGGTAGCGGTTGTTTTCGATGTAGAATCGTTTGAGGGTGACGTCCTCTTCGAGAAGGGCAACCACGATGTCGCCATTTTTCGCGATTTCGGTTTGCTCGATAATTGCGATATCGCCTGAGAGAATGCCTGCGCCGATCATGCTGTCGCCCCTCACTTTCAGTGCGAAGTGGGGAACGCGATTGGCGATGAGGTCTGAAGGGATCGCGATGGTCCGCTCGAAGTTTTCGTCCGCAAAAATAGGTTTGCCCGCAGCGATCTCGCCCAAAAGCGGAATCTGAATCACGGGTGCGCCGTCTTTGGGAGGGATTACGAGTTCGATAGAGCGCGATCGTTTTTCGGAGGTTTTGATACAACCCTTCTTTTCGAGGGCTTTAAGGTGGTCGTAGGCGCCTTTGACCGAAATTGAAAACGCGCGCGCGGTTTCTCTCACAGTGGGTGGATAATTGTTCGTCTGGATGTACTCGTGGATAAATCCCAGAATTTCTTTTTGACGCGCGGTAAGGTCTTTCAATGCAGGCTCCTGTGCTCATGTATAGTATACAGCATAGATTCCGCGACTTGGCAAGCCCTCTCAGCCGAGTTCTTCATTGAATCCCGACTCGAAGAGGGTCTTGAGCGCTTCGACTGCCTGCTGCTCATCCGGCCCGTCGGCAATGATCTTGATCTTGGTGCCGAAGCTTGCCGCGAGGGTGATAATGCCCATGATGGATTTTGCGTTGATGCGATTGCCGGCCTTCTCCAGATAGACGCGCGAGGCGAATTTTATCGAAGTCTGCGCGATAAGTGCGGAGGGGCGCGCGTGGATGCCGGCGCGGTTCTTTATTGTTGTCTCAAGCTCAACCATAGAGGCTCCCAAAAGGATTTTCGGCTTTACCTATGCTACGCATACTATCCTGGATATTTCTCGGCGTTCAATAAGTCGGGTTCCGCTCAGTAATCGTCGCGGGTGAAATACATCGTCCGCGCGCTTTCGCTCTCAAGCCAGCGGAGGATGTTCTGGTTGAATTCTCTCGCGCTGTGGTAGCCCATTTTCTTGAGGCGTTCGTTCATCGCCGCGGTCTCGATGATAATAGGAATGTTGCGCCCTGGTCTGACAGGGATCTCGAGTTTCGGCACTTTTACCTCGAGGATGTCCATGGTCATCTCGTCCATGCCAATACGGTCGTACACCTTGTTGGGGTCCCAGTCTTCAAGCTGGATGACGAGCTGGATCTGCTTTTTATCGCGGATCGCGCCAACGCCGAAGAGGTGTGTCACATTGATAATGCCGAGTCCGCGTATCTCCATGTGGTGGCCGATGACCTTATTGGTTCCCTGGCCCATGAGAAGCGAGCCGTTGAGACAGCGTATCTCGACCACATCATCGGCAACGAGCCGGTGTCCACGCTCGATGAGCGCGAGGGCAGTCTCGCTCTTGCCGATACCCGATTCACCGATCAGCAGTATGCCGATTCCAAATACCTCGACGAGTACGCCGTGCATTACAATTTTCGGCGCAAAGATGTCGTGGAGTATGCGGATCACACGGATCGAAAACTCGACCGAGCTCAGTTCGGTGATGAGAAGCGGACAGCCTGCCGCGTCGGACGCGGCGACAAAATGCTCAGTCGGTTCGAGGTTGTTGGTGAATATGCAGCAAGGGATTTTGTATGAGAACAGTTTCTCGTAAATCTGAGTTGCTACGCCGTCCGCCTCGATTTTGCTGATGTAGGCGTTTTCGCCGCGCCCGAATATCTGAAGTCGTTCCGCGGCGAAGGAATCGTAAAATCCAGCCAGGGCGAGTCCTGGGCGATTGAGGTCGGGAACAAGTATTTCGCGGCTCAATCCCGCTCTGCCGGCGACACAGCGAAGTTTCAGGTCGTTCTGCTCCTTCAAATCGAGGCTGAGCAGATCGAGTACGGTAAAGTTAACAGGTTCTTGATCTTTCACGGTATTATCTTACCGCATCTGAATGCGGGCGTAAATCGAATAAAAATGGCGGCTCTTTGCTGGCTGCGAGGCAGTCTGGAAAGGCCGACCCGAAAGGGTAGAGCCCGGAGGGGCTCCGCGTGGCCCGTTTCATGCAAGAAGAGCCGCCGTAGTACTTTGTAAAAAAGTTACTTTTTTTCCTGAATCTTCTCTTTCTCTTTTACAACTTTCTGATCGAGCTTGTCGATCAGCACATCGATCCCCGAATTGAGGTCGGGAGAAGTCTCGATGATGTGCGCCTGTTTTCCCCAGCGGAAATTGGCGGTTACCTCCAGACGGAACTGTCCGGCATCTTTGGTAAACACAAAGAGGAGATCGACGATCATATCCTTTGCGTAATCGATCCGTCCAATTTTCATATTCAAGTACTGTTTACTCTGATCGCTAAGATCGAAATGCACGGAACGAACGTCGATATTCATAATGACCTCCACAGAGTTGTACCTTCGCAATGGCTACGCCATGCGTGATGTTCGCGGGTTCGGTTATTTTCCGAGTTCTCCGCGATATTTCGCCACCGTCCGTCGGGCAATGGAGATGCCTTTCCGGGCGAGGATTTCCGTAATGATGCGATCCGAAATTTTTTCGCCGCGCTTTTCGAGATCGCTGATGATCTGAGCGACTTCCGCCTTTACCGACTCCTTTGAGGTGGTCTTCTCGTTCTCCTGATTGACCGCATTCGTGAAGAAGCGTCGCAGTTCGAAGGTACCCCAGTCGGTTTGCACATATTTACCGTTCACCACGCGAGAAACTGTGGCCTCGTGCACGTCGATCATCTCGGCGATATCTTTAAGCGCAAGAGGGCGCATCGCCTTAGGCCCTTCGAGGAAAAACTTTTTTTGGACCTGGGCGATTGCGTTCGCCGTCTTGAGGAGGGTTTCGTTGCGCCTGTAAATGCTGTCGATAAAGAAGCGGGCGCTCTCGACCTTCTCCCGTGCGAATTTTTCCGCCTCGCCTCGAGTGGTTCGGGCTGCAAGCTCGCTGTACAGCCTGTTAATACCCAGCTTGGGCACTGTTTCGTCGTTGAGTCGCACCTGGATTTCGCCATCCTCGAGCCACATCGCCAGGTCTGGGAGGATATAGCGCGTGCGCGCTCTCGAGAACGAGCGCCCGGGGAAGGGATTCAGAGTCTTGATAAAGTCGATGATGCTCTTGAGCTGTCGGTCGTCGAGGCCGAGCGCTCGCTTTATAGCCGCGCGGTTGCGTGCCTGCAAGTTCTCAAAGTGGTTCGAAAGAAGCTCGATGGTTTTAGGTGGTGTATTCGAGGAGATGATCGCTTGGACGATGAGGCTCTCCTTAAAATCTGAGGTACAGGTGCCGGGCGGATCGAGGCGCTGAAGCAGGCTCAAAATTCGGTTCAGTGTGGCCTCATCGCATTCGAGGCACACTTCGCGCGGGGGAAGCAGGTGGAAACCGTTCTCATCGAGGTTCTGGATCACTCGTTCGGCGATTCGTCGCTCGGCTTCGTTGAGCGGAAGAAGGCCAAGCTGGCTCATGAGATGCTCCTGCAGCGACTCTTCCACGGCAATGGTCTGCTCAATAATCGCGTTGTGATCGTTCTCCTCGCTGTTGAAGCCAAAAGATTCATCAGAGTATTCCGCCTCGCGGAGCGAATCGTCTTTGTTGTTCGAGGGGTCGATGCTTGCCTCCATGAGGTCGAGTGACACTTCGCTGTTGTCGGAGAGGAGTTCGAGCGCCGGATTCTCTTCAAGTTCCTGATGGATCTGCTCGTTGAGTTCCTGCAGCGGAAGCGCGAGCAGTCGGATTGCCTGCAGCATACGAGGGCTGAGTTTTAGCTTCTGTTGTTGCGCGAGGACCGGCCGTTGTTGGGTCTGCAATGCTCATCCTCCTACGATTAAATGTAAAACACTTTCCATGAAAGTCAAGACAGAGAAAGTGTCGCGTGACAGTCGTGCTCGAGAGCGCAAAAAACGTGCTCGATGTTCGGCAATTTGTATTGACGATTATGAATTTTCATTAGTATGTTCATATAGCATAACCACAGAATTTATTTTCCAAACAAGGTGAAGCATGTCTAAGCATAAACATGAACAGGGCGCATCATCAGCGGCGATGAATCAAGCCCAGGAACAGACCAAAGAACAAACGCAGAATCAGTCAGGCCCAGCCCTCGTGCCTGAAGTTGAAGTACAGCCAGGCGCGGAGGGCCCGCAGGGAAATCAGGCTGGTGCGGTCAATACCCCGGAAGCGCAGCTCGCTGCCGCGCGCGCGGAAATCGATCTCCTCAAAGCTCAGGTCTCTGAGCTCAACGACAAGTACCTCCGAACGCTTGCCGAACAAGTGAACTTTCGCAAGCGTGTCGTCAAGGAAAAAGAAGAATTTCAGCAGTACGCGATTTCCACACTGCTTGCAGACCTGATTCCAGTACTTGACGACTTCGATAGGTCGCTCGAGACGGTCGTGCAGCACAAGACCGACGCCGAAAAGGTGGCTGAGGGAATCCAGCTCATTCAGAAGAAGCTGTACGATACCCTCTCCAGCAAGTACGGGCTTACGAAATATGAGTCGAAGAACAGTGTTTTCGATCCTCACATGCATGAGGCGATGTTCTCTGATGAGGGCAATGTTGCGATGCCGACAGTCACCCAGGAGTTCATGCCCGGCTACAAACTACACGAGCGCATTATCCGTACCGCAAAGGTCAAAGTTACCATGCCTTCGTCCGGTAATGCGTCTGCGCCCTCGACCCAGGGCACTTCTGTTTCAGAGTCCGCAAACGGCGAATCGCCTCAACAGGGCTGATTTGCTTTAGTATGATCAATTTTATTAATTTTGAAAGGTAATAGATAAGGAGAATGGAATATGGGAAGGATTATCGGCATAGATTTGGGAACAACCAACTCTTGCGTCGCGGTCATGGAAGGTGGCGAGCCCCTTGTCATCGCTAATTCTGAAGGTCAACGCACCACACCGTCGATTGTCGGAATCACCGCGAAGGGTGAGAGGGTCGTTGGTCAGCCCGCCAAGAACCAGATGATCACCAATGCGGAAAACACAGTATTTTCGATCAAGCGTTTTATGGGGCGGCGCTTCAGCGAAGTGGTCAACGAGACGAAAATGGTGCCCTACAAGGTCATCGATAATGGCAACGACGTACGCGTTCAGGCTGGCGACAAGCTCTACAGCCCGCAGGAGATCAGCGCCTTTATCCTCCAGAAGATGAAGAAAACCGCCGAGGACTATCTCGGCGAACCGGTCACTGAGGCTGTCATCACCGTACCCGCGTACTTCAACGATTCGCAACGTCAGGCCACCAAAGACGCCGGCCGCATCGCGGGCCTCGAGGTGAAGCGCATCATCAATGAGCCGACCGCCGCGAGCCTTGCGTATGGCTTTAACAAAGATCAGAAGAAAGAGAAGACCATCGCCGTGTACGACCTCGGCGGAGGTACCTTTGATATCTCTATCCTCGAGCTCGGCGAAGGTGTGTTCGAGGTCAAGTCCACCAACGGCGATACGCATCTCGGCGGCGACGATTTTGACAGGCGTATCATGCAGTGGCTCGTCGATGAGTTTAAGAACGATACGGGCATCGATCTCTCGAAGGACCGTATGGCGCTCCAGCGACTCCGCGAAGCATCCGAAAAGGCGAAAATCGAGCTCTCCAATATGCAGCAGACCGAGGTGAACCTGCCTTTCATCACTGCGGACGCGACCGGGCCTAAGCACCTGCAGAAGACCCTCACGAGGGCACGCTTCGAGCAGATGTGCATGGATCTCATCGAGCGTACCCGCGAGCCGTGCATGAAGGCGCTCGCCGACGCCGGTCTCACCGCCGCGCAGATCGACGAGGTTATTCTCGTCGGTGGCTCAACGCGAACGCCGCGTGTTCAGCAGATGGTTCGCGAGATTTTCGGCAAAGAGCCTTCCAAGGGTGTTAACCCAGACGAAGCGGTTGCCGTGGGCGCAGCCATTCAGGGCGGTATCCTCGGCGGCGAAGTAAAAGACGTGCTTCTTCTCGATGTCACGCCGCTCTCGCTCGGCATTGAGACACTCGGCGGTGTCTTTACGCGGCTCATTCCGCGGAACACCACAATTCCCTGCCGCAAGAGCCAGATTTTCTCGACGGCAGCCGATGGGCAGACTGCGGTTTCCATCCATGTGCTCCAGGGCGAGCGTGAGATGGCTGCCCAGAACCGTACGCTCGGCAGATTCGACCTCGTGGGCATTCCTCCTGCTCCACGCGGCGTTCCTCAGGTCGAGGTTACCTTCGATATCGACGCAAACGGCATTGTGCATGTTTCCGCCAAGGACCTCGGTACCGGTAAGGAGCAGAAGATCCGCATCGAAGCGTCGAGCGGGCTCAATGAAAACGAGATCGACCGCATGGTCAAAGAGGCTGAGGCTCACGCCGAAGAAGACAAGCGCGAGCGCGAGCGAATCGACGCGCGTAACGAGGCAGACTCCCTGATCTACACGACAGAGAAGGCACTCAAGGATGTGGGCGATAAGATCGGCGCATCTGAGAAATCGGCCGTCGAGAGCGCCATCAAGGACCTCAAGTCGGTAATGGAAGGCAGGGACACCGAAATTATCAAGCAGAAGACCGAGGCGCTCAAGCAGGCCTCGTACAAGCTCTCTGAGGAGCTCTATAAGCAGACTTCAGCGTCCCAGGGTAGTCAGACGACCGGCGGTTCCGGCGATGCCGGCAATAGCGGCGCTCAGAGCGCCTCTTACGACTCGAGCGACAAGACGCAAAATGCCGACGATGTCGATTACAAAGTCGTCGACGACGATAAATAAGCAAATTCAAATAGCGAAGGCGGCTGAACCATCGTTCGGCTGCCTTTTCGCTCATTGAGAGGACGGTCGGCAGTGGCTAAACGTGATTATTACGAAGTGCTCGGTGTACCCAAAACCGCCACGAAAGACGATATAAAAAAAGCATATCGACGACTCGCAATTCAATTTCACCCTGACAAGAACCCAGGGGACAAAACCTCGGAAGAAAAGTTTAAAGAAGCCACCGAGGCATATGAAGTTTTAGGCGACGATCAGAAACGCCAGGCATACGATCAGTTCGGATTCGCCGGGGTCGAGGGTATAGGTGGCGGCTCCCAGCAGGATTACTCGAATGTATTCCACGATTTCGAAGATCTCTTCAGTGGGTTCGGAGACTTTTCATCGATTTTTAGCTCAATCTTTGGCGAATCGAGTCAACAGCGCGGCGGAGCGCACATCAATCGCGGCGCCAACCTGCGCTATGATATAGAACTTCCCTTTGAAAAGGCGATTTTCGGAACGACGATCGAGATTTCGTACAGCCATGATGATACTTGCAAAACCTGTGGCGGGACGGGATCGCGCGACAATCAGGGCCGTAAGGTATGCCCGATGTGCAAGGGCACAGGACAAGTGCGCCGAAGCTCCGGATTTTTCGCGATTTCACAGCCCTGCCCCGTCTGTCATGGCGAGGGCACGGTAATCGAGAATCCATGTCCAGAATGTGGTGGCAGCGGCGTCACCAAGAAGAAACAGAAAATTCGCGTGACCATTCCCGCCGGCGTGGAAGATGGGAAGCGAGTTACAGTGCCGGGGCAGGGAAATGCCGGTTCGAACGGCGGACCGCCCGGTGATCTCCACGTATTCATTCATGTGCGCCCGCACGAGGTGTTTGAGCGACAGGGTGACGATCTGTACTGCGCGATCTATATCGATTTTGTAACCGCGGCGCTTGGTGGAGAGGTGGTTATCAGCACCTTGGACGAGCACAAGATTTCCGTACAGATTCCCGCCGGAACCCAAAATGGCAAACTCTTGCGCATACGCAACGAGGGCGTACCAATTTCGAGTAACAGGCGTGGCGATCTCTATATAAAGGTGTTCGTAAGGGTGCCTTCAAGGTTGTCGCGACGTGGTCGAGAACTGCTGGAAGAATTGAAGAGCACTGACGGAGAAAATTCGCAGCCGGAACTCATCCGGCTCAAGGATGTACCGCATTGACG
>DYLX01000078.1 GCA_020721875.1 Leptospira biflexa
TCTCTGAGTTTTCGGATTTTCTCTTTGATGCGCATATCTCTGGGCATAACTTCCATCCTTTCTGTTTCCACTTTCACCATACACCATAACTGAACGTTTGTTCAGTTTCAACACAAAAAAATGTGGCGGCCCGGATCTTGCTCCCCCCATCCGGCGCGCGGGGGTCTGTGTCCCGGGGAAAGGCTTTTTCCAATGAGGTGGATTCTAGAATCAAGTGCAACAGGAGTCGAGTTACCCACAGGGCGTCGCTCCGCTCCGACGAGCCGGGGTGAGGCCCATTCTCGCGGAGCGCCCGCCTGTGGATAACTCGACAAAGAAGGCCCAAGGACTTGCCCGGTTCGATATATTCGAACCGTCAAAAATGAAAGGAGACAAGCCTTGGGCTACAGACAGCTTACCATAGAGGAACGTGAAGTCATCATGATTCGGCACAATGCGCATAGAGGAATCCGGGAGATCGCCAGGGAACTGGACCGGTCGCCATCGACCATCAGCCGCGAGATCACCAGAAATGATCGGCCGCGAGGATACCGGGCGCACTGGGCCCACGAACGGGCCCTGGCACGTCGCCACCAAGCCCGCAAGGCAAAGAAGATGGCCTATGAGCCACTGCGACAGTATGTGGACGAGAAACTCAAAGCATACTGGTCTCCGGAACAGATAGCCGGGCGGCTGAAGATGGAAGGTATGCCGCCGGAAATGCGGGTCTGTCACGAGACCCTCTACCAGTACATTATGGAGGTGGCTAAAGAGGGAGTCAATTATGAGCCTTATCTGCGCCAAGGGCATCGCCGGCACACTTACGGCTGGCGCGGCAAGAAGCGGTTCAAGCGTATTCGCGACTGCAAGAGAATCGGCGAACGACCCGCGGTGGTCGAGGAGCGCTCCCGAATAGGCGATTGGGAGAGCGATACCTTGCGCTGCTCTCGCTGGAAACAGCCGGGGATCGCTACGCATGTTGAACGCAGGACCCGTTATCTGGTAGCAGCGAAGCTGGAAAGCCGCAAGGCCGAGGCGTACAACCAAGCGACGATAGCCGCGTTTCAGAATCGGCCGGAGCTGCCGATACGGACTATGACTGTGGACAACGGCATGGAGTTCAGCCAGTTCAAGGCGATGGAGGAGGCGCTCGATATGGAAGTGTATTTTGCCACGCCGTATCACTCGTGGGAACGCGGGCAGAACGAAAACACGAATGGATTATTGCGGCAGTTCTTCCCGAAGCGCCGCTACCTCATCGGGGTGCACCCCGATGAGGTAGCCAAGGTAGAAGACCTGTTGAACAACCGTCCCAGGAAGTGCCTGGGCTATCGGACCCCGGCAGAAGTTCTCAGGGATGAATTGTTGCACTTGGAAATTGAATTCGCGT
>DYLX01000079.1 GCA_020721875.1 Leptospira biflexa
CGGAGGCCGAACAATGCCGTTGAGCATTCGTTCAGGCTGGGAAAAATGATAAAGGTCATGCGGGCTTCGCCGACAGTAGGTGATCGCAAAGCCAGGATATCCGCTACGACGCCCAGCCCGCCCCACTCGTTGGGCGTAATTAAAGGCTTCGGGTGGAACATTGCGCAAGAAAATATTATCCAGGTCGCCCAAGTCCACACCTAATTCAAAAGTGGTCGAGCAACTCAGAACGTGGATCTTGCCATCCTTAAACTCCCGCTGAAATTCGCGGGCTTTTTCCTTATCCAGTTGTGCGGTGTGCTCTTCCACTCTGAGGATTCCGGGAAGGTCTTCCTGGTAGAGTAGCCGGTAATGGTTCGGTTCCAAGTCACGAACCTGTACCGGTTTTAGAATGCCGGAACAACAATGTCTTGGACATACACCGTGCACCGAGACCGCTTGAAGACGCCCACAGGTATCACATTGAAAGAGGATGTCTTCATCCCGTATTACATGGAGCCTCCACCAGTCAGGATTCAGTCTTCGCGCGTCGTCAACGGATAATAAGAGGCGATCCAGAGAGGAAGAGGCTCTCTCGTCGGACTGACGAAGAGCTTCCCAAATCTCCCTCAGCACGTTTACCGCTTGATCGAGTGCTTTTTGCTCAGACAGACCTTCTCTTATCCTCATGAGCATCTTGGTCAGAAACCGAGCTCGTTTTCCCTGCTTGCCATCCCAACTACGCACACCTCCTCTTCCCCGTGGACGGCCGATTCCGAAACGCATCTGCGAAGCCAGAAGATTAAGATCACTCCAGTTCAGGGAGATACCGCTCTCAGTCCGCAACTCTACCGCCCTGTCGGTTCTCATCATGTCCAGCAGGAGAAATACTAGGTGAATCGCTTCTTGTTCAGTGAGTGACCAAGGAGAACTTTTGAGTACCTGCGGAATCTCAAACCAATCAGGCCATTTGATGGACCAGTGGATCAGGCCCACCCCTTCAAGAGAAATCCTTGGCTCCTGAGTCAGGAACTCTCGATACAGGCTAATCCACGCCTCGCGACGTAATTCCAGGTTGCCAGTAGCCGGGGGGAAGACTTGCTGCTCGAGGAATACGTTTCGGAGCTCTCTAGCCGATTCTCGCAGGGATAAACCTTCCTGTGTATGCGGAGATAGTTTTTGTGCGACCCGCAAAAGCAAGTTGCGGCTCAGAATGTCTCGATAAGAGTCTTCGAGGTACCAGGCAAAGAAGGCCGCTTCCTGGCGTCCGTCTGCAAAGGCAAGCACTTTCTTTCTCCCCGCTGGAAGTGCCCTGTACAGAGTGGTTGCTATCACGGCGTGCGGACCATCCGTGCCATGAACAACTTCGCGCACGGGGTCACGTCCGG
>DYLX01000044.1 GCA_020721875.1 Leptospira biflexa
TAACACAAAATGTATCCGTGGGGTACTGACCCTGCGGGCAGGAGATCAAAATGAAAAAGTACGCGTTGGTGGCTCTGTTTGCGGTGGCAGTGTTTGGGATGGCGTTTGCGGCGAATACGACCAAAAGCGGCTCGGTTGGAATTTCCGGTACTGTTGCGGAGGTCTTCACACTCACAGTTCCGGCGGCTTATGATGGCACAATCACGAATGGTGATGTAGCTGAAACGTGGGCTATCGGTGATGTGGTCGTATCCAGTAACGTAAAGAACTGGACGATCTCGCTGTCGAGCTTGAACAATGGACAGCTGATGAATGGTACCGAGACGATTGCCTATACGGTGACCTTGGGTTCACTGGTGAGTGACAAGAGTCTCAGTTCCGCATGGACCAGTTCGGCTCAGCCAAGAACTCCGAAAGCCGGAAGCGCTTATGCGCTTTCCGTTAAGTTCGGTCCGTCTGCAGATTACTACCAGGCTGGTGTTTATAGTGATACAATCACTGTAACGATCAGCCACAGCTAACCGCTTCGGAGGAACACCAGAAAGGCCATCCGCTTAATGCGGGTGGCCTTTCGCATGTAATAGAATGAATGGGCGTAGGTGCTTAACTTCTCCTGCGTGCTTCGAGGGTGGTAGAGTCTCGTCCTTGTTTGTTTAAAGGAAATTCTATACTTTTAACGTATGAATCGAAATTCTCTGCTCCGGCGACCCTTCAAATTCAAATTCTTTAACGCGACGCTCTATCTCATTGCGGTTAATGTGCTCGTATTTGCGCTGGACTATGTGTGGCCGACACTGACCGCTATACTCGCGCTCAGTCCTCAGGCAGTGTCGTACGGTTGGGTCTGGCAGGTATTCACCTATATGTTCGCGCATGCAAACCTGACACATCTCTTCGTCAATATGATCGGACTGTATTTCTTTGGTACGCCCGTAGAGCGCTCCATGGGCAGCTATGAGTTCCTTCTCTACTATCTTGGGTCGGGGCTCTTCGCAGGTATCGCATCATACGCGATATACGCGCTTTCCGGCGCGTGGAATACCATACTTCTGGGCGCCTCTGGAGCGATATTTGCGCTGCTTTTGGCTTTCGCGGTGCTCTATCCCAAGGCTATGGTGTATCTCTATGGTATTATTCCGCTCCGAGCGCCCACCATGGTGATGGGGTATACCGCGATTGAAATCTTCTCATCTTTTGTGGGAGCGGCGAGCTCGGTGGCGCACCTCACGCACCTTGCGGGATTTATTGCGGGAGTAGTGTATTTCCCTCTACGCTTGGGTGTGAATCCGGTGAAGCGGCTGCGTGAGCGTTAATCTCAGCCGTTACAACGGTTTTCGGTCTCCTGATGCATTGCGTCGAGCAGATCCATGATCGTGTCGACCACCGCCTGTTTTTTATCATCGCGAAAGTGAAGATCATAGTTCACTGACTCGAGAAATTCCTTGCTGTCATGGACAGGACTCACGCTGTAGATAACGCGATCTTTCTGCAGCACATCTTCTCCCATGTCACCTGAGGGATTGAGTCGCAGGATATTCCCGTTGACCGAAACGAGGCAGAATTTCGAGAAGGACTTGATGTAGGAGGCTATCTCCCGGACTCCCCGCTTTGATGATGGATCCCAAGGCCGATACCTCGTTCCGGCCGGGAATACGAGGATCATTTTACCGCTCTGCTTTGCGCTGGAGAGCGCCTTCATCGCGGCGTGATTGATAGAGAGGCTCCGCTTGATCTCTTGATAGAGTTCTTTCGGATCCTTGAACTTCTCTTTGATGATCTGCATAGAGCGCGAAGGATATATCACGATGCGGCTATATGCGCGCGCAAAAGCATGGACCGCAGGGTTCTCCTCATTCAGCTTAATTCCGGCAATTGCTACGATATCGGAGGCGAGCGTATCGCCGTCGGTGCTGGCCTTTCTGAGCAGATAATGGAAAACCGGAAGGTCGAAATTCGAGTAGTGTTCCATGAGAATGAGGCAGGAATCGCCCTGCGCGGCGTGCGTGTGGAGGGATTCGAGATTCTCAAGCCCCTCGATTGTCGAGCAGTCATCGAGATAGTCGGAGATTATGGTGTCAATAAAAGGCAGCACGGACCGAATGCCTTCCTGATACACATTGTGCTCGGAAACCCGCGCCTCTTGGGGAACATGCGCCATGAGCTCGGCGATGAGATGGCCGTATTTTCCCTTGATAGTCTCCATATAATTCCTGAATAATTACTATAGGCAGTTTGGCGAAAGGTGTCAATTTATGGCAATTATCGTGAGCGCAAGCAGGCGTACCGATATCCCTTCTTTCTATGCGGGATGGTTCTTCGATAGGCTGCGAGAAGGCTCGGTGGATGTCGAGAACCCCTACAATCCGCATCAAATACGACACGTGAGTCTCGTGCCGCACGATGTGGCCTGTTTTGTCTTTTGGACAAGGGACGCGAGGCCAATGTTGGGCAATTTGGACGCCCTCGATCCATACGCATATTACTTTCATGTGACAATTACGGGATATGGGCTGCCGCTCGAGCCGTCGGGGCCTTCTGTGAAGGATGCGGTAGCGTCCCTAAAGGCGCTTACCGCGCGGATCGGTGGTCATCGAGTGATATGGCGCTATGATCCAGTGCTGATCGTCGGCAAGTACAATGCAGCCTGGCATGCCGAAAATTTTAAGGCTCTAGCGGGCGACATTGCGGGAAGTGTGCGACATTGCGTCATCAGCATGTATGATTCATATAGATATGCAGACGCGCGGCTTCGAAAGGCGGGATTCGCACCAAGCGAGGAGAGCGGAGGTGTCAGCCCGGAACCCGCGGGATCAGCCCTTGCGCTGGTGCGTAAATTGGTCGAGATCGCTGGACAGAATGGTTTGCATGTCGCGCTGTGTGCCGAACCCGAGCTTTCACACGAGATCGCTTCGGATCGCTACGCATGCATCGACGCACGCATTGTCGATGCCCTGGGAGGGCAAGATTTTTCCCGGCGAAAGGATAGAAACCAGAGACCCAACTGCCAATGTATCGAGAGTGTCGATATCGGCAAGTATGGCACTTGCCCGAGGGGTTGTATCTACTGTTATGCAAAAAGATAGTGGCAATTGCTCAGCACCTTCGACGCTCCAGAAGTACTTCCGCAAATTCCGCAAAGCCGGCGCCAGCCTCGCGTTGTGTCACAAAATGCGGCAGCGTTTTCATGAACTCACGGTACTTGAGTACATTCGCCACAGCGCATGCCATAGGGAAATGCTCAAACATGGGCTCATCGTTCGGCGAATCGCCGACGAAAATAACTTTTGCGGCATCATGGGTATCGCTGTAGCCAAAGCGCGTTGCCAAATAAAGAGTTGCCATGGAGAGCTTATCGTAATCGCCCATCCATGCATTGACATGAATCGATGAGATTTTAGCCCTCGCGCCGCCATTTATAAAAACCGCCAGAATTTTTCTGGCCGTGAAAAGAGGCAGTATCGGTTCTTCCTCCGCAAAATCGATTGCGATATCGTAGAGGCGCGAAAACTGATCCCGGGAGAGCCGTGCTTCGGGGATTTCCATAAAAACCCGATCGCGAAGAGAGACAAGCCGCGGATCGCCGTTGTCGATTGCATTAGGGTGCGTGATCGACGCGAGCCTATGGCCTTCTTTTTCCCAGAACGCAAATGCACCATTCTCTCCGACGACGCCATCAACCGGCCATTCACGGGCAATCAGATCACACCAGCCGGCCGGTCTCCCCGTGACGGGAATTACCTTGAGCCCTGCTTCGTGAAGCTTCCAGAGAGCCGCATAGCTTTCAGCGTGCAGCTTTCCATCGGTAGTGAGCGTGTCGTCGATATCCATAAGAATATAGTGGATGTCGCGCGCCTCTTCGGAAGTAAGAAAAGATATGGGTTCCAGCATTGGCGCGTTTTCGTTGATGCTCATATATGACGGCATGATATGCGTGCGACAACGAGGGGTCAAGGCGTTGTGCGGGGAGGGCGTTGCGCGCCAATATTCAAAACATCGTGAAATTTGTGGTACAGTGCATCATGCGCAGAAGAAGCGTGCTTGTCTTTTGGCCTTTGATGATATTGCTTCTGTCGCTTTTCGGTGTAGCCTCGGCGAATGCCCAGCTCATGGGCTCTTTTGAGAGGCTTATACACATCAATACTGAGAACTTCGATATTTACGCCCCGCGCGGACTTGCGACGCAAGCTCAGCGGCTCGCCGGCTTTGCTGACGGAACCTATGCGATGCTCTGCGAATTCTTTGGGAGCGAGAAGTCCCGGGCGAGGATACCGGTGCTCGTGACTGATTACCAATATTCGCTTAATGCTTTCACTACGCTCTATCCTTCCAATAGAATCGTTATTTTTCTTGCTTCCGCCGATCCCCGAAGTCAGCTGGCGACGCTGCAAGATGAGCTATATTCTGTGTTCTTGCATGAACTTGTGCATTATGTGACCCTGAACGAAAGGACGCCTGGCTGGAGGGTTCTGGCATGGCTCGGAGGCGATTGGGTTGCGCCTGAAGTGTGGATGATGCCGCAGGCGATAGTTGAGGGGACCGCGGTGTGGGCAGAGAGCAGAATGAGTGGTCCCACCGGCGACGATATGCGCCGGAGCGGATCGGGCCGGCTCAACGACCCGGCAGCCCTCGAATTGGTGAGGCTCGACAGAGTTCAGGGCGAGCAGCGCAAGCTCTGGGAGGTTTCAGGGCTTAATGATTTTTATGGTTCGGAAAGTTTGCCATATCTTTATGGAGGACTTTTCGTCGATTATCTGAGCGAGCGCTTCGGGGCCGGTATTATCGGGAAGCTTTGGAGCGCTTCGGCAGATGGCAATCTATTCAGGGGCTTCGACGGGACACTCACGAGTGCTGGGATACTAGAGCGCCAAACAGGCGAAAAACCAAGTGATTTGTGGAGCGATTTTCTTCTTTGGATCGATGCGCATCGCGAACCAGCATCGGAAGATGGTGGTAAGGAGATTTTTAAAGGCTACGTGGGCGCGATGGGTGCAGGGAACAGAGCTGTCTTCTTTATGGATCTTGAGCGAAGGGCCGTATACAGGATTGATGCGGAGGGGCGAAGGGAGCGGCTTTTTACCGCCGATGAAAATTTACGTAACATTTTTTTTAACGTAAAATTCGCAAGACTCGATCTCGATTGGATACGCACCAGCTCCACCAATCAGCAAATACCAGCTCGCTATCATTTCAATCTTGCCGATAAAGCGCTTAAATATGTGGCAGATTTGCCCAAACCATCGCCTTCTGAGGCGCTTGTGGAACTTACGCCCGATCCGAATCAGTCAAAATTCCTGTATGATCCCTGGATTGATTCTGAAACTGGTATCAGCTATGGACTTGGGCGTCTTGGATCAATGGTTCTACCCAGTCGCAGGCTGCCCGACGGCCGGATTGAGTATGTCGATATCCAGGAATATGCACTTCGATGGATGTCACAGGGCTTCCGTACGGTACAGGCAAACGACAGTTCCATCCGTTTTGCCCTCCAAGTTGTGCCGGTGAATGGCCTGTCACGCCTCGCTATGCTCGAACAAAAAGATGGCATCTGGACGTTTTCTGTCCAGAAGGCGGCTGTTCAAAGAGGTGTACATCAGCCGGTGTTTTTGGATGATCGGCGTATCGTCTATCGATCATCGGAAATGGATGGACGCACCTCGCTCCGCTTGGTTGATACGGCGCAGCTCGATCTCGCCCGGGAACCTGTCAAATGGATTTCTCTCTCCGAATGGATGAAGTACCATCCTGACCAAATTTCTTCATCGGGCCCGACCGATGTGGCCGAGAAGGCCGCGATATCCTCTGCCCAATTTCCGAGCGCGTTCTCCACAAGCCGAATTCCCCATGTAAATGGGTCGTTCGTCGGCATGGATATCATTGCGAGCGATCTGACGGAAAGGCTCTCATGGTCGATTCTCGGAGGATGGGATTTCGAGACGGCGCGGCCAGCCACGAGTGTCTCGCTGCAATTCGGAACCGGCGCATGGAAATTCGGGATTAACGCTGCGGATCAAGCAGTGCCCACATCGCCCGCCGCGCGCCGATCTTCAGCCGCCGCCTCGCTGCAGTGGCGTAAAACGCTCGTACCGGCATTCCAGCAATTTTCCACAAGTTTCCATATGGGATTTGCTGGTATTCAGAGCAATTATCTGCTGAGTGATATATTCAGCCCAGCTCCAGAATACGCAGCCTTTGTGTCGGGGTTCGAGGCAGATTTTTCGAGCCTGTATGCTTCGCGTTCGGCACCATATGATCAGCATGGGTTTTTTGTCGCGGCTGGAGCGGAATATGAATTCGCGAGCATCGCGGGGTTTGGAGGAGCGGCGCTTTTCGGTTCCGCGGTATTTCATGGATGGGTGTCAGCTTCCCTTTACAGTGCGGTCGCCCCTTTTGGCGGCATTGCATTCGCTCCGGGCATCCGATATTTGGAATCCGCGGGGAGCGCCAAAATTTCGGCGGCCGATATTCCATATCCTGAGTATTTCGAATATCGTTCGTATCTTACCCCTTCGAATTGGTACGTCTATGGAGAAGCTGAGACCCGCATTTTTTCGCTCGAAATAGGGTCGGTGATTCGTTTGCCTTATATGCCTTCGGTTGGAATTAGGCGGATCACGGGGACACTGGGACTTAGAGGCGCCGGCCTTGATATCGCGAGTTCGCCGGGAATTCTGAGTTCGGCATTTGCCCAGCTGACAGCCGACACAGCGCTTCTTGCGGGGCTTGGAGGATCAACACACATGCGCATCGCGCTAGAAGGCACGTGGGCCTTTCAGCCTGACAAAGCCGACGGCACGCCTTTTCATCTTTCTGGGAGCGTGCGGGCATCGCTCAAGTGATGACTGGCTCAGCGCATGGAGGCATATATCGCGCGCACATCCTTTTCAGTGTATCCGGGCACTCCCCATAGCACACTGAGTGCCAACGCCTGCCGCGTGCATCCATCGATGTCAAGTGAGGTAATACCTGCTTCATGCAGGGTGACTGGTGTGTGGATATGCCGATACCACGCTTTGAGCTTCTCGATCACAATATCGGCGGCGTCGGGATCATTTTTCCCCATCAATGATGCGCCGAGCCCCAAGACGCGAACTCCGAACAGCGCAATCCTGTGTGCGATGCGCGGTTTCATATAGTTGAGCCAGGCGGGAATGACGATAGAAAGGCCGGCGCCATGCGGAATATCATGATAGCCGCTTAAGGGATGCTCAAGCATGTGGTTGGGGATCGATGCTCCTTCCACACCTAATTTGAAAAGCCCATTCCATGCGAGCGCCGCCGCCCACATAATGGTCGAACGTGCCTCAAGGTCCCGTGGTTGCTCCATGATTGCTTCAAGAGACTCCATCACCGCCCTGCACACTCCCTCGACCATGCCGTCCTGAAGCAGAAAATCGCGGTCGGCGGTAAAATAGCCCTCCATAAGGTGAGAGAGTATGTCGGTGCAGGCATACGCTGTGTATTGAACGGGAATATCGAGTGTCAGCGATGGATCGAGGAATGAAACTCTGGGATACAGCAGCTCTGATCGGATCGAGAACTTTTCATGGGTGGTTTCGTTGGTCATGACGGATGCGCCATTCATTTCCGACGATGTGGCTGGAAGCGTCTGCACAGCGACAATCGGCACAGCATCATCGAAAGTCGCTTTTCTTATAAAGAAGTCCCAGAGAGGCCGCTCATAGCGGGCCGCGACGGCGATGGCTTTCGCTTCATCGATGACACTGCCGCCGCCAACGGCGACGATGACATCCAGTTTCTCTGCCCGCACTTTTTCTGCTCCCTCTTCAGCATGAAAAATCCTGGGATTCGGCTGTACGCCGCCATGTTCAACGAAAAATATCCCGGAATTTTGAAGCTGTTTCGTGATAACCTCATACAGGCCACTCTTTTTAATGCTCTCTTTTCCATACACAAAAAGTGCGCGCTTCCCAATACGCGCGGTTTCCGTTCCTAACCTGCCAAGAATGCCCGAACCGAAAATGACCCTGGTTGGGGTGATCCACTCGAAGTTTTGCATTGAAACCTCCGAAGATAGTGTAACTTGAATACTGCATTCGGGGAATGGTGTGAAAGCACTCGCTGGTGGAGCAATAAAAAACTGCCCCCTCTGGGACGGTTTTTGTTCGTGGAGCTGGAGGGAATTGAACCCTCGACCTTATGAATGTCATTCATCCCATTACTGTTTTTGTACCACAGTGCATCAAGAAACCCTTGAACATCCTTCTCTATTAGCTTGACCAAATATGAACTGTAGTGCATATATAGTGTCATTTGAATCGTAGATACCATCGAGGAGTTCTACAAGAGTTTGATTCAGACTGCCGAAACGCTCATTGAGCGGTACAGGCAATAGAGGGGGATGGTATGGCAACTGTAAAGAACGCAATCAAAGCAATGGAAGGGATGATGACCGAGGAGCAGATCCGTCGTGCCCGTAGCACTGCCGAGCGTGAAATACTTTCAATTAGGCTTGCCGAGCTCAGGGCGCGCCGTGGTGTCACCCAAGCCGAAGTCGCGTCATTCAGCCAAACCGCCGTTTCCAAGCTTGAGAAGCGGAAAGATATGAAAATATCCACCCTTGTGGAATACTTAGAGGGAATTGGTATGGGGTTGGAACTCCGAGTTTACCCCAAGGACTCCAAGGGGAAGACTCAAGGCGAAATTTTGCTCAAGGTATGATAAAAATTTCGGCGGCGCTTCCGGCTTTACGGTGGGAAACGCATAGAAATGCGAGACTCAAGGTATGAGCGAAAGCCTTGAGGAGTTCTATATAAACTTGCTGGCAATAACAGATCCATTCAAATCTGGTTTTTTGATTGAGTAGTAGGAGTATGGCCTTGATGCGATGATCGGCAGATTCTTCGGGAAAGACGGTGGGTTTTTGCTGGATTTGGCGGCCT
>DYLX01000080.1 GCA_020721875.1 Leptospira biflexa
CCCAGAATCAGGGCGCGTTGATCGGGCAGGACACGGGGGAGTGCCCGGACATCAGCCATTCACGACCCCGGGTGGAGGTTGTGGAATTCGCCGTGCCGCTTTTGCCGCCTGTATTTTCTGGGCGACGATGAGGGCGCGGGGTGCGTAGATCATGGCGAGGCTCCCCGCCAGCCCCAACCACGCTGCGGTTTTGCCGGTCAGGGAAATGCCGTATTCGCGGGTGAGAGCCGCGACGTCGTTTACCAGCATTTCTGCCTCGTCGTCCTCCAGTACGAGTTCGGGGGTGCGCAGCAGCATTGCCGCCAACTGGTGCCAGCCCTGTAATTTTTTCGCCAGTGCAGCTGTGTCCAGTTCCTCGTTTTTGGATTTTGGACGCCGTTTTTTGGGCCCAACCTCCTTAGGTTCGAGAGTTACCACATCCGGCGAAACGATCTCGTCGGGAGATTCCCGAACCGGTTTGCGCGGTGGACGCCCCCGGCGCTTGGGTGCGGGGGACGACGCGGTGTTTTCGGCGGTCAATTCCTCATTGTCGTTCACGATTTCGTGCTCCTCTCAGTTTCGCAAGCTCGGCCTTCGCTTTCGCAAGCGCTTTTTCAGTCTGTTGACGTTTACGCTCAGCGTCGATTTTGCGTTGGATTACCGTCAACGGGTCGATTTTCGATTTACTCGTTGCGGGTTTTGCTGATCTTTTCATAGCCGGAAAAACCCCGATCTACGCGGAGTTTCGGGACGGACTTCCTCCGCTTCCTCCGCTTCCTCTTCTTCGGGTGTCGCTTCGATCATGACGACACCCGGGGATTCTGCTTCCTCCGCTTCCTCCGCTTCCTCACGCGCAAGTGTGGCCAATTCCGCCCGGATTGCGTCGAAACCCTCCCGTGTAACCCGCTCGTACGATTCGATTTTTTCGTCCAGATACCGCCGCGATTCTTCCGTAGCGCGTTCGATTCTTTCCTTCACTTCATCCAATGAAGCCCGAAGTTCGGCCAATTTTTCGTGGCTTTTTTCCTCGCGCATGGATTCGCGAAGTTCCCTAAATTCGCGTTCCAATGCGGAAAGTTCTTCCTTACCACCCACATCATGCGTTTCCGTCGTTTCGATTTCCATTGGTGCCGTCCTCCATTTTCCGCTGTTCCGATAACAGGCTCATAATCCGCGCTTGCCGTTCTTCAATTTCCGACAATCTCCGATCGATAGTCTGCAATAGGACCATTCCATCCCTCACAAAGGCCGTAAAGTCCTTTCCGATCTGTTCCATATCGAGGCCATCCACGCCTAGCATTTTCGTGAGTAGCGCCATTGGTGGTTCTCCATTTAGTCAAAATAGGCGTTGACGTATAGTTCGCCAGTAGCAAGTGC
>DYLX01000081.1 GCA_020721875.1 Leptospira biflexa
TAGTGCTTCCAACCTTGTGCCAGGCGAGTAGGAATCCCTTGCGCAAAGTAAGCAAGGAAGCTTCCCCAGGCACGCAGCTTTCCCCCTCCGTACTCCTTTCCTCTTTTAGCCCATTAGGCGAGCGCATACTTTGGAAGATACTCCGGCGTATCCTTTCCCGGGGTCTTCCAGCGCTTCTCCCAGGTCCGTTGCATAGGCTCAGAGAGGTGTACGCGGCTTAAGAATGCCCGAATTCCTCCTGTGAGCTCAGCGAAAAACTGCTCTACTAGCGCACACGGAATCCCCGCTGCCTCAGCATGCGTCCGGGGATGGCTCCCTTTTGGTGCACGAATCCGAAAGGGCTTTAGGTAGTTGTGGCTCATAAGGTACACGCTTAAGCGCATCATGCCATTTGCCACATTGCGGTTAAAGCACACGGTCTCTCGCTGGTGGTTAGCAAGGTCTTTGCGGATTTCTCGCTCGATGTAGTTTGAGGAAAACAGGGGGTTAGAGAGTGTTCTCGGGAGCTTTGACCAGATTTTCAGGTGGACGATGCGGGACTGTTCTGTCTGCGTGCGGAAGGCGTTAAGCGCAAAGAGCACGCGCTCATAGTCAGGCTTTTCATCGGTAATGAGGACAAAGGGATGCAAGGCCGTAGGTGGCTGGAAGGAAAGCGCGCTCGTAAGGGTGTCTCGAAAGGATCGCGACAGTGCCCCTCGCTCAAGGGGGATACGCTCGTAGAGCTCCTTTGCCTTTTTCTTCTGGGCAGGGGTCATCGTGCCTGATCTACGGCGGGTAGCATGGCTTACGTCGAGGATGAACTGGGAGTGCGCAGTGATGGCGATGGGGATTTCACTTGGGAAATACTGGGACGTATCGAAGGAGACAAAGCCATCGATACAGACTGAATCGTAGCCTGTGCGGGCTTGCAGGCACTGGGAGTGCAAAGCGAGAGCTTGCCTGGCGAGCCTGTCGATGCGGTTTGAAAGAAGGCGGAGAGAGAAGCCTAAGTTCCGGCTCATAGCCCTAAGGCTCTCGCCGCTTTGAAGGCGGCCGAGGATATCAGACAGGGCGACAGGCTTTTTCACATAGTAGGCTAAGGAGAATGTCTGGGACGAGAAGGTCTTGTGGCAGGCGCTACACTGGTAGCGCTGCACACGGCCAAATGCCTTCGTGGTATAAAAGCCCTTGGGCTTTGCCCAGGGAAAGTCTGGTGCTTTGGTGTGCCAGACACAGTGGGGATTTGGGCAGAAAGGAAAAGAGTGCATGGGCGTCTACCTCCTCTGAGTAAGAAAGTCTTCTCATAGAGATAGACGCGCATAGCTCTCTATTTACTTCAACTTTGGCACAAGGTTGGAAGCACTAC
>DYLX01000082.1 GCA_020721875.1 Leptospira biflexa
AGTGTGCGCCGCCCAACAAGCGCTTCCAGCCGACCGTTCCGCTCGCTGCGCTCGCTCGCGGCGGCTAAAGCGCAAACCGTTAGCCAGCGACGCGACTACCGCGAATGTGGGAGCGAATCTGGATAGTGTGAGAGGCATCTCTGGGTAAGCACGGGTAGACAGGCGATGTCTAGGAACTGGTTCAAGAGACTGCTTTCGAGAGGTCCGCAAGTAAACCCACAGGTACAGCGCGAAAGAGAACTGTGGGAGAAAGGGCGTGAGAAATGGAGAAAGCTACTCAGTAAAATCGTCGACCTGCTTTCGACCGAGGATGCAACGTATCAAGCACTAGAGTTGCTCAAAACCTTCAGCGGCCAAGAACTCGGTCTTGCTCGCACCATATTGGAGCAAGCTATCGCAGCCAATCCGAACTTCCTCTGTCTCTTGTTGGGTGAGGAAAGTACGGAGAAACTCAGGAAATTCGCCTACAATATTGCTGTTGAGTTGCCGACACAGGAATCATTGGTCCACGTTCTACAGACGGGTGACCCCAGAGCAAGGGCGTGCGCGGCCGAGGCCTTGTCGGAAGCAGGGACTGTCAGTGTGTTGGATGTATTGGAGGTAGCGGCAGCAACAGACCCCGACCCGTATGTGAGAGATTTCGCAGCTCACGCTATCCCAAAGGTGAGCCAACGTTCGACACTGAAGACTATGGAGATACCCGAACGGCCAACAAAGGTCCGGCTTGTCGTCTCAGGGCAACCACACAGAGTGCATCAGGGATGGACTTGGTCCAAGCACGCTCGCGAATTTGAAGGAGACATCAGACACGCTTGTGCAGCTTCTGGAATCAGGATATGCGCTCATCCAGGTGAGGATCCCGACATAACGGTGGAGATTGATCTATTGAGTGTGCCCTACGGTCTGTACGAATCATCTATACATCATACCCAACATCAAGGGGCTGCGGTCGTATGCTGGATCCGCGGGACAGACACTAACTCCACCAAACGATTTGAACTCACAATTACCGGTAAGTCTCCTCCCAAGCTGAGTACGCACTACCATCTCGAAACCGCTCTGCTAGAGTTCGCTCTAAATGAGTGTCAATCAGCGGCCAGAGCGATATTAGCGGTTCTCCCTGACTTGATACTGGTCGCTTGTGGAAAGGACTGCCGAGCTAACAAAGCCAAGCTCAGGCAACTGGCTGACCTATTGCGCTCTCACTCTGACAGTGTAGACCCATATATCATTATGAGGGTTAACGATATGTTGGCAACAGCTGAATGAGTCGCTGGTTAACCAGCGCTTCCAGCCGACACGCTCCGCTCCGCGTGCGGCTGAAGCGCATGCCGTTGGGCAGC
>DYLX01000016.1:0-13243 GCA_020721875.1 Leptospira biflexa
CTATCCTTCAGTTCCTTGACTCTGAAAATATCAACGAGTGTACCAGCCATTCGCTCCTACCTTTACTCACGCATCCGCGGAGGAACCGGTGGCGGCGGGCAATTCGACTTTGCCGCCGGCGGCTTCGATTTTCGCTTTCGCGCTTGTAGATACCGCATCGACGCTCAGCGTGAGCGCAACACTGATCTTGCCTTCACCGAGCACCTTTACAGGCATCTCAGGCTTTCGAACGAGTCCCTTCATAAAGAGGCTTACCGTATCGACGGTTTCGCCGGCCTGATACTTGCCTTCGAGGTCTCGAAGATTCACAATCTGATATTCCTTGCGGAACGGGTAATTGGAGAAACCTCGGTGGGGGAGGCGCCTGTAGAGAGGCATCTGTCCCCCTTCAAAGCCGGGGTAGGTCTTTCCACCAGATCTAGACTGCTGACCCTTATTGCCTCGGCCCGCGGTGCCGCCCGAACCCGAGCTATCACCTCGACCGACTATGCGTTTCCTCTTATTCGCACCTTCCGGGGCGTGGAGATTAAAATCCGGCATCACTCCACCTCCTTGGTCTGCACCAGATGCTGCACTACATTTACCATGCCAAGGATCTGCGGGCTCGCCTCTTGGATGGTACTCGAGCCAATTTTTTTAAGCCCGAGACTGCGGACTGTCGCGCGGGCCTTCGGCTTCTGGCCGATGAGGCTGCGGACCAATGTTATCTGTATTCTGGCCATGATCAACTCCACATATCTTTCAGCGTCTTGCCCCGGTTCTTTGCCACTTCCTGGGCATTGAGCAGCTGGTCAAGACCGGAAAACACGGCACGGACCACATTGACGGAGGTTCGCGAGCCGACGCACTTGGAAATAATGTCGACATAGCCGGCGCACTCCAGAATGGCGCGAACAGGACCGCCGGCGATAACGCCGGAGCCTGGGCAGGCCGGTTTGATGTACACGGTTGTCGCCTTATATTTTCCCGTCACCTCGTGAGGAAGGGTCCCCTTCTTAAGAGGTACTGAAACCATCGCTCTCTTTGCACGCTCGGTACTCTTGCGAATCGCTTCGGTGACATCGTTCGCCTTTCCGAATCCAAATCCGACATGCCCCTGCTTGTCGCCAACGACGGTAAGCGCCGAAAAAGAGAATCTACGTCCGCCCTTTACAACCTTGGCGGTTCTGTTCAACTGGATGAGTTTTTCGATGTAGCCGTCCTGGGCACCGGAATCATCTCTTCTATTTCTATCCACAACCGCCTCCTAGAATTGTACGCCGGCTTTTCTAACACCGTCAGCGATTGCTTTGACGACGCCGTGGTACTTGTAACCGTTTCTATCGAACACTACCTGGGTAATGCCTTTTTCCAGGAGCCGTTTCCCGAGTTCTTCGCCGATAACACCGCCCGACTGGATATTCGGTCTGAGGCTGCGATACTGCTGTTCCAGTGTAGAAACACTCGCGAGAGTGTTCCCCGCCATGTCGTCGATAACCTGTACGTAGAGGTGCAAGTTCGATCGATACACGGACATTCGCGGCTTCTCCATGGTGCCATTGATAGTTTTCCGTACATGGCCTCGGCGCTTCTCGCGCTTGCGGAGCTTATCTGAAAGTTCACGTACGCTCATGCTCTATGCCTCACTTCACGCCGGTCTTGCCGACTTTTCTGCGGATTCGCTCTTCTTCGTAGCGAATTCCCTTTCCCTTATAAGGCTCGGGGCCGCGCAGCGACCGCACTTCACTCGCGAATTTACCGATTTTGGCAAAATCGATGCCTTCTATGACAATTTTCTGTCCATTCTGTTCGATGGACACCTTGAGTCCTTCAGGAATGACCGCGACAACATCGGTGGAGTATCCAATGCTGAGCACTAAAAAGTTGCCCTGAACTTCAGCGCGGTATCCAACGCCGCTGATTACAAGTGCGCGCTTATAACCCTGGCTCACGCCAGTGACCATATTATCGAGTAAGCTGCGATAAAGGCCATGGTATGCTTTTGCCTGCCTGGAATCATTCTTGCGCTCCACGACTGCCTTGCCATCCACGACTGAAATCTGCACTTCGGGGTGGTATTCCTGAGAAAGCCTGCCTTTCGGTCCCTCGACATGGAAGACTGTCGGCTCGACAGTCAATTTCACACCTTGCGGGAGCGCCACAGGCCGCATTCCAATTCTCGACATAGCTTGTACCTCGCCTTACCAGACCGTGCAGATGAGCTCGCCGCCAACCTGCTTCTCCACCGCTTTGCGGCCGGTGATGACGCCATCGGAAGTCGAAACAATCATGACTCCGTAACCGTTAATAATACGCGGCATCTCACGATAACCCGTGTAGACCCGGCGTCCAGGTTTGGAGACCTTGTTGAGCCCATGAATGATAGGATTATTTCCCTCATCATATTTGAGGAAAATTCGAATAAAATTCTGCCCATCAGTCTGAATTTTCTTGAAATTCTTTATGTAGCCCTCAGTCTTGAGAATCTTGACGATTTCAAGCTTGAGCTTGGAAGTCGGGATGTCGACTTTCTCATGCCGGGCGGCGTTTGCGTTCCGGACTTTGGTCAGCATGTCCGCAATGGGATCTGATACGCTCATTGCACCCTCCTACCAGCTCGACTTTGTAACGCCTGGCAACTTGCCCTCGGAAGCAAGCTTCCGGAAGCAAATGCGGCACATATCGAATTTTCTCATGTAGCCGCGCGATCTTCCGCAAATTTTGCACCGACGAACCAAACGAGTGGAATATTTCGGCGTTTTCAACGCCTTCAGAATCATCGCTTTTCGAGCCATGTACGCCTTCCTTATTTCCTGAAGGGCATGCCCATCTTGGCAAGAAGGCTCTTCGCCTCCGTGTCAGTCTCGGCTGTTGTGACAATCGAGACGCTGAGCCCCATAACCTTCTCGATCTTATCGAAATCAATTTCTGGGAAAATGATCTGCTCGGTAAGCCCAAGAGTGTAATTACCGTGGCCATCGAATCCATTCGGATTGACGCCGCGGAAGTCCTTAACACGCGGGAGCGCGACATTCATGAGCCTGTCGAGGAACTCCCACATCTGATCGCCTCTGAGTGTGACACGAGCGCCGATCTCCTGGCCCTTCCTGATCTTGAAGTTGGCGATGGATTTCTTTGCTTTTGTCTTCACCGCGTGTTGCCCAGTGATAATTTCGATATCGTTGATCGCGGCATCGAGCATCTTCTTGTTCTCGCGCGCTTCGCCGACGCCCATCGATACGATGACTTTGACAAGGCGGGGAACCTGCATCTTGGAAGTGTAACCAAGCTCATTGAAAAGTTCCGGGGCTACCTTCTCGCGGTACATTTTTTTCAACCGGGGGATATACGTTTTAGTCTGGGCCATCAGAGGACCTCCCCGCACTTTCTGCAAACCCGCTTTTTCTGGCCATCGACAATTTTGTAGCCGGCGCGAACAGGTTTGTTGCATTTTTTGCACACAATCATCACATTCGAAATGTGCACAGCAGCCTCGATTTCTATAATACCGCCGCGATCGGTTTGAGATTTTTTCTTCTTGGCCTTTTTCACCATATTAATTCCCGACACGATCACACGGCCCTTCTCATGGTCGATCCTGAGGATCTTCCCCTGTTTTCCCCGATCCTTGCCAGCAATTACCTGGACAAGGTCTTCTTTTCGAAGTTTGTATTTTGCGTCAGCCATTCTCAAACTCCTCACAGGACCTCAGGGGCGAGAGAGATAATTTTCATATAATCCTTCTCGCGCAGCTCACGCGCCACCGGCCCGAAGATACGTTTTCCCTTCGGGTTTTTATTCGCGTCGATGATAACGCACGCGTTATCATCAAACCTGATGTAGGTGCCGTCTGGCCGCCGATACTCTTTATGCGTCCGCACCACGACAGCCTTCTCAACGGATCCTTTCTTGATCGCCGAATTGGGCAGGGAGGACTTCACGGCGACCACGATGATGTCGCCCACACTCGCGTACCTGCGACGTGTTCCCCCGAGCACTTTGATGCACTGAACGGTCTTGGCACCTGAGTTGTCGGCGACATTCAGCATGCTTTCTACCTGAATCATAGCTTACTCCCGCTCGTTATTTCGCCCGTTCGAGGACTTCGACCAGCCGCCACCGCTTCTCGCGGGACATCGGCCTGCTTTCGACAACTGAAACGGTATCGCCGACATGCGCTTCGTTATGCTCGTCGTGGGCTTTTACGCGCTTCGTCCTGTTCACATACTTTTTGTAGAGGGGGTTTAGCTTGCGCATAATAATCTCGACAACAATGGTCTTGTCATTCTTGTCGGAAACTACGATGCCTTGAAGAACAAGCTTGCCCTCAGTCATTTTCTGGATGTTTGTATCCACGTTCCATCTCCTGAAGAATTATGCCTTCTTCTCGGCGTCGTTACGCTGAGCATCAGCGATCCTCGTCTCGATCCGCGCGATTTGCCGGCGAAGATTCCTCTTCTCGAGCGGATTCTCAACGTGTCCAACCACCATTTGGAATCTGAGGTCGAAATATTTCTTGCGCAGCTCATCGCGCTTTACAATCATTTCGGCCAACTTCATGTCTTTGAAAGAATTCTTCATGGCGATTACTCCATCTGCTCGCGCGCGGCAAACTGCGTTTTAACGGGTAGCTTGGAGCCGGCGAGACGCATCGCCTCTTCGGCCACCTTCGGCTCAACGCCCGAAAGCTCAAACAGAACGGTACCCGGCTTTACCACCGCGACCCAATATTCCGGTCCCGGCTTACCACGGCCCATACGAGTTTCCAAGGGCTTCTTGGAATATGGCTTGTCTGGGAATATGCGAATCCACATCTTACCACCGCGCCTGATGTAGCGGTTGAGCGCAATACGGGCAGCCTCAATTTGGCGGTTAGTAATCCAGTGTGGCTCGAGGCTCACAAGGCCGTAGTCGCCGAAGGCGATGGCGTTGCCAGAGTGAGCTTCGCCGTGGATTCGTCCACGCTGTTGCTTTCTGTGTTTTACTCTCTTCGGTATCAGCATAGATTAGCTCCTTGCCTCACCTTCAGCTTTGTTTGCTTCAGGTCTGGGGCTCGATCGGCGCTCTCCACGATCTGAACGTTCTCTGCGTTCGCGCCTCTCCGAACCGCCCTCGCGGCGTTCACCGCGTCCCTCTTCTGAAGAGTCACGTCGTAACCTCTTCGCGAGCTGGCCGGCATCTTCATTCTTATCCTGGGTGTACACCATACCCTGATAAATCCAGACCTTTACGCCAATCTTGCCGAATGTAGTGTTCGCTTCAGCAAATCCGTAATCGATATCGGCGCGGAGCGTATGGAGAGGAATTCGCCCTTCCTTGAGTTCCTCGGTGCGCGACATATCGGCGCCACCAAGACGACCGGAAAGCCTCACCTTGCAGCCTTGAGCGCCTGCTTTCAGCGCGTTCTGAATGGCCGACTTCATTGAACGACGGAACGACTGCCTGTTCTCAAGCTGCCGTGCGATATTCTGCGCAACAATCTGAGAATTGGTATCGACTTTCTTGATCTCTTTGATCTTGATCTGCAGCTTTTTCTGGGTCATTTTCTGGATCTCAGCGCCGATCTTGTCGATATTTGCACCCTTCGTTCCAATAAGAACGCCGGGGCGGGCGCTATGGATCACAATCGTGACACGCTGCGGATGCCGGATAATCTCGATTTCCGAGATATCGGCGCCCTTGGTTTCGGGCAACTCAAGAAGACGGCGTCGGATCGCAAGATCTTCGTGCAGGGTTTTCGCATAATCCCGGGGTTCTACGTACCAGTGCGAGCCCCAGTCTTTGTTGATACCGATTCTTAATCCAATCGGACTTACTTTCTGACCCACCTTACGCCTCCGTCTTCTTGCCGATTTCGTCGAGGACACAGGAAATATGGCACATGCGTCTCAGCTGCATATCCGCTCTCCCGCGGGCGCGAAACCAAATTCTTTTGAGTCTCGGGCCTTCATCGATTCGAAGCTCCTTGATAAAGAGCATGTCCTCACCAAGCTTGCGGTTCTTGTTCAGCGCGTTGGCTGCCGCGGAAGAAATCACCTTGCGAATAAGCCTTGCACCCTTGTGCGGTATATTCTCAAGGATGGCCATCGCCTCGGTGTATGGCTTGGCACGAACGAGATCGGCGACCGGGCGCACCTTGAACGGCGAGGCGATCAGCCATTTCGACGTGGCTCTGTAGCCAGTATTAGTATTCGCCATTTTCAGCACCCCTACTTCTTCTCAGCTTTCTTGTCGCTGCCCGCATGACCACGGAAAACGCGGGTGGCGGCGAACTCGCCGAGCTTGTGGCCAACGAGGTTTTCTGTCACATAGACAGGAATCCACGTTTTGCCGTTATACACAGAAATCGTCTGCCCGACCATTTCGGGGATGATAGTCGAAGTGCGGGAGTAGGTCTTTACAAGCTTCTTTTCCCCCGCTCTACTCATTTCAATTACCTTCTTGTACAGGCTCTTCTCAATGAAGGGCCCCTTCTTTACGGACCTGGACACGGGTTTGCTCCTCTATCTCACTTGCGCCGCTTAACAATGAAACGGCTCGAAGGCTTGTGCGTATCACGAGTCTTGTAGCCCTTCGCCGGCTGACCCCACGGGGACACAGGCTGCTTGTAGCCCTTGCCTCGCCCTTCACCACCACCATGCGGATGATCGACCGGGTTCATGACTGTTCCACGAACTGTCGGCCGAATACCGAGCCAGCGCGTGCGCCCGGCCTTTCCAATCCGCTCATTCATGTGCTCATCATTGCCGACCTGACCGATTGTCGCAATACATTTCTTGAAAACCATGCGCTGCTCGCCAGAAGGGAGCTTGAGGACGACATAGTCGCCTTCTTGCGCCGCGATAAGGGCGCTGACACCCGCAGAGCGAGCTAGCTGACCGCCGCGACCAAGTGTAAGCTCGACATTGTGCACCGTAAAACCAACGGGGATCTTCTCGAGCGGAATCGCATTGCCAATTTCTGGCGCCGCATCGGGACCGGAGAGGATAGTTTGACCGACTTTCAAGCCCTTCGGGCTGAGAATATAGCGCTTCTCACCGTCGGCGTAAATGATGAGGGCAATATTCGCGCTGCGGTTGGGGTCGTACTCAATGCCGGCCACCTTCCCCGGAACACCGAATTTATTGCGCTTGAAATCGATAACTCGATATTTTCTCTTGTGACCGCCGCCATGGTGACGAACAGAAATGCGTCCGTTTGAGGCCCTTCCGCCAGTGCTGGTTTTGCCCTTGGAAAGCGACTTAACGGGACTACTCTCGTTGGTCGAAATTTCTTGATTGATTACCTGCACACGATGGCGGAGGCCGGGCGTAACAGGTCTAAATGTTCTAATCGCCATACTTCTACCTCACATCCTTATCATGCGCCTTCGAAGACTCGGATCGTCTCGCCCTTCTGGAGCCTGACAATCGCCTTTTTCCACTCGGCAGTCCGACCAGGCCTACCCCTGAGCCGCTTCGGCTTCGAGGTGACATTGATCACTTTGCAGCTTACCGGATGCACATTGAAGGTCTTTGCGACGGCTTCCATGATCATCGGCTTTGTTGCCCGCGGATCGACCTTGAAAATGTACTGCCCGAGCTCTCGCATGATGTTGCTCTTCTCGGAGAGCACTGGTTCGATCAGAATCGCATCATATTCCATGTTCAGCTCTCCTTCGTCTCGCCGGCGTAGAACTCATTGAGTTTCGCTGAAGCGCCTTCCATCATAATCACCTGGCGAGCGTAAAAAAGATCGTGCGCCCGCAGACGATTGTAGGTGAGATAGCTGAGCCACGGAATGTTCCTCGCTGCCCGCTTCACCATGGGATCGTCGTCCTTGAGGATCAGAACAGTCCTTACAGGATTCTTGAGATCGACGACACTCGCAAGAACAGTCAGTAGATCCTTCGTTTTACCCGATGCAACGCTGAAGTCCTCGATGATCGACACAAGGCCATCCTGCACTTTAAGGCTAAGAATGGTCTTGAGCGAAAGCTGCTTCTCTTTGCGCGGGAGCGAGTACGAAAAATCTCTAGGCTTCGGGCCAAACGAGATACCGCCGCCAACATAAATATTCGATTTGAGATCGCCGTGGCGTGAGCGGCCGCCGCCCTTCTGTGCAAAGGGCTTGCGATTAGTTCCGTGGACTTCGCCGCGATCCTTTGTCGAAGCGGTGCCGAGGCGCGCGTTCGCAAGCTCATTGTTCACCGCATACCAAATGACATCTTCATTGATTGGCAATCCGAAGACGGCATCAGACAGCTCAACTTTTCTGAGCTCATTCCCCTTGAGGGAAATTACTTTGCCTTCCATGTGGTCCTCCGCCTTCAGCTCTTCTTGATCGACTTGCGAATCAGAACATCGCAATTCCGCGGGCCGGGGAGTGCGCCACGAATCAGCACAACACCCTTCTCGGCGTCGACACGCACAACCTTGAGATTCTGTACCGTTACACGCTCATTACCCATATGCCCAGGCATCTTGATGTTCTTGAAGCTGTGATGCGGGTAGGTGCTGTTGCCGGTAGAACCCGGTTCGCGATGGAACTTCGAGCCATGTGTCGCGCGACCGCCTTCAAAACCCCAGCGCTTCACGACACCCTGGAAGCCTTTGCCCTTCGATTTGGCCATGACATCGACAAAGCGCACGCCATTGAGGACGGACGCATCGATCGCCTGCCCAATCTGGACTTCCTTCTCAAAATCCCTGAACTCGCGGAGAATTTTCGTGGGCGCGACACTCTCAGGGAACTGGCCGGCAAATGGTTTCGTGACACGAGATTTCTTCTTCTCGTAAACACCGACGAGGACGGCATTGTATCCATCCTTCTCAGCAGTCTTTACGCCGACCACCAGGTTTGGGACAACCCTGACGACGGTAACCGGAACAATTCGTCCGGTTTCATCGAACACTTGGGTCATTCCAATTTTCTTTCCAATGACACCGATCATTCGGCACTCCTGCGTTGAACGCTTCCGGCACAAAGCCGAGCATTACAGCATCAAATACTTTGTCGCTACGCGCAAAGGTTTATTGCTTGATTTCGACATCGATTCCCGAGGGAAGTTCGAGTTTCATGAGCGCGTCCATAACTTCGGGCGTCGGCTCGATTATGTCGATAAGGCGCTTGTGAGTCCTCATCTCGAACTGCTCGCGGCTCTTCTTGTGCACATGCGGGGAGCGCAACACGGTAAACTTGTTGATTCGAGTGGGAAGCGGCACTGGGCCTGAAACCTTCGAACCAGCATCCTGCACGGTCTTGATGATGCTCTTGGCGCTGTCGTCGACGAGGCGCACATCAAAGCCCCTTAGCCTGACTCGGATTCTGTCTTTCATAGGTCCTCCAAAGATCTCTTGCGCTCGCGTTATCGGCCGTACCCAGGCAGGCGCGCCGTTAACCATAAGCGCTGATGGAAATTGGGATTCCACCAACGGCGAACATGTCGCCCTCTCACACAAAAGCGTGCCCCTGCTTCACAAGGGCACGCCATAGTAGCACTTGAAAAAGTATTTGTCCAGTAGCCGGCAGCCACACAGGATGCAATGGGCCAGCTAAGGGAGAAATTACTGAAGAACCTCGATGACCTGGCCGGAGGCGACCGTATGGCCACCCTCGCGGATCGCGAACTTAAGCCCCTTTTCCATGGCGATCGGGTAGATCAGCTCGGCCTCGATCTCGGTGTTGTCGCCAGGCATAACCATGTCTTTACCCTCGGGGAGTTTGACCGCACCGGTGATGTCCGTGGTGCGGAAGTAGAACTGGGGTCGATAGCCAGTGAAGAACGGGCTGTGGCGTCCACCTTCCTCTTTGGAAAGGACGTAAATCTGGCCTCTGAACTTGGTGTGGGGGGTGATGGTGCCCGGTTTTGCGAGAACCTGTCCACGCTCGACTTCCTTCTTGTCGATACCGCGAAGAAGAGTACCGATATTGTCGCCCGCCCGGCCTTCATCGAGAATCTTGTTGAACATCTCGACTCCGGTGACGACAGTGGTTTTGGTCGGCTTGATACCGACAATTTCGACCTGGTCGTTGACATGCACCACGCCACGCTCAACACGGCCAGTAACGACGGTGCCGCGTCCGGAAATCGAGAATACGTCCTCGATCGGCATAAGGAAGGGTTTGTCGATCGCGCGCTCCGGATCCGGGAAGAAGCTATCCATCGCATCGAGCAGCTCCTGGATTGACTTGGTGGCCTCGGGATTATCCGGCTCGGTCATCGCCTTGAAGGCGGACCCGCGGATGATCGGGGTCTTGTCACCAGGGAACCCATAGAACTTCAGAAGATCGCGAACTTCTTCCTCAACGATATCGAGGAGTTCAGGGTCGTCGACGAGGTCAACCTTGTTGAGGTACACAAGAATCGCGGGAACGCCGACCTGACGGGCGAGAAGCACGTGCTCGCGGGTCTGAGGCATAACCGAATCAGGCGCAGACACGACGAGGATGGCGCCATCCATCTGCGCCGCTCCGGTGATCATGTTCTTGATGTAGTCCGCGTGTCCCGGGCAGTCGATGTGCGCATAGTGGCGCTTGTTTGACTGATACTCGAGATGTCTCGTGTTGATCGTAATACCGCGTGCCTTCTCTTCCGGTGCGTTGTCGATATCTTCGTACTTGAGCACCTTGTCGCCGAACTTACGTCCGCAGTACATGGTGATGGCCGCACTAAGCGTCGTCTTGCCATGGTCGATGTGTCCGATGGTACCAACATTCATGTGAGGTTTGGTACGCTCGAATTTTTCTTTGGCCATATTCATCTCCTCCTTGGCTTCGTTACCGGCACTTCGCAGCGTTTCACAACATGAATAGAACCGCGAATACCGTCCGCCGGCATCGGTGCCGCCGGATGCTACGCCAGAATTTACATATTTGGGCTTTCGGATTATAAGCAAAGAATCAAGATTACGCAATAGCCCAAAGAAGCAAACGCATTTTTTTATTTTCTCCAACAATATATGCTGCCGATAGGCACAAATGCAGATTGATTATTTATTTAGCTTAATAATCAAGCTCATTCCCAAATCGATCAAATTTCGCCTGATAAATCCCGCGTCCTTCGGTGATCGATCTGAGAGAAGTCGCGTAGCCAAACAATTTTTCCATCGGGGCGTAAGCGACGATAGTCTTTATTCCACCTGCATCTTCTGCGGATTCGATCCTTGCGCCGTGAGCCTGGAGCGAAGCGAGGGCGGGGCCGAACCAGGCATCCGACACTTCGACGACGATCTGCACGATGGGGACGAGTACGACACTGCTCGCCGCCTCGAGCGCTTTTCGAAATGCTGCCGATGCCGCTGCCTCGACCGCCGTTCCCGCACGCTTATCCGAGCCAGCAGGCTGGACGAATGCTTCCACCACCGACTTCACGCCCCTCAGCGGCCAGCCGGCGGTCGGACCAACCGCCAGGGCAGTTTCCATCGCCTGACGGATCGCCGCTTCGTAGGTGGCCGGAACTCGCAGGCCTCGCGCGAAGAGCAGCGAATTCTCATCGCTATCCTTATCATTCTCGAGCGCCAGTGTAATCGATACCGTGAGTTTCTCTCCCCCGAAATTACCTTCGAATACTTCTTCGACACGCGCGGATTTTTTGAGGCGCTCCACCTTCGGCACCTGAGGATTTCCCGCGCGCACGTGTAGCCCGTACTCCTTGCGAAGACGCTCGAGCACGATATCGAGGTGAAGCTCGCCCTGGCCCGCGATGATAACGCGCCCGGTCTCTTTCTCTTCGTTCACGCGTAGCGAGACATCCTCGAGGCTGAACCGGGCGAGCGCATCGCGGAGGCGGGGAAGATCCTGCAGCGCCGCGGGCTCGAGCGCAATCGAAACGAGAGGTTCAGGATTTTTGAAAGATTCGTAAGCGAGTTGAAGATTAGGCGCGCAGAGAGTTCCACCCGCCTCCATAAAGGAAAGCCGCGCGCCGACAATTTCGCCCGAGGTTGCCAACCGCACCTCGTCGATCTCGGACCCGTGAATTCCGTAGAGATGCTGAATCTGCACATGCTTTTTCGCGGGAATCGCGCTGACCCTGGCATTCTCCCTAATTGTTCCCGACCAGATTCTGAGCCAGGCGATCGCGTTGAGATCAGGCCCAATAACGGTCTTGAAGATGTAAGCAGAGAAGGGGGCGCTGGGGGTGGCTTTAAGCCGGAGGATGGTCGCGTGCTGAAGATCCTTCGCCTCAGGGCAGCCGCGCGATTCGGGGTCGGGGAGATAGTCGATGATCGCGTCGAGGAGAAGCGCGCTCGAAATGTCAGAGAATGACGAGCCGCAGAGCACGGGCGTGAGCTCCTGGCGGTAGATCGGAGCCCGGAGTGCAGCGCGAATTTCCTCAGCGGAAAGGTCGGCGCCATCGAGTATCTTTGTCATGAGGGCGTCGTCGTACATGCTTGCGCGGTCAAGAAGTTTCTCGCGGTATTTGCGCGCATCATCGCGCGCGCGTTCAGTGATGGGGGCGTCAGCGATCGTATACGAAATCGAGTGATCAAAGGTAGATGCATCGGCAAGCGTCGAGGCAGACGTGTCTGCGTCTGCCTCTCGAGTGCCCTTGTCAGGAGAAACAGGAAACCAGCGCATCTCGACGAGATCGACGATTCCAGTCCAAAGTTGACCATCAAAGGTAGGTATCTGGAGCGGAAGCACGGGTTCGCCGAGTTCAACCGCAACTTGCCGCACAGCTTCGTGAAAGTCGGCACCGCGCCTATCCATTTTATTGATAAAGTAGATTCGTGGAATCGCATGCGCTCTGCATCCGCCGGCAATGAAGCCCGTCCGCACCTGAACGCCCGAGACCGCACAGAGCACGATAACCGCTCCGTCGAGAACGCGGAGTACGCGATCGACTTCGGCACTGAAATCGACATGGCCTGGTGTATCGAGAAGGTGAAAGAGCACCCCCCGATGTAGAAAGCGAACCGCGGCGGTTTTAATTGTGATACCGTGCTGGCGCTCGACGTTGAGGTAGTCTGTGGTGGTGGTTCCGTCGTCGACATTGCCTGCCTGTGTGCGCACACCTGCGACATGGAGGATGCGCTCGGTAATCGATGTCTTGCCGGCATCGATATGGGCGAGTATGCCGATGTTGCGTATCGGCGGGCGCGGTTCCTCTTCGCGGTTCGTATGCGAATTCATTACGGCATCAGTATACTTCGAGGGCGCCGAATAAAAAAGCCGCCCCTGTGGGGGCGGCTTAGAATGGGCAAAAGCTTTATTTGCTGAACGGCCCGACTGCGTCGGCCCTATAGCTAGCTTTTGCTCGTTACCACCTGTAATGAGCAAAAGC
>DYLX01000016.1:13343-42876 GCA_020721875.1 Leptospira biflexa
CGGCCCTATAGCTAGCTTTTGCTCGTTACCACCTGTAATGAGCAAAAGCCTTATTAGCTAAACGCTGCTCGCACAGCTCGCAGCTATAGCTGTCGTTCGCTTCTACCAGCGGTAGTGCGCGAACGCCTTGTTAGCTTCAGCCATTTTGTGCATGTCGTCTTTCTTCTTGATCGCCGTGCCAGTGTTGTTAAACGCGTCGAAGAACTCGTCGGCCAAGCAGGCCGCCATCGGCTTACCGGAACGAGCGCGTGCCGCACCAATGATCCACCGCATCGCGAGCGCCTCACGGCGGGTTTCACGGATTTCGATGGGCACCTGATAAGTCGCTCCACCCACTCTTCGGGACTTAACCTCGATGGAAGGTTTTGTATTCTCGAGCGCCTTCGTGAAGGCGTCGAGGGCAGGCTGGCCGGATTTCTGCTGCAGCTGCTCGAGGGCATCGTACATAATGCCTGTGCAGATGGATTTCTTACCCTGCCACATCATGCGGCATATAAAGCGTGTTACTACAGTAGAATTATATCTGACATCGGGCGCGTGGCCTCTGTCGATTGTTTTTTTCTTTCTTCCCATGTGTCACCTCGCTCAAGCCTTGGGCTTCTTGGCGCCGTATTTGGAACGGCCCTGCTTGCGGTCTTCGACGCCAAGGGCATCTTTCGTCCCGCGAATAATATGATAGCGCACACCAGGAAGGTCTTTGACACGGCCACCGCGTACAAGCACTGCGGAGTGCTCCTGAAGATTATGTCCGATTCCCGGAATATACGCAGTTACTTCAATACCGTTGGTGAGACGAACACGAGCGACTTTGCGGAGTGCCGAGTTTGGCTTTTTCGGCGTAACCGTCATGACACGGGTGCAGACGCCGCGGCGTTGAGGGCAACTCATGAGCGCGGGTGATTTCGTCTTCCATTGGTTCTGCTTTCTTCCGTTTCGGATAAGCTGGTTAATAGTCGGCATAGTAGCTCCGGACTCCCTTTTTTTGCCCAGCCCGAGTCAGCATCTCAGGAGAGCATTTTCTCAATATTGATATTCCTAGCCGCGAAAAACTGCGGTGGCTGCTTTCGCGGCTATGCAGAATACCTTTCTCGCACAATGTATGTCAAGAGCCGCACATGCAGCGCTCATTGCGCCGCCGGGCTCTCATTTCGCTATTCCGAAGACTCAATGTCCTCGCTGAATCCTTCATCGTTGTCGAACACAGAAGGTTCATCAAAACTCACATCGGCTGAAGTGCGATCCTGAAGAATCGCCGGTGGCGCCAACTCCCGTTCCTGTTTCCGCTTCTCGAGCACTTCCTCAACCATTGCGTTGAGGTCGTCATTCTCCGCATCGAAGAGCTTCACCTGGCGATATTGCTTCATGCCAGTACCGGCGGGGATAAGGTGACCGATGATCACATTCTCCTTAAGACCGCGAAGCTGGTCGATCTCGCCCTTGATGGCAGCGTCGGTGAGCACCCTCGTCGTTTCTTGGAAGGACGCGGCGGCAAAGAAGGAATCGATCTTCAGCGAGGCGCGCGTGATACCGAGAAGTATCGGCCGCGCCACTGCCGCCTGACCGCCCTCCTCCATGACCCTACGGTTCTCTTCGTGGAATCGGTGCTTGTCGACCTGTTGCCCGTAAATAAAGATCGTGTCGCCCGGATTGACGATTTCAACCTTCTTCATCATCTGGCGGATGATGACGCCTATGTGTTTGTCGTTGATGGTGACGCCCTGCGCGCGGTACACCTGCTGGACTTCATCCATCAGGTAGCGCTGGCAAGCCTGCTCGCCGAGGATCGCCAAAATGTCGTGCGGGTTCTTGCTGCCATCGCAGAGGAGCTCGCCCGCGACCACTTTGTCGCCGTTGCGAACAAGGAGACGGCGGTTCTTAGCGACCAGATGCTTGTAGGTCTTACCGAAGGAATCACGAATGTTGATCACGCGCTTGCCCTTGAGTGAACCGCCGAAGGTGACGGCTCCGGACACCATCGCGAGCACGGCAGGTGTTTTGGGCTTACGCGCCTCGAAGAGCTCACCGACGCGAGGCAGACCACCCGTGATGTCCATGGCTTTGGCGCTCTCTTTGAGGATCTTCGCTAAAATCTTGCCCGCGTGCACATTCTCGCCGTCTTCGACATTTACGTACGCACCTTCTGGTAGATAGTAGGTCTCTATTTCGTTGCCGGCTTCATCGGTGATCATTATGCGCGGCTCTTTCATATCGCGATCGTTGCTGGCATCGGTGATGATCTTCTCGACATTCCCGGTCTCGGCGTTGATCTCTTCCTTCAGCGTTGAGCCCGGAACAATATCCTCGTAGCGGACAATACCATCGTGCTCCGAGATGATCGGGTCATTAAAGGGGTCGAAGGTCGCGATTGTCTCGTTTGCGACGAGAAGCTGCCCTCGTCCCACCACCATTTCGGATCCATTACGGATCTCGACCTTTTGCTCCTGGGCGATGAGGAGGAGCTTGCCATTGATAATCTTCGCGTACGAGATACTCGGCGAAATCTGCACGGTACCGTTTGCCTTTTCAACGACCGGGTCGTTTTTCATGACACGCTGACCATCTTCGACGAGGAGTTTATCGCCTTCTTCGATGTCGAAAGCGCCGAAAACCCTGTTTACATAGATGTAGCCTCTGCGCGTAAAGAGCAGGTGGCCGTGATCGGCTTTGACGTAGGAACCCTCGATATCGGCGATGTATACCGGATAATGCAGAGAAATGCGGTTCTCTTCCGCCGCTCTCGTCGCCGCGCCGCCGATATGGAATGTACGCATTGTAAGCTGGGTTCCAGGCTGCCCGATAGACTGGGCGGCGATGATGCCGACAGCCTCGCCGATCTCGACGGTCTTGCCGGTAGCAAGGTTGCGGCCATAGCACTTGCGGCATACACCGTGCTCAGCCTCGCAGGTAAGAACAGTACGCACCGAAACTTCTTCGATGCCTGCCGCTTCAATTTGATCTGCGATGTCTTCGGTAATCTCTTCGTTGGAGCCGACAATAACCTGCCCCGTAATCGGATGGCGGATTGGATCGAGGGTAAAGCGTCCAATGATACGCTCGCGGAGAGACTCGATGATCTCGTCGCCGTCTTTGATCGCGGTGTGGATTGCGCCATTGATGGTACCGCAGTCGTCGTTGTTGACCACCACATCCTGTGCGATATCGACGAGACGGCGCGTCAGGTAGCCGGCGTCGGCCGTTTTAAGCGCGGTATCCGCGAGTCCCTTGCGCGCGCCGTTGGTCGAGATGAAGAACTCGATGACCGACAGACCTTCGCGGAAGTTCGAGCGGATCGGCAGTTCAATGATGTCGCCCGATGGTTTGGCCATAAGGCCTCGCATACCGGCCAGCTGGCGGATCTGGTTCTTGCTTCCGCGCGCGCCGGAATGTGCCATCATATAGATGTTGTTGAAGCCATCGCGATCCTTCTCGAGGGCCTTCATCATAACCGCAGTAAGCTCCTCGTTCGTCTTGGACCAGACCTCAACGACACGGTTGTAGCGCTCATCCTGAGTGATATGGCCCGCAAGATACTGTTGCTGGATAGAGTCGACTTCCTTGTTGGCCTTCTCGATCATCTCAGCCTTTTCGCGCGGGATGACGATATCGTCCATGCCGATGGTCGCGCCGAAAAAGGTAGCGTACTTAAAGCCCATTTCTTTGATGGTGTCGAGCATATTGACGGTGATGAACGGGCCGTTGGTACGGTACACATGCTCGATGAGGAGTCGGATATCCTTATCGGTTAAAGCGTAATTAATGTAGGGAACTTCCTTGGGGAGTGCCTCGTTGAGGAGTATGCGGCCGGCGGATGTCTTGATGATATGGTTAGTGTCCGGCGAGCCGAGCTTATTGTAACCGTCCCATACAGGGGTCTTGGCAACCGGCACATAAACAAGTGCTTGATAGTCACAGGCGCCGTACTCGCAGGCGAGGAGGAGTTCTTCAGCGCTCGAGTACCGCTTACCCTCGCCCTTAACACCGGGCTTGTGACGGCTTAGGAAGTTGATACCGAGAACCATGTCCTGCGACGGATAGACGATGGTCTTTCCGCTCGCGGGATCGAGGAGGTTGCGGCTTGAGAGCATGAGAGTCCAGCACTCGGCCTGGGCTGCGTGCGTAAGGGGAACATGGACTGCCATCTGGTCGCCGTCGAAGTCGGCGTTGTAGGCCTTGCAGACGAGTGGATGCAACTTGATAGCCTTGCCCTCGACGAGAATCGGTTCGAAGGCTTGGATACCGAGGCGGTGCAGGGTCGGCGCGCGGTTGAGCAGCACCGGGTGTTCCTTTACAACCTCGTCCAGCACCGCGAAGACCTCGGGGGTCTCGGACTCGACGAGCATTTTGGCTTTTTTGATATTATACACGACATCCTTCTCGACGAGCTTCTTCATGATGAAGGGTTTAAAAAGCTCGAGGGCCATCTTGGTGGGGAGTCCGCACTGCCACATCTTGAGTTCCGGTCCGACGACAATGACGGAGCGGCCTGAGTAATCGACGCGTTTGCCAAGCAGGTTCTGGCGGAACCGTCCCTGCTTTCCTTTCAGCATGTCGGCCAAGGACTTGAGCGGGCGGTTTCCCGCACCCTTCACCGCACGGCGGCGACGCGTGTTGTCGAAAAGCGCATCAACGGCTTCCTGCAGCATGCGCTTCTCGTTGAAGATGATGATGTCGGGTGCGTTGAGCTGCAAAAGCTTCTTGAGGCGGTTATTACGGTTGATAACTCTACGGTAGAGGTCGTTGAGGTCGCTCGTGGCGAAGCGCCCTCCATCGAGCTGCACCATGGGGCGGAGCTCGGGAGGAATGACGGGGATCACCGTGAGGATCATCCACTCGGGGCGGTTGCCCGACGAACGGAAAGACTCGACGAGTTCGATGCGTTTTAAGAGGCGCTTATCGGCCTTGACGCCGCGGTCGATCATCTTAAGTCTGAGTTCCTGGGAGAGCTTGTCGAGGTCGATCTGCTCGAGAAGGGAGCGGATAGCCTCGGCGCCCATGCCGGCAGTAAAAGCACCGCCAAAGCGATCCATCGCCTCGCGGTACTCCTCATCGGTGAGAAGTTGCATTTTCTTGAGCTCGGTCTCGCCCGGATCGATAACAATGTATTTCTCGTAGTAGAGCACGGACTTGAGCGTCGCCATGGGCAGATTGAGAAGAAGCCCCATACGGCTTGGCACCGAGCGGTAAAACCAGATGTGCGACACCGGGCTCGCGAGCTCGATGTGACCCATGCGCTCGCGGCGAACCTTCGAGTTCGTAACCTCGACGCCGCAACGGTCGCAGATGACGCCCTTGTACCGGATTGACTTGAATTTTCCGCAGTAACACTCCCACTCCTTGGTGGTACCGAAAATGCGCTCACAGAAAAGACCGTCGCGCTCCGGCCGGAGCGTCCTGTAATTGATCGTCTCAGGCTTCTTGACCTCTCCATACGACCAAGCACGGATCATCTCCGGACTGGCGAGATGGATTGAAATGTTGTCAAAATCCTGAATATCTCTCATGCTACCCCCTCGGGCTTCAACGCCGGCCGCACCACCGTGCGGGCGACATCGCGGCATCTCTCATGCCGCAGAACAAATTCCAACGGCGTGTCCATTGCTGGAAGCACACCCACGATATTCCGTTCAATCAGAACTGATCAGTCTGCTTCTTGATGATATCTTCGTCGCGCTCAGTGAGCGCAATCTGTTTACCCTTCGAATCGTAGACTTTGATGTCGAGCGCGAGCCCGCGGAGTTCCTGCACCATGACATTGAAGGCCTCGGGGATGCCTGCCGCGGTGTGCGGCTCGCCCTTCACGATCGCTTCGTAGATCTTGGAGCGACCGGTCATGTCGTCGGACTTGATCGTCAGAAGCTCCTGGAGGGTGTTTGCCGCGCCGTAGGCCTCGAGCGCCCACACTTCCATTTCGCCGAGACGCTGGCCGCCGAACTGAGCTTTGCCGCCGAGCGGCTGCTGCGTGACGAGGGAGTAAGGCCCGGTCGAGCGCGCATGCATCTTGTCATCAACAAGGTGGTGTAGCTTGAGGAAGTAAACAATGCCCACCGTAATCGGGTTCTTGAAGAACTCGCCGGTCTTGCCATCGCGCGCCATTACCTTGGATGACACGGGCAGGTTCGCCTGGCGGAGCTTCTCTTCAATTTGCTCCTGTGAGGGCGATTGGAAGACATGGCAAGCGTACCACTCATTGAGGGTGCTCGCCGCCCAGCCGAGCTCGGTTTCCATGATCTGGCCGATGTTCATGCGCGAAGGAACGCCCAGTGGGTTGAGGCAGATATCGAGCGGAGTGCCGTCTTCGAGATAGGGCATATCCTCAACCGGGAGCACGCGGGCCACGACGCCCTTGTTGCCGTGACGGCCGGCCATCTTGTCGCCCTCTTTGAGTTTGCGTTTCACTGCGACAAGAACCTTGACAGTCTCCTCGACGCCGGGCGCGAGGTCGTCGTTATTAGCGCGCGACATGCGCTGCACATCGATGACAGTTCCCTCGATGCCGTGTGGCACGCGGAGCGAAGAATCGCGGACATCTTTGGCCTTTTCGCCGAAAATCGAGTTGAGGAGTTTGAACTCGGGCGTCGTGTCCGAGTCGCTTTTGGGAGTTACTTTGCCGACAAGAATGTCGCCGCTCTTCACCTTGGCGCCGATGCGCACGACGCCCTCGCCGTCGAGGTTGTCGAGCATCTTCTCGCTCGTGTTTGGGATGTCGCGGGTGATGCGCTCGGGCCCGAGCTTGGTGTCACGCACCTCAAGGATGAACTCCTTGAGGTGTATCGACGTGAAAAGGTCTTCCTTGACAACACGCTCCGAAATGAGAATGGCGTCCTCATAGTTGTAGCCGTTCCAAGGCACGAAACCCGCGAGAATATTGCGGCCAAGGGCGAGTTCGCCTTGGCTCGTCGCGGGGCCGTCGGCGATAACCTGACCCTTGAGGACCTTTTCACCGCGTTTGACAATGGGCCTCTGGTTGAAGCAGGTATCCTGATTCGTGCGCTGGTATTTGATAAGCTGGTAGACATCGGTCTCATCCGGCGTCTCGGGCTTGTCGGGGCGGATTACGATGCTATTGGCGTCGACATACTCGACGACACCCGCGCGCTTCGCCTTGATGAGCACACCTGAGTCGTAGGCGGTCTTCCACTCCATACCCGTTCCGATGCGCGGAGATTCGGTGAATACAAGGGGCACTGCTTGGCGCTGCATGTTGGAACCCATGAGCGCGCGGTTGGCGTCGTCGTGCTCCAAGAAGGGGATGAGTGCCGCCGACACCGAGATGATCTGCTTCGGCGAGACATCCATGTACTGGATCTCGCCGGGAGTGCGCATCGTGTAGTCGCCCTGGTGGCGGCAAGAGATGGTTTGATCGAGGAATTTGCCGCTCTGATCGATGTGAGCCGAAGCCTGGGCGATGTAGTACTTGTCTTCGTCGATAGCCGAGAGGTACTCGATCTCGTCGGTGACCTGGCCGTCGCGTACCTTGCGGTAGGGTGTCTCGAGAAAACCGTAGTCGTTCACTGTGGTATAGGTCGCGAGCGACACAATGAGGCCGATATTCGGACCTTCCGGCGTCTCGATGGGGCACATGCGCCCATAGTGGGTATAGTGAACATCGCGTACCTCGAAGCCGGCACGGTCGCGATTGAGACCGCCGGGCCCGAGGGCATTCAGACGGCGCTTGTGCGTGAGCTCTGCAAGCGGGTTGACCTGATCCATGAATTGCGAAAGCTGGGAAGTTCCGAAGAACTCCTTAATCGCGGCGACGATCGGCTTGATCGTGATGAGATCCTGTGGCTTCGCGGTCTCAAGGTCCTTGCCGGTCATGCGGTCCTTCGCGGTACGCTCCATGCGGCTAAAGGCGACCTTCATCACGTTGGAGAGGAGTTCTCCGACTGCGCGGACGCGGCGGTTGCCGAGGTGATCGATATCGTCGACGTTCGCCTCGCCGTAGTACACGTTAATGAGGTGCTTCATCGTGGCGACGATATCTTCTTTGGTAAGGGTGTTTGTTTTTATCTCGAAATCGAACTTCTTGTTGAGCTTGTAGCGGCCGACCGCGCCTAGGTCGTACTGACGGGCGGTAAAGAACATATTGTGCAGGTCGCGCTCGGCATTCTCCATCGAGATGGGCTCGCCCGGGCGCAGCACTGAATACACCGCAGAGATCGCATCTTCCTTGGTCGGCTCATCCTGATCGGGCGTCTCTTTGACGAGCTTGACATCCTCGCGATCAAAGCAATTAAGAATCATCTCGTTGTGAAGCGACTTCTCGTCGTCGAAGTCGATTACCTCGATGCTGCTTATGCCGAGATTAATGAGCTCATCAATCTCGTGGAGGTGAATCTTGTCGCCGGCGCGAAAGAGGCGCTTCTGTTCCCCGTCGAGCTCAATGTAGACAGCCTTCGCGAGGATCTTGCCAACGAGTACGTCCTTTGCCGCCTGATCTTCGCTGAGCTCCACTTCTTTTGTCGAGTAGAACGCCGCAATGATCTCCTCGCGGGATTGAAATCCGATCGCTCTGAGAAACATTGTACCAAGGATCTTCCGCTTGCGGTCGATCTTCGCATGGATGAGGTCATGTTTCTGGTCAATCTCAAACTCGAGCCAGCTTCCTCGATATGGGATGATGCGCGAAGAGAATACACCCTTCTCGTGGCTGAATATAACGCCGGGAGAACGGTGAATCTGCGAAACGATGACGCGTTCGGCGCCGTTGATAATGAAGGTTCCTCTATCCGTCATGAGAGGAATGTCGCCGAGATAGATCTCTTTCTGGCGAATCTCTCCAGTTTTCTTGAAGACCAGATTGATAACCGCCTTGAGAGGAACTGAGTAGGTGAGCCCTTTCTGCTTGCACTCGAGCTCAGAATATTTGATCGATTTCTCGTCAAGTGAGTAGCGTTCGTACTCGATCACGAGATCGCCGGAGGGACTCTCGATGGGGAATGTCGTCCGAAATACTTCCTCAAGCCCACTCTGTTCAAGTGTGCCGCCCTTCCGTATCTTGTCCCTTTGGAGAAAGCGCTCATACGATGCGAGTTGAATATCGATGAGATCGGGGATATCCATAACATCCCGGTAGTCTTTTCCAATATATATGCGCTTAATCTTCTGTTCGGTATACGTCATCCGTTACCCCTCCATGCGCGTTCGCACGCGCGGGTCAAAGGTCCATGCACCATGGATTCTCTTCCTGGCGCCACAATCATTTCCGTCATCAGGAAGCATTCCGGCACCTTCGCGCTTGAGTGCGTCCTGAAAACGGGGGGACTTTCAGGCGCCGCCCCGCGTGTAATGGCTCGCGGATGTTGCTCCACAGTCCCTCCCTGAATCAAAGGCGGCCCTCATGTATGAGCCGCCTCGGTTCGTCGATTCGCTTACTTCACCTCGACTGCGCCACCAGCGGCTTCAATCTGCTTCTTAACCTTTTCAGCCTCATCCTTGGAGACATTCTCCTTGAGGGGCTTGTCGCCGGCTTCGACAAGGTCCTTGGCTTCTTTGAGGCCAAGGCCGGTAATGGCCCGAACTTCTTTAATAATAGCGATTTTTTTGTCAGCGGGCACATTGCCTTTGAGAATGACCGTGAACTCGGTCTTCTCTTCGACTGGTGCGGCTGCGCCGCCGGCTGCAGGCGCTGCGGCAACTGCCACGGGCGCTGCCGCGGTGACGCCAAACTTCTCTTCCATTGCCTTTACGAGATCGGAGATCTCGAGAACTGTCATCGAAGCGATCGCGTCGATGATCTGCTCTTTGGTTATTGCTGCCATATTATCTTCTCCTTGTTTCATGCTCACCCACCGCTACGGGCGGGTTTTCTATCGAACTCCGACAGGAACGGCAGCATTCCGAAGCCTGACGGATTCTTACGCTGTTCGCGTCCCGACACGGGGCGCACAACATCTCAGTTCGCGCCTTCCTGGGCCTTCTTCTCCTCGATCGCCTTGAGCACGCGTACCAGCTTAGTGGGAATCGCATTGATAACATAGACGAAGTTTTGGGCGGGTGCCTGCATTGCGGACATGAGCATCGCAATGAGCTGGCTGCGACCAGGCAGCTTGCTGAAGGCTTCGATCTGTTTGAGATCCATAAACTGGTGATCCACCATGGCGCCCTTTACCACGAGGTTCGGGGCTTCCTTGGCGTAATCCAGGAGGATCTTTGCTACATCGTTCGAGTCGGCTTTGATGAACGCCACTGCGGTCGGTCCAGAGAGAACTGGCTCTACCGTATTCGGAAAGCCAAGCTCCTCAAAGGCAAGACGCGCGAAATTATTCTTTATTACATGCAGCTCAACACCCTTCTCGCGAAGCTGATGTCTGAGCGTAGTAATCTGCTCTACCGTCAGGCCTCGATACTCGGTGAAGATGAAGTCGTTGGAACCGGAAATCATCTTCTTGAGCGTGCCTATGGCTTCGACTTTCTTTGGCTGGACTTTTGACGCTTTGATTGCCATAGTCTTACCTCTTCTCCGATTTATTCAGCGCTACTTTGACGCTCGGCCCCATGGTCGGCGTCAGGTAGACTGAAGCCACAAAGTCGCCCTTTACATCGGTGGGGCGCTTGCGGTTCACTTCATCGACGAGCACCGTGAGGTTTTCGGCGATTTTCTCGGCGGGCATTGAAATCTTGCCGACCGGAAGGTGGATGATATTGGATTTGTCGGTTCGGTACTCGGTGCGGCCCTTGCGTAACTCATTGAGCGCGGCGGGGAGATCGTTCGTAACTGTGCCAGTCTTCGGGTTCGGCATGAGCCCCCGGCGACCAAGCACCATACCGAGCTTTCCGACATCCTTCATCATATCGGGAGTGGCAACGGCGATATCAAAATCGAGCCAACCACCCTTGATCTTCTCGATGAGTTCATCGCTTCCCGCGTACGCGGCGCCGGCATCGAGCGCCTCTTTGACGCGCTCAGGTTTGCAGAACACGAGAATGCGCTTTTCTGCCCTGAACTGATTCGGGAGCACCACGGTGTCGCGCACCGTCTGGCTTTTCTTGAGGTTGAGCCGGATGTGAACTTCGACCGTCTCATCGAACTTCGCGGTCTTAAGCTCCTTCACGAGCGCGCACGCGGCGCCGATCTCATACGCCTGCGAAGAGTCAACTTTCTTCGCCACTTCGTTGTATTTTTTGCCGTGTTTCATCTCATGACTCCACTTCTACGCCCATCGATCGGGCTGTACCTGCGATGATGCGCTTCGCGGCCTCAATATCGTTCGCGTTGAGATCCGGCAGCTTCTGCTTGGCGATCTCTTCGAGTTTTGCCTTGGAGAGCTTCGCGACTTTGTCCTTTTGAGGAAGCGAGGATCCCTTTTCGATGCCGCAGGCTTTCTTGATGAGCACACTGGCGGGAGGTGTCTTCAGGATAAAAGTAAATGATTTATCCTGATAGATGGTGATGATCGCCGGAATGACAAGTCCAGGCTCCATGGTTTTTGTGCGCTCATTGAACTGCTGGCAGAACATGGGTGCAGAAACGCCATGAGGACCCAGTGCGGGTCCTACGGGAGGAGCTGGCGTCGCTTTGCCGGCGGGGCACTGCAACTTGACTATTGCAGTAATTTTCTTTTTGGCCATAGCCGTTCTCCTATCGTGGTATACCCGGCAATCACTAGCCGGGGTAGCGTCCCTGGAGGGCAGGGACTCCCATCATCGGAGCAAAAACCCCTTATCTGAGAAGCATTCAAGTCACACGGCCCGAATGCTGCTGTACAAAGATCACTGCGCCCCTCGGAGAAGCGCTGGCTTATATCTTTTCGACCTGTGCCATGTCGACTTCGACGGGCGTCGATCTACCAAAAATCTGCACGCTCACTTTGAGCTTGCTCTTCTCGGCGTTCACCTCATCGATAACACCAGAGAAGGATTCGAAGGGCCCCTCAACGATCTTGACCTGCTCACCCACAGAGAAGCTCTGTCTAAAGTGTACCGGTCGCTCGCCCTTCAGTTCACCGGTACGCTGGAGAATGCGCCTCACCTCTTCCGTCGTGATCGGCTGCGGTCTCGCGTTTGATGCAGTGCCCACAAATCCGGTAACACCATTGATGTTGCGGATTACCGCACATGTTGTCTTCCAGCCGTTTTCTGGAAGGTCCATCTCAACGAGGATGTATCCAGGCAGTATCTTGCGAGACACTGTACGCTTTTTACCCTCTTTAATCTCGGATACTTCTTCGGAAGGAACTTTTACATCCGTGACTATTTCGCGTGAAAGCTCGCCTGAGTCAACAAGCATGCGAATCGTCTTCTCAATTTTGTTCTCATAACCGGAGTAAACATGGAGTATGTACCAGGATTTTGCCATCCCTTTTCTGCCTTATCGGAAAACGACCTCGATTCCCAACACAATAAGGAAATCGATGAGGCCGAGCACAAGGGCTACCGCAATCGTGGAAACAACAACAATTTTAGTAGAGGCGATAACATCGTCTTTGGACGGCCACACGACTTTCGCAAGTTCTGCGTAACTGTCCTTGAAGAACTGGATGATTTTCTTCATGGCGGCTCCTTGGTCCCTTTCGCTCCGCGCAATGCTCAAATGCAGCGCAATGCGTACTTCATTCTACCAGGCCAGGTAGGACTCGAACCCACAACATCCGGTTTTGGAGACCGGCGCTCTACCATTAGAGCTACTGGCCTATAACTATTACTTTACTTTGGTTTCCCGGTGTAATGTGTGCTTGCGGTCCCACTTGCAGTATTTCATGAGCTCAAGCTTTTCCTGCGTGGTCTTACGATTTTTCTTTGTGGTATAGTTGCGGCGCTTGCACTCAGTGCACTGCAGGGCGATAATCTCAACGGTCTGTTTTTTCTTGGATGCCATGGCTCTCATTCCTTTCGCGGCGATCTGCAATCGTGCACGCCGGATTAATCATAAAATGAATTCGAGCCCCCGAACGGAATCGAACCGTTGACCTTATCCTTACCATGGATATGCTCTGCCAACTGAGCTACAGGGGCGCAAATAGAGCGTGGCGAATATATCACCCGAAGAGGGATATGTCAAGATCGCGACGAGCTCCTCCCGCGAGCTCGCCGGGAGAAAGCATTGGTTATTGAACCAGCAACTTTATCTTTTGTCAACACAAGGAGCGCTATTCCTGTCGCAGCAAATACGATCGTTCCGGCGACAAGTGGAATTCCCGCGTAGATAAGTTTGGAGTGCGCCCGTGTCACCGCCGCGAGTGTCAGATGATCGGCCACAAGCGCGGGTAGTACCGCAACCAGCGAGAAGGCCAGCATTTTGAGCGTATATTTAAGCGAGTTCCATAGCTCGGAACGGATGCCTTCAATATTGCCGTGAATAAGCGCCGCCACAAGAAGGGCAGTATTGACGGCGCTGGAGAGCGAGAGTGCGAACGCGATACCCGGCCCTTTAAATTTCGCGGCCAGCACGAGCACTAAGAGAATATTGACGCCGAAGCTCGCGATACCCGCCCACGTGGGGGTTTTCGTATCGCTGCGAGCATAGAAGGCCGGCGCGATAAGCCTATTCATCGCAATAAAGACGAGGCCGGTTTGATGCCAAAAGAAAGCTCCGGCCGTCAACTTCACTGAAATATCCGAAAAATCACCGCTTTTAAAGAGGAGTGTCACAATCCGCTCATTGAAGGCCATGGAGAACACCGCCACGGGTACGGTGAGAAGCAAGAGCGAACGCATCGTCTGTCCGAGCGTCACCGAGTAGTCGCGCCATGCCCTCTCGCGCACCGCGTCCGCCAGGCGCGGGAGAAGAACGGTGCCGGCCGACACCGCAAAAATGCCGAGGATGAGCTCCTGGAGGCGGAGCGAATACTGGAGGCTGGATGCGGTACCGGTGCCCACGCGCGACGCGAGGGCGGTGCTCACGAGATCGTTCACCTGATATGCGGCCATGCCCAGGATAGTCGGCGCAATGAGAGCGAACACCTTTCGCATTCCTGGGTTTTGGAACGCGCGCAGAGGGTTCATAAAACCAAAGCGCATGCCGAGCTTGACCACCGATGGAATCTGAACGAGTGCCTGCGCGAAACCGCCAATCACCACACCGACCGCCATTGCGCGCGCCGGATTGCCAAGTCGGCTCCCCACAAGCCACGGCACTCCTATGAAACAGAGATTAAAGAGGATGGGTGCGAGTCCCGAAGGGCCGAAAATTTCGTGCGAGTTGAGGATGCCTTGCAGGAGCGCGGCAAACGACACAAGCGCAAGGAAGGGGAACATGATGCGCGTAAGAATCGTGGTCTCGACGGGGTCCGAGCCGAAGAGCTTCACGATGTACGGGGCAAACGCGATGCCGAGCGCGACGACTGTGCTCACGCAGATGGTAAGTACCGTGAGGCTTGCGGATAAAAACTCGCGCGTTTCGGGATCGCGCTTTGCGTGAAGGTAGCCTTTGTATGTAGGAATAAAGGCAACGGTGATCGATCCTTCAGCGAAAAGCCTCCGCATGAAATTCGGGATGATGAAGGAGACCGTAAAGGCATCCGAGAAGAGCCCTGTGCCAAGGAAGCGCGCCTTGGTCATCTCGCGGATGAGGCCGAGCACGCGCGATATCAGCGTGAGAAATGAGAGCATCCCTGCACTTCGCATCATTTTGGCGGACGCCTGCTTGGCATGCTCATTTTCGGTGTTTAGGGCCATCGCCGCTAGCCTACTTCAAGCGCGACGAAATATGAAGAGGTAGCAATGCGCATGCCCAAAATCGGGCTCACATCGCGCCTGAGGTGGGCATTCGTTGAAAACTCCTTAGCTCACCACATAAAGACCCCTCCTCGTTGTCATGGAACCCTTGGCTTCTATCGCCCTATTTCAGCGCAGGGCCTGCCTATGCTTTAATGGACAGTATGATGAGCCATTCCCGCGTTTCGCGCATCAAACTCATTGCGCTGGACCTCGACGATACTCTCCTTCGCGCCGATCTCAGCATATCGGAAGAGAATAAACGTGCCTTGCAGCGCGCCGAAAATAGGGGTATCCATATCGTTCTCGCGTCAGGGCGCAACTACCACTCGATGCGCCGCTACGCAGAAGAGCTCTTCATCCACCGGCGCGGCGACTTTCTCATAGGCTCGAATGGCGCGCAGCTCATTAAAGCTAGTACAGGCGCCCTCCTCGAGGACTTGGCTCTGCCTGCCGCATTCTGTAAAAATCTCGTGGAGGACTTCGAGCAAAAGGGTTACTTCTGGCAGCTCTATATTGATGGCAAAATCTACTGCAGCCGCCTCAACAAATGGGCCCTCATCGACCACGAGCTCTCCGGCCTTCCTCTCGAGGTAATCGACAACCTCGACACTGTGGTCAACCGAAACCAAACAAAGATCGTGATCGGCGGGGAACCAGCTCAGGTCGAGTCGATTTACCACGAATTGACTGCAAGCATCGGCGATCAAACCGAGATCGTCACGTCCAAGCCCTACTTTCTTGAGGTGCTCCCTAAGGGAGCGAGCAAAGGCGCCGCGCTCGAGCGCCTGACCGCCCGCCTCCACCTCAGCATGGATTCGGTGCTCGCGATTGGCGACGCGAGGAACGATCTCGAGATGCTGAAATATGTCGGTTGGGGTTGCGCTCCTGCGAATGCAACCGAAGAAATCCGGGCCATAGCGCGCTTCGTGTCTACAAAGACAAATGAGGAGGATGCGGTGGCCGATATTCTCGCTCACCTTATATTCAGCGATGAAGCCCCGACAGAAATTCGATGAGATACTGTTGCGTGCCGAGGAAAAAACGATTCTGAAGCTCGGCTGCAGGCTGGGAAATGTAGCGGTAGTGCCAACTCTCCCACATATAACCTGTAACTGGTTCCATCCCCTTTGGGAACGAGAGCGAAAATCCGAATTTCGCAGCGTTCGAGCTGAGCCAGCGACTCTGGGCGGTGGTGGCGAATTCATCGGTGATCGATCCAAAATCGATTGCCGTGCCGAGCTGGTGCTGCGACATTCCGGGCGGTGCCGAAACGCGTTCAGCCTCGGTCTTCCCCATTTCCTTCACATTCCGCTCGAAAACACTTTTTTGATACGAGTACGATCTGTAGGTTGAAGATACAAGGAGGGTTATCCCCTCGGCGCGGGCTGCCTCGGCCATGCGCACCAGGGCATCTCTCGCGGGCGCACGCAGCTGCATATTTTTCTTTGCTGTCACAAAGGGATATTTCCCATCCAGCAAGACGAGATCCGAGGGCACATACTCTGAAGGAAGCGCTACGGTTTTGTCGACACGACGTAAAAGATTCGGGTCGCTCTTCATTATGTCGAGTACTTCCTTGAAGAGCATGGTGAAAGCCGCAGCATTCTTTGCAATACCATCCACAATCTGCGCGCGCTCCCCGTCGCTTAACCGAAGCGCAGCAATTCCCGCCCTGACCTGAGACTCAATGTCGCCGGGCAAAACCGCGAGTGGGTCCTTTTTAGTCGCAGAACACCCTGTTGAGGCAAAAAGCGCGAAGAGAATCAAAGTGATAGTTGCAAAGCGCGACGAAGCTTGCATAATGAGAACATACCACGATCGCGCCATTTTTTGAAAGGATCTCCCATGACAGCAGCTCAGTATGCCCGATTCTCCGAAATTCGCGCCGAGATGAAGCGCTATATCGAATCCATGCTCGTAGAGCGCGCGTGGATTCTCGAGCTTCAGCGCGCGCTCTACCGCGAGAGGGGCTACCGCGAGGAGGATCTCGAATTGCCGGTCGTCTACAACCTCGCGCTCGACGATGTAAGCCCCGAGAGCGATCCCCGATTTATCGTGGTGGCCGACAATCCAGGTCTTCAGGAACAAAAGTTCAAAAATCACCGCTACCTTGTCGGTCAGTCCGGAAAGCTGGCAGTTTCATGGTTTCGAACGAACCTCGATATGGATTTCAGAATCGCAACCATCATTATCAACAAGACCCCAATTCATACACCCAAGACCGCCGAACTACGTATCTTGACCAGGCTCGCAGGCAAATGGCGCGACAATCTTGTGTCGCTTCTGGAAGAAAGCCAAAGAACCATGGCTCGATTCGCGATTGAACTCGCGGAGTGTTTGGAGTGTCCGATCTGGGTTTCGGGAATCGGCGAACTGGGGAACCGAGGGATATTTCAGGTCTGGGCTGAGGAACTTCGCGCGTACGCCGCAAAATCGAAGGCCGACACCCGCGCGAATATTCTGCTTTTCCGGCACTTCTCGATGAATCAATTTGCGATCGAGTTTTCCGCCGCTAGGAGAGAAGAGGCCGCAAGAAAGACTGCCTCCGCTGAGGCGGAGGCAGAGGCGGAAGCAGGCGCTGAGGTAGAGGCTGAGGCAGAGGCGGAGGCAGGCGCTGCAGCGAAGGGCAAGTCAGGAGTACGCGCTGACTTGAGCGACGCCAGGATCACACTTGCCCTCCTTAAAAAAATCGGCGTACGCAACAGAGAAAGAATATTAGGATTCTAGCTCCACCCGGAGAAATTTAGGAGCGGCCTCGGTGCTTGATTCTGAGGTACACCTGCTTGCCCGGTACCATTGGATTCGTGCGCTCATCGATCTCGAAGAGGTTCACTGCCTTGATGAGTTCGCCGAGTTTTCTGAATCCATAGTTTCGGGGATCGAATTCGGGGAGCCGGTTGGCAATGTAGGTACCGACCTCTCCAAGGTATGACCACCCGAACTCGTCAGCTGCCTCTTCTGCCGCGCTGAGAAGGAGGGCCTTGAGCTTCTTGTCGTTCTTGATGTCGGAGGAAGCCGGAGCCGCGCGGCTTGAATCCCTATCGGGCGGGTTCTCATGCTCTTCATCCGACTCCGCGACATTCGCCTGAAGAATCTCGGTGTATATGAATTTATCGCAGGCTGCGACGAAGGGTTTCGGTGTTTTGCGCTGCCCAAACCCGAGGACAAGCTTCCCATCCTCGCGCAGACGAGCGGCTAAACGCGTAAAGTCGGAGTCGCTCGATACGATGCAGAAACCGTCGAGGTTTTCCGTGTAGAGCAGATCCATAGCGTCGATGATCATCGCACTGTCGGTCGAATTCTTGCCCGTGGTGTAAGCAAACTGCTGTACCGGTTGAATGGCATACTCAAGGAGTCGCTCCTTCCAGCCGCGCAGGTTGGGGTTCGTCCAATCGCCGTAGATGCGCTTCACGCTGGCGATTCCGTACTTCGCTATTTCAGCCAAGAGGCCATCGATGATCGATGGCTGAGTATTGTCAGCATCAACAAGGACCGCAAGTTTCTGTTGCGGATCTGATTTCATGTCAAATCTCCTGAATTTTATGTATACCCACGCACGATGAGCACCTGGATATCGCACACATTCGTGCCTGTCGGACCAGTGCGCAGCAGCGCCCCGGTCTTGTCAAAGAAATGGTATGAGTCGTTTTCGGCCAGGTACGAGGCTGCGTTCAAACCAAGCTCACGCGCTCGCGCGAGAGCCTCGATGTCGGCAAACGCCCCTGCCGCGTCGGTAGGCCCATCATTGCCATCGGTACCCGCGGAGAGAAAGACAACGCGATGCAGATCGTTCCTCAGCGCGACCGGAAAGTGTCCGAACTCATTGAGCACGGAGAGCGCCATCTCCTGATTCCTGCCCCCTACTCCCTTCCCCTTGAGCGTTACGGTCGTCTCGCCTCCCGCGATGATGCACAACGGAGCCTTAGCAGGAATTCCATGTATTATAATATCTTGTACAAATCCTGAAAAGAGCTTTCCGATCTCACGCGCCTCACCGGTCAGTCGCGTCCCAAGCACGAGCGTCGAGTATCCGAGATCCCTGCCCTTTCGCTCCGCTTCCTGAATCGCCTGAAAGTTTGTCCCCACAAGCATTGTCGTACAGGCCGAGAAGAGACCATCGCCTGGTTTGGGTGTCTCTGGACGCTCACCCGCGAGCCCGCCGCGGAGTGCGCGCACCACTGCTTCCGGAAGCCTTTCCACGAGTTTGAAACGCTCAAAGATGCTGGCCACATCGCGCCAGGTAGTCGTATCGGGAACCGTCGGTCCCGAAGCGATTACGTCGAGGTCGTCGCCCATGACATCCGAGAGTACAAGCGCAAGCGTCTCGGCCGGCGCAAAGGCCCGCGCGAGAAGCCCTCCCTTTATGGCCGAGAGGTGCTTGCGCACGGTGTTAATCTCCTGGATAGTCGCACCGCAGCCAAGGAGAAGCTTGGTGACGGCAGCCTTGTCTTCGAGAATGAGCCCTTCGGCTGGTGCAGAGAGGAGCGCGCTGCCACCTCCTGAGATAAGGATGCAGACCAGGGTCTTCCGGCCTTCTGACTCCCATGCGCGTACCTGGGCCGCGAGGTCGAGCATCTCTTTACTTGCGGCGACTGAGCGCTGGTCTGGAACGGGGTGACCTGCCTCTATGACGCGGATGGAACGCGCGCTAAAAAGGTCGCGATGGGCGGAAGAGAGGTGGAGCGGGCGGCCGTCTTCCGGGGCTTTGGCGACTACAAGCCCTCGAGTTACACGCGCACCGAGGAGCGATACGATACTGGCTGCCATAGGCAGCGAGGCCTTTCCGAAGGCTGTAACCGCGATCTTATCAAACCTTGAGAGATCGTACTTTTTTTCTGCTTCACCATCGGACACATGGAGCATGGAATCTTCGAGCGAGAGGCAGTAGGAAAAGAGGCGTTCAGGCATAACGCGATCGACGGCGGCGCGGAAGATCGCTTCAGCATCACCTCGAAGACTGGAACGTGGGCTCTGGGTCATCTGTTCATCCTTATTTCTTTTTTTGTCCGCGGCTGATCGCCTGCCTGCTAAGATCGAGATTGCGCGCTACTTGGATACTCCTCGAGAGCTCGAAGGCACGAGCGAAGAGCGGTTCGGCGTCTTGCGGCTGTTTGAGTGCATTCATGTAGATCGAAGCCGCGTTGTTGAGCGCAGGCCAATTTGTCTCATCCAGCGCGAAAGATTCTTTGAAGGCCTCGATGGCCTCGCGGTACGATCCTGATTCTCTGAGGGCCTCCGCCTCCCTGAATCGTTCCATAGCCTTTCTCGTCGCGGCGAATTTCTTCTCGTCTTCGCACAAACCAACGCGGGCTTCCATGAGACCCCGCATGTGGAAGGCCTTACCGCCCTCCGCACACTCAGGCTCCTTGAGCGCAAGTTTGTAGCGGCGGGCGGCCTCTTTGCGCTTACCAATCGCGTAGGCCAGATCCGCAAGCGCCGAGTGCCGATAGAACGACGCGCCGTACAATTTTTCCTCTTTGATCAAATACCGCTCAGCCTCATCGGGTTTCCCCTGGGCAAGAAGAATGACGCCGAGGTTCCGAAGCACACGGATTGAAGTAGGCTCAGAGAGCTCCAGTTTTCGAAACCACTTTTCCGCTTTAGCATAGTCACCCGCGATATAGGCATTAAGGCCGAATCGCTCGCACAGTGTCGCGTAAAGCTTGTTCATCGGCCTCAAAGACTACATCAATGCACAAACATGGACAATATGAGGACCACGATAAACGCGACGACACCTTCAACCGCAGTCGCCGATGTGTATGCCTTGTAAGCAGTATTCACCGGCATGCCGGAAAACTGCGAGACAACCCAGAAGTACGAATCGTTCGCGTGAGAGACAACCATGGAACCAGCACCAATCGCGATTGTGGTGAGTGCGGGGTCAAGGCCCAAGGTCTGCAGCATCGGCGCCATGATCCCCGCCGTGGTGACAATGGCTACCGTGGAGGAGCCCTGTGCGGTCTTAAGCGCCGCCGAGATTATGAAAGGAAGGAATATTCCGAGCCGCATTCCCATCATATTAGTCTTAATAAAATCGGTGATCGGGCTGGCCTTGATGATCGCGCCGAGCGACCCACCCGCCGCCGTGATGACGAGGATGACAGCCGATTCTTTAATTCCCTCGCTCATCCAGCTAGAGATTGCATTTTTGAACTCACCTTTTTCAACAAGAAGAAGCGACACAAGAACGCCGAGGATCAAGGCAGTGACAGGATCGCCAATGAATGAGAGAAAAACGCGGAACCCGCCGTTCCCGAAGGGTTTAGAGGGGAACTCTGCCACGCTCTTGAGAAGAATGAGCACAATCGGAAGCACGATCGGCAGAAAAGAGAGGAATGTGTTCGGAAGCCTGCCAAATTTCTTTACTATTTCTGAATAGGTCTCGTGTATTTCTGGCTCAATCTGATACTTCTTAGCGAATTTTGTCGCCCAGAGGAGTCCCGATAACGCAGCTGGAACCGCGGCGATCAAACCAAGAAGGATGACCTTCCCGAGGTCGGCACCGAGGGCACTTGCCGCGGCGATGGGACCAGGCGTGGGAGGTACCATGGTATGAGTCGCATAGAGGCCGGTGGAAAGCGCGACAGCCATGACGGCCATCGAGATACCTGATTCCTTTGCAAGTGCCTTGTTGAGAGGGTTCAAGATGACATACCCCGAATCGCAGAACACGGGGATCGAGACCACATATCCGGCGATATTCATTGCCAGCGGCGCACGCGATTTCCCTACGAGTTTGAGAATCGCCTGCGTCATGGAGAGGGCCGCGCCGGTCTTCTCGAGTATCGTGCCCATGATCGTGCCAGCTACGATGACAATGCCAATGCTCGTCAGGGTTCCTCCGAATCCGTTCTTGATGCCATTCACTACATCGAGCGCGGGAAGCCCTATAGCGAGACCAAACACAAAGGAAACGCCGATAAGCACGAGAAAGGCGTTCACCTTGTATTTGCCGGTGAGGTTAATGATAAGAATCACCGCGATGAGCAATAAGAACAATGCGATTACACCTGATACCATATTTCCCTCCTATTTAATCATCGTAACTCAAGAAATCGCACTACGCAAATAAAAATCGCCACAGAGAGATGGAGACATTTTCGAACGATTTCATAGCCGCAAGTCGCTCACTCGCCCTCCCAGCTCAAGAGTAGTTGGACAGGAAGATGGTCGGAGAACCCTTGAGAGCCTCGCCACACGAACGGCCTGCCGTCTTCTGCGAAGAGTTCGGGAGCGTCTGCAACGCGAAATTCTTCAAATTCGATCCCATCACCATCGTGGCATGACGGGCTTAAGAAAAAACTATCGAACTGTTCGCGCGCTTCCTTATAAGAAATGCTGAATGCACCAGGAATCTCATTCCAGACATTATAGAGCGCGGCCTTAGACGCGTCCGCCGACGCGCCTTTCAGTTCATCCCAGGAATTGGAAACAGATAGAGGCGCCCCCTCAGAAGACAAAGGCCAGGGTCCCACTCCTAGAGGCATTATTCCAGTGAGATATGCACGATCCACGCGGAGATACTCATCCGGCGACTCATTAAAATCGCCGCAGACCACGAGGGGCACCCCTGGCCGCTCAATCTCTATCGAGCGGATTCTGTCGGCCAGCAGCGCGGCTGCCGCTCTCCGCGCCGGCTCAGTTTCTTTGGCTCCTTCCAATTTTGACTTCCAGTGACACACAAAAAGGATGATGTTCCCCAAATCTCCACACTTCACTTCGATTTCAAGCACATCGCGCATCGGACCGAATCCCCACGCATCGAGTACCGAATGAGTCCGGAACGCGACAATCGGATACCGCGACAGCACACCTGAGTGGACAATCCCGTTCTGAGGGCCCCCAATCGCCCAGTACGCATAGACACCCCGCCCGAAGCGATCGGCGAGATCCGCGAGTACCTGCTGGTTCTCGATTTCCTGCAGGCAGAGAATATCGGGAACACTCGCGCGCGCATTTGCCGTGCGCATATGTGCCGCGCCCCCTCCGTTCGCGAACGACTTTACCGCGCGTACCACGTTTGAGAGCCTTCTCGAGTACAGTTCCTTTGTCCATACACCCTTCGAAGGCCTGAACTCAGGATATTCGATCCCGCTCTCCTCGGCGTCGAAGAGATTGTGTACATTGTAGGAGACGATATCGATTTCTTTATCCGATCGAGTCGGCGAGAGTGAACACTGACAGCTCACGGCCAGCATGGGAAGCGCAATGCATATAAAGAGAGCCAGACGCACGCAATCCTCCTTCTAAGAAGAAAGCGTCGTCCAGCCTGGGGCGCGCTTCAAAAATCCGCGTTCCCTTTAAAAGTTCAAAGAAGATCTTTCTTCGATGATACCACTTTCCCGATGAGACCGTACTCAGTCGCCTCGGCGGCGTTCATCCAGAAATCTCTGTCCGTATCTTTTGTGATTTTTTCAAGTGGTTGGCCTGTGGCCTCCGCGATAATCTCATTGATACGCACGCGCGTCTTTTCGAGCTCTCGAGCGTGAATCTCGATTTCGGTAGCGACACCATTCATGCCCGACAGGGGCTGGTGAATGAGATATGCCGAATTCGGAAGACCAAAGCGTCGATCCTTGGGCACCGCAAGCAGAATAAGGGCGGCGGCCGACGCCACAAGCCCAATCCCGACAATGGTAACCGGAGCATTGATGAATCGGATCACATCGAAAATCGAGAAGCCCGCATAGACATCGCCTCCGGGTGAGTCGATCAGGAGCGTGATCGGTTCATTCGAGATGCTGTCGAGGAGAAGTAGCTGACGCACCACTTTTTCGGAGAGTTCCTTTTCAACCTCGCCGACGAGGAGAACAGTCCGTGTCTTGAGAAATCGCTCTGACATCGGCTCCTCTGGTTTCTTGCTTTCGGTATCTTCGCTCTGGGTCGTTTGCGGCTCAGCACATTTCATTTCGTAAGACTCCTTGAAATCGGATATACTGATTTATTATACCCATCAATAGTAATGATTTCAGGGTAACGCGGCAACGAGATTCCCCTCGTTGCCAAAGTTGATATTATATAGTAAATTTTATATGTTTAATAAGGCGCCTCGCCCGTGAAAATCCGAGGTCGATGCACATTATAGAATTATACTATCAGGAGATATTATGCGGAATCGACAACAATTCAGCCCGAGGTTCGCGTTCCAGGCATCTGCGGGGGTAATTTTGGCGCTGCTCATATTCTTCGGATCCGCGAGCACTGTGTTTGGCGCCGAATCGCGGCCTTGGTACGCGGCCGGCCTAGAGAAGCTTGGCTTCTACGTGTTCGATCAGCCATTTGACCAGCCTAACTTTAACGTGACTTCGGTGGTGGGCACCATGAAGTCGAGGCTCGCTTTGAAGGGTAACATCACGCTGCTCAATTTCTGGGCCACTTGGTGCCCGCCTTGCAAGCAGGAGATTCCATCCATTCAGAAGCTCTACGACACAATGAAGGGCCAAAAGTTTGAGATCATGGCCATCGATGTCGGCGAATCAGTTTCTACTGTCAAAAGCTTCCTCGCTCAGAACAAGATCACCTACCCAGTCTACCTCGATCCTAAGAACACGCTCGCGAGTGCATACGCTTCCCGTGGCATTCCCACCACCTACCTACTCGACAAGAGCGGAAAGTTTATCGCGGGCATCATCGGGGCCTTCGATTACAGCAACCCGCAATTTGTGAATATCGTAAAGGAACTCGCCAGCAAATGACCCAGCCAGGCCTTCTTGCCGCGTTTGCCGCGGGACTTGTTTCCTTTGTCTCGCCTTGTGTGCTTCCGCTATTACCGGCATATCTGTCGCTTCTTTCAGGACTCACCGTAAAAGAACTCTCAGGACAACAGAAAAAAGCTAAACTTCTCAGTACGAGCCTCATGTTCTCAGCGGGCTTCACGCTTGCATTCACTATTCTGGGAGTAGTCTTTGCGGGTGGGATGAGCTTTGTCGGCGGAGGCGCGTCGAGACTCTTCGGAGAGATCGCGGGCGCGGTCGTCATCGTGTTAGGCCTCAACATGCTCTTTGATTTTATAAAGATACTCGGCAACGATGCTCGCCTCATACAAAAATTCGCGGGCAAAGGGAGAGGTCAGGTCAACGCGTTCCTGATGGGCCTCGCGTTCGCCGCAGGATGGTCGCCATGCATCGGGCCAATTCTGGCTTCAATTCTCCTTATGGCAGCCAGAAACGCTAATGTGGGCAACGCGGTGCTCCTGCTTATCGCTTACTCGGCCGGCTTCGCGATTCCCTTCATCGCGAGCGCGCTTTTCTTCGAAAAACTCTCTCCGCTGCTGCGCTTTCTTAAAAAACACGGCAATGGCGTGCGCATCGCGTCCGGCATACTTTTAATTGGGTTTGGGGCCGCGATGCTTTTGGGTTCAGTGTCCCAACTCTCGTCGCTCGCCGCGCGAGCGGGTTCCACGTTGCTGAGCTTGAAAACCGAATCGCCGGCGGTCTCGCGCTCGATTGGCGCGGCATTATGGTTATTATTCAGTTTTCTCTCGATCCGTCCAATTTTAAAGCGCCGAAGCTTAGAGGGGACGCCACATGTAAAGACGCCGCTCCCCTATATTTTTGCGGGACTTTTCGCGCTTTTCGCGGTGCTTGAAATTTTCGGCGTGCTCAGCCTGGTCGGCGGCATCGGCGGATGGCTCACCTTCAGCGGGATTTAGAAGCACGGACGTGGAGCGCTTTCTCGCCGATCGCTAGGCTATTCGCGCCCTCAGCGATCGCTTGAAGAGCGCGCGCCGCGCCGCCTTTATTATTCCCGCGCCATACGCGTAGCCCACGATATTCGCCACAATCCAGAGAAAACTCATCGATGGTTCAAGTCCGGATATGCTCATAAGCCAGCCGAGCCAGTGCGAGAGTCTCTCCTTGAGGTTATACTGCTCGATGAGTGTCTGAATGAACATGAGGACAAGAATATAGAGAATGATGCAGCCCACAAGGTTTAGCATTGAGATCGACCACGCGGCAATCATCGGCCAGAATGCGCTCTGTAGAGGATGGTCGCATCGTGGAGTGTCTGGTTCATGGAGCTCATCACGGCGATGGCCAAATAATTATTGAGTAAGGCGCCTAAAATGTACATGAGTGCTGCCTCGCCCGGCAAGCCAAGAATTTTCATGAGCGGAACCGACACGAAAGCGATTTTTATAGAAGACCGCTCCATCCGAGAAGCTCAACCACGAGGCTTGCCGGCACCATGATTTTGATGAGAAACCATGCCGTTTCGACTGTTCTTTTGAAGGTTGTGCGTGCGATCTGATGCATGATGGGAGCGGTTTTTCTCAAATTATGGCTCCACGGGCTGTAGTAGTCGAAACTGTCGCGCAGAAGCGTGCATCCTTCGCAAGCGCGGGAATATCGACGGGCATTTTATACTTCCAGTTGGAATCGAGGGTAGTGCCTGGAATATTAATTCGCTCGGCACGTGGATCAGCTTCGCGCCAGGTCAAAGTACAGGCGAGGAGATCTTGAAGGGGATACACCGCGACTACAGACGACGAGAGCGCTACCGCCCGCACAAGGGCCACGGCAGCACCCACGGTGAGCTCGGCCGGTGCCTCATCGAGCCCACCCAGCGCATCGCGAAGGGCTACGTCGCGGTCGGCCATCGCTCTAAACATACACCACAGTTGTGCGCGATCGGCTTCTTCCTTCCACCACTCGCGTATATTTGTCGAATCGTGCACCGAGGTGCATGCCACCGACAGAGGTTCATACTCTTCAAAAGGAATATAAGGTTGCGTGGGCGAGTTCCACTTCCGCTCCCAGCGCAACACGCGCAGACCAGGGATCTCAAGCTCGCGGAGCACCTTGGGCACGCAGGCCGGCACCGCCCCGAGATCTTCGGCAAATGGCTGCATTCCCGTCGCGGAGATGAGCATCGAGAGAAGCTCGCGCCCGCGCTGCTCCCAGATATCGAGCGAAGCTGCATTCATCGATTCTGCTTTCGCCTCAAGCACTGCCTGCTCTTGTGCCGAGAGGCTCTTCCAGCTCGTCGTGTCTCGATAGGTCCACTGGAAGACATACGCGTTCGGCGCCGCTTCGTAGAGTGCGCGGTCGATCCACCAGTCGGCCATCGCGCGAGTGTACGCGTCGATGCTCTCGCTGGCTTCGGGAAATTCAGCACGAATGGCAGCAGCAGCTGCGTAGATGTCGGCGCTGCCGCGTATATTTGCGCTAAAGAGAAAGAGTGGTTCGGACTTAATGCGCTGGAAGCATGCGGCGCGAAGATCGTCGAGGCGAAGCGCGAGTGCCGCTTGGCGATCGGTGGTCTGGTCGACCGTGCCTTCGGAGACCGGGTGCCTATCCGCGGCGCGCTCCAGGCATGCGCGCTCAGCATCCTGAATCTTCCACTCGGGGATGTGCGGCTTTGAAAGCCACGTGAGCCGCTCGTCTGAGAAGCCGAGGGCCGTCAGCTCTTCCCGGCTTGCGCGCACCGAAGGTTCAAAAGCTCCAAGGTACGCGTCGTTCTCGTGGCTATCGATCGCCCAAATCCTGAAGAATCCGAGTACATGGTCGATGCGGTAGGAAGTGTAAAATTGATCGGTGTAGGCGAGCCGTTCGCGCCAAAAATCATAGCCGCTGGCACGAAGCGCGTCCCAATTGTAGAGTGGGAAACCCCAGTTCTGGCCTCTGGGCGAGTACATGTCGGGCGGTGCGCCTGCCTGACGCTCGAGGGTGAAGATGTCGCGCCGATGCCAGACATCCGCCGAGTCCCGCGCAAGGAGAATGGGGATATCGCCCATGATATCGACGCCGAGGTCGCGCACTTTCTCGGCGGAAGCGCGAAGCTGTTCGCGTGCAATCACTTGAAGCCAGAGACGGAAACGAGCCTCTTCGGCGATCTCGGTGTTGAACCAGAGTTCGTCGAGCTCTTCCGCCTCGATAGCGCGGTGCTCGGACCACTCCCACCAGGGAGCGCCAGCATGTTTTTCCTTCAATGCTACGAAGCATGCGTATGGCTTCGCCCAGCGCTGTTCGGCCGCAAACGCTTCAGCGAGCGGCGCGCAGATTTCGCGGTTCTCGCGCCACGCAGCTCTGAGCGCGTCGATTTTGGCGCTCAGAATAGATTCGTACGGTACCCGTACTTCGGCGCCAAATTTTCTGTCGATCGCCCCCGCAGCACGGACCAAAGCCTTCGCTACGTGTTCCTCAAGCGGCAGGCCCAGTGTGGCCATGGTATCCGGCGCTTCGGAGAGCGAAATGTAGATAGGGTTCAGCGCAAAGGCGCTTAACGCGGAGTATGGCGAAGAGCCACTCCCTGTATCGTTGAGAGGTAGCAACTGAATGAGTGAAAGCCCACAATGTTTAACGAGTCTACCGAACTCTTCGAGGTCGGAATACACTCCACACGCGGCGTTTTTCTTCGCCCGGAGCGCGAGAAGAGGAACCGCGACTCCCGCAATTCGGTCTTTGCTGTGTATGAAATTCATGATTTTTGCTCCTGAGTCCAGAGGATACGCAGCGCCTCTTTGATTGAAACCACTCCGCGCCAATTCGGTGCCGCTTTGGCGAGAACAGTCCGATCCGAGGTGCGCTCGGCGTTCTGTCCTATCGCCTTGTTTTCTCCTGGAAGCACTCCGCGGGGCCCTGTTACCCGCGCGAATCCAAGCTGCACCGCCGCTTTCGCACGCCGCTCCATCGAGCGGACCGGTCGAATCTCGCCCGCGAGCGAGAGTTCGCCTGCGAGGGCCGCGCCATCGGGTAGCGGCTGACCAGTGCGTGCCGAGTAGAGCGCACACGCAAGCGGCAAATCCACCGCCGGCTCCGTGAGCCGCAAGCCACCCGCGACATTCACATAGATTTCTTGGCTTGAAAAATCGAGGCGCGTCTGCTTTTCGAGCACGGCCGCGATCCGCGACACGCGCAGCGGATCGATGCGGTCCGAATAGACACGCATGATACCTGATTTTGAGGGGATTGTGAGCGCCTGCACCTCAGCGAGAATGATGCGCGAGCCCTCGTACACAATCGCCACGGAAATGCCGGCTGGCATCTGACCCTCGCGCCGCACCATGAAAATTCCGGAAGGATCCTGAAGCTCCGCGAGGCCAGCCTCAGCCATCATAAAAAAACCGAGTTCGTCGGACGAACCGAAACGGTTCTTGGAGGTACGCAGTACGCGGAGCGCGTTCTCCGCCTGCTCGAAGCTGATGACCGCATCGACCAAGTGCTCAGCCGCCTTCGGCCCCGCGATTATGCCATCCTTTGTCACATGCGCCACGAGCACCACGATCGAGTCGTGACTCTTCGCCCATTCGACAAACTCCTGGGTGCAGAACTTGATCTGATTCGGAGTACCAGGGACAGCCCCAGCCTCGGGCGAGTGCACAGTCTGAATCGAATCGATCACGGTCAGCAGCGGATGCACCGAATCCATCACCGAGAGACATGCATGTGCGTCATTGCCACAGAACACTTCAATCTGCTTCGACATAGCCCCGATTCGCTCGGCACGGAGGCGGATCTGCGCGGCCGATTCCTCACCAGAGATATAGAGCGCCTTGCCCTTCGCGCCGAGTTTCGCGCAAGCTTGAAGGAGCAGTGTGCTCTTGCCGATGCCTGGCTCGCCGCCGATAAGGACTGCTGATCCCCTCATAAATCCTCCGCCCAGCACCCTATCGAGCTCGGAAATGCCCGACGAAACCCTCGCCCCAAGCGTAGGGTCCACCGATTCGAGCGGCACCGAGAAGGCGCTACTGTCTTTCTCGAAGCGCCCGATGGTCTTTGCCTCGACCAGAGTATTCCACTGTCCGCATTCCGGACAGCGCCCGAGCCACTTCGGCTCCTCGTGCCCGCAGGCGGAACAGCGATAAATGAGCGAAGGCTTTTTCATGTTCCCATTATGGTATATGAGGGGGCACCGAGGTTCAATATGGCGC
>DYLX01000083.1 GCA_020721875.1 Leptospira biflexa
CATACCCTCGAACGCAGGGCGGACATGGATTTTCATACCGGCATGGTGTATCTCGTCGCGAGTGCTGGCGGTGATAATGTAGCCTTCGTCGAGGTTGAAGTGTTTGAGGGCAGCGGTGAGACCGCGGATTTCGCGCGCTTCGTTGTCGGGGGTGAGCTGGGCGCACACCTGGATGCAGCGGGGGGTGCCGCGGTGGGGATTCACCACAAAGTCGCACTCGCTGTCTTTCTCGGAGAAATAAAAGATGTCGTTCGTGGTTCGCCTGAGCTCCATAAAGACCATGTTCTCGAGGATGGCGCCCTGGTTTTTGGTGAAGGACGTGGAGCCTACGGCGATAAGGCCTGAATCGACGATGTAGAGTTTTTTTGGGGCGAGCGACTGAGCCTTGGCCGACCAGGCGAAGCGCGGCACGAGTTCGATGAGGTATGCAGCCGCAAAATACGAAATGTAATCGAGGATCGTCTGGGGCGACTTCGCGCCGACTATGCCCGTAAGGTTACTCGGCGCGACAAGGTTTGCCGCGTTCGAGAGTATGTAGGTAAAGAGGCGCTTAAGCGATTCCACGTCGCGGATGCCGTGGCGCACCGCGATGTCGCGATAGAGAATGTCAATTTGAAGCTGCGCAATGATTTCTCGGTTGCCGGTCTTGAGATACTCAGGAAAGCCGCCCGACTCAAGATACGCGCTCAGGGAATCGAAATCTCGCGCAAGACCTTTGAAGGCTAAAAACTCAGCGTACGAAAAAGGAAAAAGTTCCTTGGTGAGGTGCCTACCTGTGAGCTTCGTGCCAAGTTCGCTACTCAAGAGCGAGGCATTCGAGCCGGTGGCGATTACCTGAAAGTGTTCATCGAGCTTTTGGCGGATGTAGAGTTCCCAGCTCGGCGCCGATTGGATCTCATCGAAGAATAAAAGCCGTACTCCCGACTCAGCGATTACCTTATCGAGGAGGGCAAAATCCGCCACCTCGAATGAGAGAAGGCGCAGATCGTCGAAATTGAGGTAGAAATACGGGCGTGCCAACCTCTTCGTAAACTGATGCAAAAGGGTGCTCTTACCGCACCTGCGAATACCCGAAACGATGAGCGCGTGCGTTTCTATGTCGGCTAGGTCGGCGAGTGCCTCTCGCTCGAGCCCTGTGTCGAAGGACTCGACGGCACTTTTCTGTTGTTCCGCGACATCGCGTAGATCGGATAGCTTCATGGATTATAGTATATTACTAATGGAATAAATATTCCAATACTAATACAATTATTTCGATTGGACCAACTGGATAAAGACTTTGACGGGATGGCAGGATAAAGACTTCGACTGGATTACAGGATTGTACA
>DYLX01000017.1:0-6456 GCA_020721875.1 Leptospira biflexa
GGAGAGTGCCACCTTCACACGGTGGAAGTCATTGGTTCAAATCCAATATCGCCCACTCAGCGCTCTTTTTATTTTTCGGCATAATTCACGTGGCTGAATAGGTCGCGCTTTACCTTTGATGTTCTCACAATACATGTATTAAAGGATACGACACTTGGGGCGCTGTTTCAATCAACGGGCGTCGGCTTTTCGTTCGGCTATGCCGAGAGAGTAGATCGCAATACTCGCGATGGCCGCGATCGCCCCGAGGAAGGGCCAAGCTGTCCTCAACCCGAACCGGTCGGTAAAGGCTCCGACGATAGGCGGACTGATGGTCCAGCCGAATCCTCCCAGGAGCGGCAGGAATGCCTGGAACCTCGCTCGGTGAGAAATTGGCGTATGATTCGCCACATAGGTGCCTTCATTCGTCGCATTGACGATTTCTCCGAGGGTCCAGATCGCAGTGGTGATATAGATCAGCAACACCGACGGAGCAAGGCCGATGAGCCCAAATCCGAGAGCGAACAAAATACCCGCGAGCGCTACCGCATTGATAGGCTTCCAGTGCTGGGTGAGTGTCATGATGGGCGTCGAGAGGAGGATCACCATCATCGCATTCAGCGTCATAAGCGTGCCGTAGATCACCGGCCCACGATCGCCGAAAAAGGCCTTGGTCTGGAGCGGAAGAATGAAGCGGTGCTGCGCGTACACGAATCCATAGAGCCCGGTGAGCACCGTGAAGATGATGAGGTTCGGCCTGGAGAGAAGAGCCTGTACGATGTTGCCCCGGTGTCCTTCGTCCTGCCGCCCCGTGCCGAAGCTCGCCTCGACCTGCTCGTGCGTTGGTTTTGTTTCCTTCACCTTGACCGCCACGAGGCTGATCGCGGCGAGAATCGCGATGGCGTTGCCCCAGAACAGCCATGAGGTGTACTTTTCAAAGAGGAATCCAGCGATCACCATGCCGACCGCGAAACCGAGATTGTGTCCGAGATAGGTGAGCGAGAACGCCGGGCGCCTCGTCTCAGGCGTGGTGAGATCCGTCATCATCGCGGTGCGCGCGGGGTCGGTCATACCATCAAAGAACACACTCGCGAGTAAAAACCATCGGATATTGGAGCCGATGCCCGGGAAACCGCAGGGGATGTACAGAAGCCCTGATATTATCTGCGCGACAACCATCAGTTTTTTTCGGCCAAAGGTGTCTGCGATTTTTCCGCCAATGAAGTTAGCCGGAATATACGCGATACTGACCATCATGATAAAAAAGCCGGCTTCCTCTTGAGTCATTCCGAGCCGACCCGTGAGATATAGGGTCAGAAATGGGAAAACGAACATGCCTGTTGAGTTAATAACTGTCGCTCCAAAAAGGATATAGAGTGATTCCGGCAGTCCGCGGTAGGCATTGAAATATTTTTTTATCGGATTCATAAAGCGTAGTACGTTATACCCTCCCCAAAGCGCTGGTCAAGGGGGTTTTATTCGACGGGATCAACAGGATAGAGATCTCGACTGGATTGCAGGATTACTAAGGATTAACAGGATTTCATCGTTTGGGCAAAGACCCGACACAACCCCAGCCTTCTCTTCTCTTTTCTTCCATTAAAAAAGTCTTCATCCTGTTGATCCAGTCGTATCCTGGCATCCTGTCCAAATTCCTGTTGATCCTGTCGGCGTTCTGTCGATCCAGTCAAATATCCCATCGATTGCGCGCGGCACGGCGCCCGGCTACAATTGCGCTCATGAAAGGAATCATCGTCGCAGCCGGATACGGCACCCGCTTTTTACCCGTCACTAAAACTGTTCCAAAAGAACTTCTCCCTATCGGCGTCACGCCGAGCATCGCGTATATCGCGCAGGAATTCGTCGACTCTGGTATAGAGGATATTATCGTTATCTCTTCCAGGCGCAAGAAAGCGCTCGAAGATTACTTCGACCGCGAAATCGAGCTCGAAGAGCTCTTCTCGCGCGAAGGGCGGAAGGACAGACTCGAAAAGATTGAACCCGTACGGGCGCGCGTTTCATTCGTTCGGCAGGCTGAGATGAAAGGCACCGGTCACGCACTCCTGCAGGTTAAACACCTCCTCGGAGGAGAACCCTGCGTTGTCGCCTACCCCGACGACATTGTGTTCGGTTCGAAACCGCTCGCACGACAACTCATTGATATGTATGATCGCACAGGTAAATGTGTGCTCGCGACAATCTATGAGCCCGGCGATGTGTCGCGTTATGGTGTCGTCGATCCAGAGCCTGACGGAGTGGGCGTGCGTGGTTTTATCGAAAAGCCGGCGAAGGGTGCCGAACCGAGCCACGAAGTGTCGATCGGCCGCTATCTGTATACACCCGAATTTTTTGATTGGCTCGAAGAAGGCTGGAAGAAACATGGTTCCGGCGAGTACTATCACACCTACGCCCTCGACAAAATGATTGCCGCTTCCAAGGTCGCGTTTTCGCGCATTGAAGGTGCACGATTAGACACAGGCGATCCTGCCGGCTACTTCGAAGCACAGTTATTGCACGCACTCGAAGACCCCACGCTCAAGTCTGTCCTTTCGCGCTTTATCGGCCAACACCCGGAATTGTGATGCCGTGGCTGCCCTCCAGGGCTCTGGCGGGCAGCCGCTCGGTCGCTCTCGCCGGCGCTGGGGCTGGCGCTGGTGCCGGGGCTGGGGCTGGCGCCGCTCCTTAGTCCACCGTGATCGATTTCGAGACATTTTTCGGGGCATCGGGATGCACGCCGTGGTTCTGTATGCCCAGCGAGTCGAGCCACTCCATCTTGCGCACCGACATGCGGTAGGCGAGGTACTGGAGTACGATCGTCGCGCTGAACACGAAAAGGCAAGGATCGCCCGACTGGGGCAGCGGAATGTACTTCGACCAATACTTCTCCATGCCCATCGGCGCGCCCTCCACGGCCAGCGCGAGCTCCTGCTGCGGCTCGGCGATGAGTACAATGTCGGCCCCGCGTATCTTGTGCGTGTGAATCTGGCTTATCGTGATGCGCCTGTCGCGTTCCTCGGGAGGGCAGATGAAGATCAGCGGGTAGTTGTTCGCGAGCTTGTCGAAAAGGGTGTCGCTGATGCCCTCAAAAGGGACGCCGAATGCGAGTTTTTCGAGATCCGCCAAGGAGAGAATCGTATTCCTTCCGAGGATCGTATTCGGCCCATGCTTGAACTCCGCCGCGTCGTAGCCCTCCGTGTGGTTGAGCACGACTTCGCGTACCTTAAGTGCGCCTTCTCGCGCCAATCCGATGAGCCCCGTGCCGAGAATATGAATCGATGGCGCGGCATAGAGGTGTGCTGCGACACTCTCGATATCGCCCATACGAGTCTCGATGGTCTCGGTCATGAGTTCCTTGGCCTTGAGTAGATTTTCGCGAATCTTCGTTTCAGGAAGCGAAAAACTCGCGGCAATGAGGTAAAGTATAGCGATCTGGTTTGTGAAGGACTTGGTCGCCGCCACCGCAATTTCGGGTCCGCAGAGCAGTGGTAGATAGAAGTCCGAGAGCTCTTGAGGTATGCGACTATTCTCGTTATTCACGATGCTGACGAGGCGGAGCGATGCGTTGGTTTTCTTTACATCCTGGAAGATATCGACAAGGTCTTTTGTCTCGCCCGACTGCGATATGCCGATTACGAGGTCGTTTGAGCCGAGACAGTTGAAGTACATCGAACGGAAAATGCCGGGATTGCAGGGATAAACAGGGATGCGCGCCATTTCGTTGAAGAAGTAGGCGGCGGTGAGTGCTGCGTGGTAGGAGGTGCCCGAGGCCACGAAGTAGATTCTTCCGCCCGACCGTGCGGCCTCGTGGATCGCATTCTTGAGCTCGCTGATGTAGCGGAGCACCGCGCGCCGCTTTCTCCACACGATCACCTTGTCCATCAAAAAAAGTTTCTCTCGTGCTTGCGGATCGAGCGCGGCGAGCTCCTTGAGGAGTTCAGCCTCATCAGAGATAAACTGCGGCGCCACAAAGTGCGCTGCACCTGCATTGTTGACGCGCGCCTCAATTTCATTCCACGCGGAAGAATTGAACACTTCGCGCATGCCCGAGAGCAAGGCCTTGGTGCCAAATCGTTCGGAGAGCGAAGAGATACTGTCGGCCGCTTCCTTGCAGTCGTCCTTGTGCTCCTCGAAGAGCTCGGAGAGAGGCTCAAGCGCGGGATCGCGGAAATAGTAACGCAGAATCTGGGTAATATTGGCGGGGCCTGAGGAGATTTCCTGCTCCATGTAATGCTGGAATTCAGGCGAAAGTTGCGTGTCGCCGATCGACAGTTTCGATCGTTTAAGTCTTGGATGCGAGAAGAAGGGCCGCCCCTGCAGGCTGAACACAAGGTACTGGTTTTCGGTGAACCAGATGCCCTCACCCTCAGCGAGGGGAATGAGAGCGCGCGTCTTAGAGAGTACACTGGTAAGATCCGACGAGAGCACAATGAAGTCGCCATGCGAGTCGCTGCCCACGCCGGCGTACAGCGAAGAGCCTGATTTTATCGCGAAGACACCTGGAAGCTTGGGATCGGCGATTGCCGCCGCGTACGAGCCCTCCGCGAGCGATTCAGCCTTGCGTATCGCCTCGATCATACGGAGTACGCCATCGGGAACGCCTTCGGCGAGCCCAGCGTTGGCATAGGCTTTTCGCAGATAGCTGAGATCGGAGCTCGCGAGCGATTGGGCTGAGGCATAGTGCTCTTCGATGAGGTGAACGATGATCTCACCGTCGTTGTCGGAGACAACCGCGTGGCCGCGCGCGGTGAGCCAGGACTTGAGCGTGTCGGTGTTCGAGATGTTGCCGTTATGAGCGCCCACGAGTTCGAACTTGCAGCGCACGAGATGAGGCTGACTATTCACGTCGGTCACGGCGCCATAGGTAGCCCAGCGCACTTGCCCTATAAATCGCTGGCCGGCAAAGGTATCGATGTGTAAAAGCGGGCAAACCTTCGAGGGCGCGCCTACCTGCTTTCTCAGACTGATTCGCCTATCGGCACCAATAAAGGCGGCACCCGTTGAATCGTACCCGCGATACTCGAGACGTTTCAGGAGCGCTTCGGCCTCTTTCCCCATTGAAGGATTCTCATCCTTATAAACAAGTGAAACGATTCCGCACATATTCGCGATTATACCATGGGTTTGAATTTCTCGGCGCCTTTGTGGCGACTTTTTCAATTGCCGCCGAAGCGCTAGAATAGAGCAAACCCGTGCAACCAGCGCCTGAAAGGAATGAAATCATGATACAGCCACTTGAGATACACTACGATGTGAGAGGTTACGACTGCGGCTACGGCGGCCCGCTCAAACCCTTCGCGATCGCGAATTTCTTTCAGGAAGCCGCGGGGGCGCACGCGGCAACGCTTGGAATCGGAATGGAAGACATGTGGGCGCGCGGGCTTACCTGGATGCTCTCGCGCATCGATATCCGGATTGAGTCGTTGCCGCGCCAGGGCGAGCATGTAATCGCGCGTACATGGCCCTCGGGCACGAAACGGCTCTTCGCACAGCGCTGCCTCGAACTGGTGAGTGAATCGGGAATAAAATACGCGGGCGCCCTGTATGAGTATATCATTGTCGAAATGGCGACGCGCCGCGTGCTCCGCCCCGAACGAAACCTGCCGCTCGATCTCTCGACCGACTATCCCTGGCCTTTTAACGACCTCGAGCCGGGAATCGACGCATCGCGTTTTGCCGAGTTTGAAAAGAACGGAGTGGCGCGAGCCGAAAGCTCGATGGGTGGATCGGATGGGCTTGCCGGTGGACAGTTTGCGCGCGTCTTTTCGCTTGAGGCACGCGCCCGCCATATCGACTACAATGGCCACGTCAACAACGCGCACTTTATAAACTGGCTCAGCGACGCGATTCCCTTAGAAGCGAATCAGCGTTTCCTGCGCATCAAAGTAGACTTTGTGCACGAGATATTGAGGGGTGAGACCCTCCAGGTTTGGGCAAAAAAAAGCGGCGAGACCGAGTGGCTCGCCGCCATAACAGGTTCCGAGGGCATTACCGCGCGTGGCCAATTTTTAACCACCGCGATCGACATCCCGCGATAAATCAGAGCGCTGTTTTCGCAGCGTCGAGAGCGGCCTGATAGTTCGGCTCCTGAGCAATCTCCGGAACTTGTTCTGTATACACAACCTTGTCGAATGCATCGAGCACTACCACAGCTCGCGAGAGCAATCCCGCAAGTGGGCCTGAAACCATTTCAGCGCCATATGCTTTGCCAAACTCTCTATCGCGAAGCTCGGAGAGCGTGATCACCTTATCGATTCCCTCGGCTTCGCAGAAGCGCTTCTGCGCGAAAGGCAGATCCCTGCTGATGGTCAATATAGCGACATTGCCCAACGAAGCGGCCGCCTTGTTAAACGCGCGGGCACTCGCGGCGCACACGCCCGTATCGAGGCTCGGCACGATATTCAGAATTTTCACCTTCCCCGCAAACTTCCCCAAACCGACATCGCTGAGATCGGCTCCTGTGAGTTTAAAATTCGGCGC
>DYLX01000017.1:6556-42437 GCA_020721875.1 Leptospira biflexa
GCGGCGACAGAGCCTTTCCAGAATGCCTCGGTGCCGGAGCGACCGTGAGTCCCGAGTACGATAAGTGGTATTGTGCGGCGCGCGGCTTCCTTTGCGATGCTTTTCGCGGGATCGCCGCGCACCACCACAGTCTCCACTTTGACACCGCGCGCCGCGAGGTGCGCCGCATGCTCATTGAGATGATTCCTCATGCTCACCTCTTCGAGGTCGAGGAGTGCGGTAGAGGTCGCGGGCGCCATGAGTCCCCAACCTCCGTCCTTGCCCTTGAGCGAGCCGAATTTTGGCACGACTGAGAGCAGCACCAGCGGCACCCCTGCAGCGCGCGCGAACTCCTCAGCGAAGGGAATCGCACTATCGTGGATTGATGCATTATCGAGGGGGACCATGACATGCTTCACAACTTCCGTGACGCCAACAATTGTCTCAGGTTTGATAAGAAAGACAGGCACTTCGCCCAACCCAATCACTCTCGTCGCGATCGAACCTATAAAAGCGCGTGTGAAGCCGCTTCGTCCGTGCGAGCACATCACGATGAGATCAGGATCAAGTTCCTTCATGTGGACGGCAATACTCGCGGCGACATCGGACGTTTCCTCACTGTGCACATGGGTCGAAACCGAGCCTTCAAATCTAAAATCCACGCGCAACATGGCGGCGACATGCCCGAGGTACGCCGATGCTTCACCCACATCCTTAAGATGCGTTTCACCGTGAATCCGCTCTGGAGGATTTTTCTCTATCGCGTGGAAGAGAACAATTTCCGCTCGAAACATGCGGCCAAGCTCAGAGGCCCACTGGAGGGAACGCTCGGCGGCATTCGATCCATCGAGCGGCACCATTATTTTTTTAAACACGCTCAGCCTCCAAAGAAGGTCATGTAGAGAAGATACATATTCAGCACGAGAATAATGCTCGCTACCAGCATTGCCAGCAACTTCGTGCTCGCTCTGTTGACGAGTACCCCCATGATTTTTGTATCGCTTGTGAAGGAGATGAGCGGGATGATGGCGAAGGGCAATCCGAAGCTGAGGAGCACCTGGCTCAAAATGAGAGCCTTGGTGGGGTCAACACCGAGCACGATGATCACAATTGAGGGAATCATGGTGATCAACCTTCGCAGCCACACCGGAATCTCAAAGTTCATAAATCCCTGCATGATGATCTGCCCCGCCATAGTCCCGACCGATGCCGAAGAAAGTCCCGAGAACAGCAGTGAAATGGCGAATACCCAGCTCGCCGCCTTACCGAGCAGGGGTTCGAGAGTTCTGTAGGCTTCTTCGAGCGTTCCGACCTGCGTGAGCCCCTGCGCGTGGAAAGTGGCCGCCGACATGATGAGCATCGCGCCGTTCACGAGGCTTGCGACGCCCATTGCCACCACTACATCGACGATCTCGTAGCGGAAGAGCTTCTTGAGGAGCATAGGCTCTCTGACCACCACGCGGTGCTGGGTGAGCGATGAGTGGAGGTAGATCGCGTGGGGCATGACTGTCGCGCCAAGAATTCCAGCCGCAAGTAGGATGCTCGTTGAACCATTGAATTCCGGGAAGAATGCGTGGTGAGCCACCTGTGTCCAGTTGGGCTTTCCGAGGAATATCTCAATAATGTAACTGATCGCGATGGCTGATACGAAACCCGTGATTACCGCCTCGAGTGAGCGAAAACCATAGCGTTCGAGTGCGAGTATGATGAACGTGGCAACCCCTGTGAGAATCGCCGCCAGCCAGAGTGGAAAGCCAAAAAGTAGATTAAAGCCTACCGCCGCGCCTAAGAATTCGGCAAGGTCTGTCGCCATCGCGACGGCCTCCATAAGAATCCAAAGCACGACAGTGGTACTGTGTCGGTACTTCAGGCGGCAATGCTCCGCGAGGTTGTGGCCCGTCACGATACCCAACTTCGCGGCGAGTGTCTGGATGAGCATGGCCATGAGGTTGCTCGCAATGATGACCCACAAGAGCAGGTACCCGAACTGTGCACCGCCTGAAATGTTGGTAGCGAAGTTGCCAGGGTCGACATACGCGACACTGGCGATAAACGCCGGCCCCATAAAAGGCAGGATTCTTGCGATAAGTCCCTTTTTGCTCTTGCCTTCGAGAACTTCGTTTGCCTCCGCGATAAGCTTCGAGTCTGTGCGCGATGGCTCATGCTGGGTGTGCGGCCCATGGGGCCCACGGGCTGGTTTTTCCCTTTGGTGCGTTGTTTGAGGCATAGCTCTCTTCTACTGCAGTTTTCGAATTCGTACTTCAATATCGCTGGTATGGGATAGAAGATTTACGAGAACCTTAGGGTCAGTTGAGCCAAAGTGGTAAGGATAGAGGATGCGAGGGTGGATCGCGTGTGCCGCGGCTGCCGCCTGCTCCGGTGTCATCGTATAGGGTTGATTCATAGGTAAAAACGCGATGTCAATGCTGCCGAGGGTGGCCATCTCGGCGGTTGGCTCGGTGTCGCCCGCAATGTAAATTCGCAGCTTGCCCGCTGTCACCACATAGCCATTGTCGTGGCGATTCTTTGGGTGGTAGCCGAGGTGGTCAGAGGTCACATTATAGGCTGGCACCGCTTCGGCCACGATTCCCGCCGCACGTGCCGCCTGACCCCAGTCGAGCATCTCGCCCTTACCGTATACCGCATGCGCTCCCTTGGAAAGCACGACACGCGTCTGGGGTTTTGAGAGTGCAGCGATCGCTTTCGGATCGAGGTGATCACCATGTTGGTGGGTAATAAGGATGAGATCAGCCTTCGGAAATTTAGAATAGTCAGCATACTGGCTCACGGGATCGATATAGATGTAGGCGCCATCGTATGCGAAGATCAGCGAAGAATGGCCGAGAAACACGATTTCGAGTTTACCGGTTCCTATGTCAAACATGTCCGAGGTTTTACCTTCTGGCCATCCTTCGGAGAATCCCCGGACGGCCGAAAGCGCGAAGGCGAGCGCGAACGGAAACGCTGATTTATACATAGGCTCCTCTTCTTATGTGTAGTGTAATGCGCGCGAGAAGCGGAAGTCAACGAAATGAGATTGGATCTGCGCCTGCAATGTCGAAGATCATGGTGTGGATTTGGTGGTGACACCGGCCTGAGTGGCGATCATATCCGCGACAGCCTCGGTTCCGGGCGTAAAATGGAGGGCTTTAATTTTCGCAATAGTACTCCCCAACAACGCTGAATCTTTGGACAGCTTCTTGAGGATAGAGAGGAAAGAAATTATGTTTGGGCAATACCAGCCGAGCTGATTTTCGATCGCGAAATTGATGATGTACCAATCGTTGTAGGCGGCCCACTCTGTGAAAATCATTGGCTTATTCATGAAAACGGCTTCCATGAAGGTAGAAGCGCCGGCTTTGCCGGCCACGACATCGGACGCCGCGATCAGCTCATTCATATTATTCACATAGGCGAGCGGCACAAAATTCATGTCATTTTTAATTTTTGCGAGTATGTCGAGACTCTTCTTCATCCGCTGGTTTTTTCCCGCAACGACAATCATGTTGATGGGCAAATTCCTCCGCTTCGCGATTTTCGCGAACGTATAGACATTCGAAATACCCGATCCGCCGCCTGAAACGAGAATAGTCGGCTTTGCGGAGTCGAGACCAAGCTCCGCGTAAATCTGTTCTTTTGTCTTTGTAAGATTGAAGAATTGCTTGCGAATGGGGAATCCGGTGATAAAAATCTTTGAATCGCATGCTCCACTGTCGATAAGTCGTTTTTTTGATTGTTCGGTAGCCACGAGAAACATATCTGATTCAGGATTCGCCCAGAGGCTGTATCCATCGAAAGGATCAACAACATACGAAATTATTTTGTAGTCGCCTCCGAATTCGCGCCGCGCTTTCGAGGCTATATACAAGCAGAGAGGGTGCGTTGCCATAATGACATCGGGTTCCGCTTTGGCGATATACCGCATTCCTTTATTGATAAAATCTTTGTAGAGCGTTTCAATGTAGTCAAAATTCTTGCGGTTCATCTCGATGTACAGATATCCAATCCTCGCAAGCACCGGAAAGGTCAGCGCCACATCCCAGCCCCTCTTGAGCTGAATATCCGCGCGCGAAGCTCCGGATTCTTTCGCGAAGTCCACTACAGAAATATCGAATACCTCAGAATAATGCGCCTCGAGGTCCTCTTTTACGGCGAGAGCAGGGATTTTGTGGCCAAGACCGACCTCGAGCATAAGCATGAGAATCTTTTTCTTCATTTGCGATGTATATCCACCTTTTAGCGGAAGATAAAGCTCATAATCAAAGTATACAGTGTTTCTAGAAAGCCGCAAAATAGAGAGTCAGAAAATCGCGTCCGATAAAAATTTGACGATAGTCACTAGGCGCTATACACTCATGGAAGTATGAATAAAATAACAATAGGTTTATTCAGCGACGCGTACATTCCCATAATCGATGGAGTTTCCATTACTGTAAAGAATTACGCGTATTGGCTCCGCAAAATAGCAGGGACCACTTATATTGTCGTCCCCTATATTCCGCACTTTCAAGACGAAGCTGACTCAGGCATAATCCGATTCTTATCGTTTCCGACACTCGTCAGACCACCATACCGCATTGGACTTCCCGACCTCGACCTCCGAGTACAATTGATTCTCAATGAGAAAGAATTCGATATTGTGCATGCGCATTCTCCTTTTGCGGCGGGGAAACTCGCCCTTCGCGTGGCGCGCAAAAAGAACATCCCCGTCATCGCGACTTTTCATTCAAAGTACAGAGACGATCTGACCAGAGCCATCGCCATTAAGCCGATTGTGGATGATCAGATTAAGCGGATTGTAGATTTCTATTACACAGTGGATCAGGTTTGGGTTCCCCAGGAATCGGTTGCTCGGACGCTCCGAGAGTACGGGTACCAAGGCCCCTACGAGGTTGTCGAAAATGGGATCGATTTCGAACCGCCCGCCGATACGAACTCATACAGAGCGAACGGAGGCGCGTACCTCAATTTACCCCCGGAATATTCAGTGGGCCTGTACGTAGGTCAGCATGTCCTTGAGAAGAATCTGGAATTTCTTATACGTTCTCTTCCCTTAATTATGGATGCCCTCCCCAAGTTTCGAATGGTGTTTGTCGGCAAAGGGTACGCAAAGGAGACCCTCATCGATCTGGCTCGACAGCTTGGCATCCTGGATAAGATTATTTTTCACGATGGTATATTAGACAGAGAATTACTGAAGGCTATTTATGCTCGAGGAGATATTTTCCTCTTTCCTTCACTCTACGACACCTCGGGGTTAGTTGTGCGCGAAGCCGCGGCGATGAAGACGCCCGCAGTGTTGATCAAAGGGGCAGATGCGGCTGCCTTTATCACGGATCAAGAGAATGGATACCTCGCCAAAAACGATATTGAAGATTTTGCAAAGACGGTATTGCATGCTCTACACGATAGGGAGAAGCTCTTAATGGTGGCGGAAAAAGCTCAGCAGACACTCTGCCGAACATGGGAAAATGTCGCTCAAGAAGTCTCCAAGCGATACCGCGCGATCCTCAATCGCTGGGCGAAATAGAACTCAGTACCTCCACGCGCGAGGCGGTCTACATCTCAAACGGAAACAGATACGGCTGGTCGTCCTCAAGTCGCTTGGTGATCGTGCGAAGAATGATCTGAAGATCGCGCGACTCAGCGACAAAGTCGAGACTGTCGCCGGGAATGGTCAAAATCGGCGAGAGCGTGAACGATGATATCCACTCTTCATAGAGTTCATTGAGACCCACTAGGTAGCTATCGGGTATCGAAGTCTCGAAATCCCGACCTCGCTGGGCTATGCGCGAACGCAGGGTTTGCACTGAGGCCCTGATATAGATGACGAGGCTCGGGTGAGGGAGTATTTCGGCGAGGGTCGCATAGAGACTCTGATACACATTCCACTCACGCGGCTCGAGAATACCTTGGCGATAGAGGTTCTTAGCGAACACCTCGGCGTCTTCGTACAGGGATCGATCCTGGACCACCGAGTGCGGGTCGATACTGAGGTTTCGATGCATTGTGGCGCGGTGCGAAAGGAAGAAAAGCTGGCTCTGGAAGGCCCACCGCGGCATATCTGCGTAAAAATCCTTGAGAAACGGGTTTTCTTGAACGGGCTCAAAGTAGGCAATGAAGCCGAGATGCTCAGCGAGCAGGTTCACGAGTGTCGATTTTCCCGCGCCGATATTGCCGGCAACGACTACATATTTGCGACTCATCTCAGAAGAAGACTACCCGGCAAAGGTCCAATATGCAAGCTGCACGGGCGACTTCAACTTAGGCGGCGTTCGGTTCGGGCTCAGGTTTATCGGAAGAATATCGCAGAATAGCACTGATCCTCGCAAGCGCGGGAGGCATCGCCTCGGAGAGGGGTCGGCGATCTGCGGCAGAGGAAGGGCCGATCGCGAGAAGCTCCATCGAGAAATCGCTCATGAGGGGTGGGGTGGCGCCGATGTCGTGCTCAAGCTTGCGTGCGCTGAGAGTTCGTTCTGAAAGCCCATCTGGTGTGGGCATATGGCGGCAGAAACGAAAGGTGGTCTCGCCACTCTTCGCGCGGGTGGATGCATACCCGAAGAGCCTGCAAATCAGGGGGCGGGCCGGGTAGATTCGGCAATTGGCGCCCGGTGTGTTCGGTTCGTAAAAGGGGCAGGGCGACGGGCTATCGGAGGCCTTTCGCGAGAGCCGTGCCTCGGGCGCGGCGAACGCCGAAAATTCTGTGGATGCTGAAGACACCGTATTGGCTGAGGAGGTGATTCCTGCGTGCATGTTTTCTTTTAAAATGAAGTAGGCGATGTACTCAGCCTCTATGGGGAGGACATCGGGCATGAAGCCGTGGCAGCAGGAACCGCAATCGGGGGGACAGACGACGTGAATGTCGCGGCGCGCAGCGGCATCGACGAAGGAGCGCTGCGCCTCCGAAATCTTACGAAAGATAAAATCTAACGTAAGAATTTTTTGACCTGCCGAAGTCTCCCAAAACACTTGATTCTGTTGCTGAGCCCACATGGCGTACTCCACATGTTGCGCGATTACAATGAGTGGCGATTTTGCCGCTCGGCATGATACCAACAGGCGGCATATTTGTTCAATAATGAGGACTCTATGCGCTCAAAGAGAACAATACCGCCGGCCGTTGCCTTTTAAGGTAAACCTGGGTATTCTCTCACCAGGTGCAAGTCAACCTCTTCCTCACCGGTAAGGAGTTTTTCATGAAGCATTTAGCAATTTTTGCATTCGCGATTTTCGCTGCCACGGCGCTCCTCGGCGCACAGCCGCAGCTCCCCGCGACCTACTACGCGGATGCGTCATCACAGGCGAAACAGGTTATCGATGCCTCCCACCTGCTTCAGTCCCAGGGGCAGTGGTCAAAGGCTTGGAACCTTCTCGCTGCCTTCGATCCCGACAACCAAGATGGATACGTGCTCGCTGAAAAGATCAACCTTGCGATGACAGGTAATGTCGCGAATGGCATGTACATTAGTTTTGGATTCGTCGACTTGGCGGATGACCAGACGCTCGATCAAGCTCGCGCGAATCCACCAGAAAAGGCGAACACGGTCGCGTTTAATCCTCTCGACGCCGCGGATGCGCTCGAGAAATCCGGCGCGGCTTTGCCGCCAGTTCTCTCATACGAGCTCGGCAACTATCTCTATGCGGTAAACAAAGATTACGGTGACAATTGGATTCAGGACAGCCAGACAACTCAGACCAAGGCCGTCGAGAACTACGATAGAGCCCTCTCCTACGACACCTACACCGAACAGAGCCTCCTGAATCATGCTGAGCTGCTTATCGGCCTGCAAAAGTATGACGCAGCTGAAACCGTACTGAACAAGGCAATCGCCGCGTATCCGAATAATCAGAATTTCACGGTGACGCTCGCCAGCGCCTACAACGATCAAGGCAAATTTGACCAAGTGTATCCGCTTGTCGACGCAATCATCGCGAAGCCTGAAACGACGAACACTACCTACAACGCGTTCATTGAGGCAATCAAGGCAGGACTCAACGCTAACGACGAGCAGAAAACCGATTCCTACGCCGAAGCGATGGTCGCTCGTTTCCCCGATGAGTATGTTCCGATGCTGATTCAGCACCTCATCGCGGTGCGCAGAGGCACAACGGACAAAGCGAACGCGATCGCGGATGATGTAACCGCGAAGTTCAAGGTTGATCCGAACATCGTGCGCTCCTTGCTCTCAACCTGGCTCAACGCCAATGACGCGAAGGCTGGTTTCGACTATCTCAACCGCTCGCTGGACAAGTATCAGAGCAACGATAGCGCCGCGGGCAACCTTATGTTCTACAGAGCGCTCATGTACGCGCAGACCGCACAGTCGAACGATGACCTCAAGCTCGCGTTGGCCGATCTCAATGAGGCCGAGAAGCGTTTCGGCACTGTCTATGAGAAAGACAATCAAGTGTTCCAGGCGATTGGCCAGCTGAGGGATGAGTGGACCCAGCAGCTCGCCCAGCCCGCTCCCGACGCGAGCGCCGCGCCCGCCGCTCCGAGCGATCAGACTCAGCCCGCGCAGACTCCCGCAACTCCGAGCGACCAGACACAGCCCGCTGCCCCGGCTACGAGCCCGAGCACCTCTCCCGCGCCGGCCACGGGCACCACGACCCCCGATGCCACGGGCACCGGTACCTCAACCCCGAGCACCGGCACTTCAAAGTGAGCGCGAGGAGCGTGTGAGGTAGGATATGAATTCAGCCTTCTGCATCCACAACGCAACAGTAATCGCGGGATATGCCCGCATGGATCGGAGCGCGGTGCTTGTGGAGGGCGACTCTATCGCCGACATTTTTTCTGAGCGGCGCTTTGCGCAGAAAGCTTTTTCTCCTGAAGTCGAGCTCATCGACGCGCAGGGCGCCTACCTCACTCCGGGCTTCATCGATACTCACATCCATGGAATTGGCGGTTACGGTACAGAAGATCTGTCTACTGGTTCCATTCTCGGTATGAGCCGAATACTTCCCGGTTGGGGAGTTACGTCATTTGCGCCCACTATTTACCCAATGCCCGAGGATGATATGGTCAGGGCTATACGCGCTGTAGTCGCGGCGATAGGCCACGAGGAGGGCGCCGAGATCATTGGTGTGCATCTCGAGGGCCCCTTTATCTCGCCGGCGCAGCTTGGAGTGCAGCGCGTCGAATTCGTGCGTCCTGTCGACCTCAGCCTTATGCAGCGGCTCTGGGCTGCCTCCGAAGGGCACATTGTCAGCATGACCGTTGCGCCAGAGCTCAAGGGCATGCGCGAGCTCGCCCTTTTCTGCAATAGACTGGGAATTGTCCTTCAGGCCGGGCACACCGACGCGAGCTATGAGAATATGATCGAGGGCATGCAGGCGGGAATCCGTCACTCGACGCATATGTTCAACGCAATGAGCCGCCTGCACCACCGCAACCCCAACGCGGTCGGCGCCGTACTGATTCAGCCCGATCTCTCCTGCGAGATTATCGCTGATGGCTTGCATGTTCACCCCGACCTCATCCGGCTGCTCTTTCGCGACAAGCCCGAGGGCAACATCGTGCTCGTCACGGATTCGCTCAAACCTACGAAACAGACGAGCGACGCTCCATTGTTCGCCAATGAGGAGGAAGTATACCTTTCGAACAACCTCTTCTATCGCGCGAGCGATAATGTCATCGCGGGCAGCTCGCTGACGATGATCGAGGGTGTGCGCAATTTGATCTCCTTCGGCGTACCGCTCGAAAGTGCGGTAAAGATGGCGAGCGCTAACCCCGCGCGTATCTTTGGTCTACGCCGCCGCGGCATGATTAGCCCGGGATACCAAGCCGATCTCGTGCTCGCGAACGAACACTTCGAGGCGCAGATGACCATCATCGACGGCATCATCAAGTACCGACGAACTGAAGCTTAGGAATCGAGCCTGCGAGGATCGCGGCCAAAGCGCCGAAGCACACGAGAGAGAGGAAACTCATGAGAGTTATTATCCAGCGCAACTACGAATTAGTATCGAAATGGGCTGCCCACTATGTCGCCCAGCGCATTGGGGGGCACCCATCCAATGTCCCCTTCGTGCTTGGTCTCCCCACAGGATCGACGCCGCTCGGCATGTACCGCGAACTCATCCGGCTTAATCGTGAGGGCGCCGTGAGCTTCAAGAATGTTATCACTTTCAATATGGACGAATATGTCGGTATACCCTCCGACGATGTGCGGAGCTACCACCGGTTCATGTGGGACAATTTATTTTCGCATATCGATATACAGAGAGAAAACGTGCACATCCTCAACGGGATGGCGCCTGACCTTGAGGGCGAATGTGCGCGTTATGAAGCATCGATTCGCGCGGCGGGCGGCATTGATCTCTTCGTGGGGGGCGTGGGCGCCGATGGACATATTGCCTTCAATGAGCCAGGCTCCTCGCTCTCATCGCGGACACGGATCAAGACGCTGACGCGCGAAACCAAGAAGGCGAACGCCCGATTCTTCGACGGCGACCCCGACAAGGTTCCCTCCCATGCGCTCACGGTGGGGGTGGCGACCATCACCGACGCCCGCGAAGTGCTGATTCTCGTGTCGGGCATCGAAAAGGCGAGGGCGCTGGCTCAGGCGGTCGAGATGGGCGTAAACCACATGTGGACCGTGAGCTGCCTGCAGCTCCATCCTAAAGCGATTCTTGTCTGCGATGAGGATTCAACCGATGAGTTACGCGTAGGCACCGTCCGCTACTTCAAAGAAATTGAAGCAGACAACCTTGAAAATTGGAGGGAAACATCACCATCTGCGCGCGGCTCCCCCTCAGTCCGCAGCTGAAAAACCGTGCCCGGTTGTGCGCCGCTGAGAGACCGCTGTTAAGAGACCGCCGCGCGGCGGCTGCCACTGAGTGAGCGCCGCCTAAAAGTCCACGTCGATTCGCCCATCCCAGAAAAAGCACGCCGCGATCTTCCCTTCACGATCGAACACAAGCCCTTCTTGACGTAAAAGCTCCCGCTGAAGCTCCGCACCCTCGCCTTCCGGCAGGGCGATTGCGCCATCGCGGCGCACGATGCGCCACCAGGGCAAATTTTCCTTTCGCGACAGAGCGTTAAGGATTCGTACCACTTCGCGCGCCGCTCCCGAGCCGCGAGGGTGGCCAGCGACCATCGCAATCTGCCCATAGGAGGCGACCGCGCCTTTTGGCACCGCTCGAATCGCGCCGACAATGCGTGCTGTCATTTCGCTTGCCATGTCGTGAGTATAGCATGGAACACGCGTCTCCGATGGTCGGCGGTGGTCACCTGGTGCCTTGGGCGGCGCCTCCCCCTGACCCAAAACGCTTTTTTCAGTTATAGTGTGCCCATGCCCACAACGGACGACAAGAAAATCATTTACTCGATGTACCAGCTCTCGAAACGCTATGGCACGAAGCAGGTACTCAAAGATATCAGCATCTCATACTTCTATGGTGCGAAAATCGGCGTCATTGGCCTCAATGGCTCGGGAAAATCGACCTTGCTCAAGATCATGGCCGGACTCGACACCGAATACGCGGGCGAAATCTCCTGCGCACCGGGGTATAAGATCGGCTTTTTGCCCCAGGAACCGCACCTCGAGCCGGGCAAGACCGTGCGTGAAATTGTTGCCGAAGGTGTGAAGGAGATTATGGACCTGCACGCCGAGTTTGAGCGCATCAATGAGGCCTTCGGCGACCCCGACGCCGACTTCGACGCCCTCGCGACAAAACAGGCTGCCATTCAGGAGAAAATGGACGCGCTCGAAGCCTGGGACATCGACGCGAAACTCGACTTCTCGATGGACGTGCTCCGCTGCCCTCCCTCCGACCAGGTGGTCGACACCCTCTCCGGAGGCGAACGCCGCCGCGTGGCGCTCTGTCGCCTCCTCCTGCAGAAGCCCGACATCCTCCTTCTCGATGAGCCGACCAACCACCTCGACGCCGAAACCATCGCCTGGCTCGAGCAGTTCCTTCGCTCCTATCCCGGAACGGTTATCGCGGTTACGCACGATCGCTATTTCCTCGAGAATGTGGCGGGCTGGATCCTCGAGCTCGACCGTGGCGAGGGTATCCCCTGGAAGGGCAACTACTCCTCGTGGCTCGACCAGAAACGCCAGCGCCTTGAGCAAGAAGAGAAGGGCGAATCTGCCCGCGCGCGCACCCTCGGCCGCGAGCTCGAGTGGATCTCGATGAGCCCCAAGGGCCGCCACGCCAAGAGCAAGGCGCGCATCGACCGCTACGAGCGCCTCCTCAACGAAGATCAGCGGGAGAAGATCCGCGATGTGCGCCTCGTCATACCGCCAGGTCCGCGCCTCGGCGATGTCGTCATCGAGGCGAAGGGCCTCCTCAAGGCTTTCGGCGACAATGAACTCTTCGAAAACCTCAGCTTCTCCGTGCCGCCCGGCGCCATCGTCGGCATCATCGGACCGAACGGCGCGGGCAAAACAACACTCCTCAAGATGATCACCGGGCTCGAGAAACCGGACGCCGGCACCATTCGCCTCGGCGAAACCGTCAAACTCGCCTACGCCGACCAGATGCGCGCCCGCCTCGACCCCGCCAAAACCGTCTGGGAAACCCTCTCCGACGGCCTCGACCTCATCTCGCTGGGCGGGCGTTCCGAGGTCAACAGCCGCGCCTACTGCGCCTGGTTTAACTTCACAGGCGCCGATCAGCAGAAAAAAGTCGGCGTACTTTCCGGCGGCGAGCGCAACCGCCTCAATCTCGCCCTCATGATCAAAGAGGGGGCCAATGTCCTTCTTCTCGACGAACCGACAAACGACCTCGACATCAACACGCTGAGAGCCCTCGAAGAGGGGCTCGACGACTTCGCCGGGGCGGCGATGGTTGTAAGCCACGATCGCTGGTTCCTCGATCGAGTCTGCACGCACATTCTCGCCTTCGAGGGCAACTCCGAAGCGATATGGTACGACGGCAACTGGTCGGAATTCGCCGAATGGCGCCGCCAGAAGCTCGGCATCGAGGCGGATCGGCCGCACCGCATTGTGTACCGCAAACTCGAGCGCTGAAAGGACGGAATGGCGCTATGCGACGCGAAACCAAAGGCATCATCGCGATGGTGATAACCGCCTTCTGCTGGAGCCTGGGTGGACTCTTCATCAAACTCGTCGACTGGAACTCAATCACGATCGCGGGGGCGCGGAGCTTCATTGCGGCGGTCTTTATTCTGGCGACAATGCGAAAACCGAAGTTCACGTTCAGCGTGAACCAGATTGTGGCGGCGGTCGCGTATTCGTTCACGATGCTCCTCTTTGTCTATGCGAACAAACACACCACAAGCGCAAACGCCATCCTCCTGCAGTACGGCGCGCCTGTGTATGTCATGCTCCTTTCAGGAATCGTATTGAAAGAACGACCGCTGCCCGAACAGGTAGGCGCCCTCGTCGCGATTTTGGCTGGAATGGGCCTCTTTTTCTCGGATTCGCTGAAAGCCGGCCATCTGGTGGGCGACATCACCGCAGTGGTTGCGGGCATCACTTTTGCCATGCACATACTCTTCATGCGGCGACAGAAAGAGGGTTCGCCCCTCGAATCGCTCTTTTTAGGCCACACCTTGACGGCGATCATCGCCCTCTTTATCTCGATTTTCCTTCCTGCGCCGGTAATGAATGCGAAGTCCATCGCGGCCGTCTTCGGGCTCGGTATTCTCCAGATCGGACTCGCGGGTCTCGCCTTTAGCTACGCGATTGTGCGCATCAGTGCGATTCAGGGCTCGCTTATCGCGATCATTGAGCCCGCGCTCAATCCTGTGTGGGTGTTTCTTGTGATGGGTGAAGTGCCGTCGGGCCGCGCGATCGTCGGTGGCCTTATCATCGTGGCGGCAGTGGTACTCTCGTCGGTGCTGAGCGTATCGCGCGCGGCACGGGTCACGCAGCTCGCGCGGGCGGCACACAAGGAGGCGGTGGTATGAGGCAGAGTTTCCTCTCGGTGACGATTTTGCTCATTCTGATTACGGACCCGCTGGGGAACATTCCTCTCTTTATTTCTTCGCTCAAGAATGTGCCGCAGGCCAGGCGCCCCAAAGTCATCATCCGCGAGTGTGTAATCGCGGCGGCGGTACTCATCGCCTTTCTCTTTTTCGGCGACGTGTTTTTAAGCGCCTTGGGGCTGTCGGACGAAGTGCTCAAGATTTCAGGCGGCGTCATACTCTTTCTTATCGCCGTGAACATGATATTCCCCGGTACGGGAGGCAAACTTGTCGAGGATGAGATTGAAGGCGAACCCTTCATTGTGCCGGTGGCCATTCCGCTCATCGCGGGGCCGGGCGCTCTCACCTATGTGATGCTCCTCATGAAGTCCGATCCTTCGCAGGGACTTGAGTGGGTGGGCGCGATTCTCATTGCGATGGCAGTCTCGATGGGCGCGTTCTTCGCCTCATCAAAGCTGAAAGAGTGGCTTGGGCCGCGTGCCCTGTCGGCAATCGAGCGGCTCATGGGCCTCGTGCTGACGGCAATCGCGATCGAGATGCTGCTCGGTGGGCTCTCGCAGTATATAGGCAGCCACTGAAGTTAAGAAAAATGGCCAAGACGGCCCGCAAACCCGTACGATTCCGCGAATGCACACAAGAAAATGATTAAAATTTGAAGCGCACTGTAGTACCCACGCCGAGCTCGCTCTCGATTTCAAGCTGTCCGCCGTGTCGCTCGATAATCTTCTTGGTGATCGCGAGCCCGACACTGAGCCCAGGCGAGTACTCATCGCCATCATTTTTAGGTGAGAGCTTGAGGATCGACGCGATTTCCTGCTGATCCATACCGACACCATTGTCCTTGATGTAAATGCCGAACTCACCGACTCTTCCCACCTCAAGCTTCGCAACCACACTGTCCGAACAGTAGGTGAAGGCGTTCTCGATAACATTGCGGAGTCCGATCTTGAGCAGAGCCGCGTCGCCGCGCATCTTGAGACCGGGATTGATCATGATTTGGTAGCGGCGATTGGGGTTACGGCGGATGTAGTCCGAGGTGATCTCCTGTGCGGCGATGGAGAAGTCGAACTCTTCGTCCGAGAGCGGCATGGTGTCGAGGGAGAGATAGGTAACGAGATCGTCCGTTAGGGTGGAGAGACTCGAAGATGCACGTCGAATGCGCATGATATAGTCGATGGCCTCGGGGCCGAGCTGATGCACCGCCTCACCCTCTAAAAGTTCGCTAAACGACTCGATGGCGCGTAGTGGCGTGGCAAGGTTGTGAGAGATTGCCGAGGCGATGGAGCGCAGCTCTTCGTTCGCCTCCAGAATGCGTTTTGTCTGCGTTTCGACCTTCTTCGCGAGGTCGCGGTTGAGCTCCTGTACCTGCTCCAGCGCAAACTCAAGCTCGGTGACATCGCGCATAACATAACCGAACAACGCGGGCTGTCCTTCGAGGGCTATGTGCATAGGATACACATAGAGGTGTAGAGTCTTTCCATAGATGTTCGAAAGTTCGAGGTGTGAGGCCTTCGCGGGCGTCTCGTCGCTGGGGCCAGCCTTCGGTGGGGGGAGCCCCTCTGGGAGCGTGTCGCCGAAGCGGTGTTTGAACGCCTGATTCAAGAACTGCACCTTTGCGTCCGAGTCCACCACGATCACCGGCGCGTCGATTCGTTCGAGCACCGCGGTGAGAAGGGCCTCGCTTCGTTCGAAGCGCTGAAGTAACTCAAGTCTGCCACGATAGACCGATATTGCGCGAACAGAGAACAACACATAGGCGCCGGCAAGCGTGGCAGCGAAGGCCACCAGCACCAACGCGATGATGATAAGCAGCGTAGGCACCATGGTGCCAAAAGCCTCTGAAAAATCTATTTTTGAGAGGATAATCCAACCAAGTTCAGGAACACGGTCTGCGACCGCGATGACGCGCTTTCCTCGGTAGTCCTGCCCCAGGAGCACGCCGGTTTCCCCACGCCCCGCGCGGGCTTCTACCGTGTTGGTATCATCGGCGGAAACTTGCATAGAGAGCGCCGAAATCTTGACGAGCTTGAGCGGATTCATCACTGTGATCATTGCGCCATGCGGCTGGAGAAACAGAATCTCTCCGGTCTTTTCATTGCTGGGCCACTGCGACAGGAGTGGATAGAGGTAGTCCGCGGCAAGGAAAGTTTGCACAACATACGCAAAGGCGCGCGGCTGTCCCTGCATTACAAGGGGAATTACGAGGTAGAAGCCCGGTTTCGCATAGGGTGAAATGAGGTGAAGCTCGGTGAAGAAGGGCGACGTGCGATCGGCCTGGGAGATATCATTCTTTACCATTTCGCAGTCGGATTGCGCAAAATTGGTAAGCTCGTACACAATTGTACACTCGGGTGTGATCACTGTGCTGTTGGAAAAATCGTAGGTACGAAGGATGGGCCGCAAAAAGTTATCGATTCTCGCGAGATTTTCCTTTGTTGGGGAAGCCATCGCCTGCTGTACCGCGCCCTTGAACCAGCTCGACGCGGAGATGTACTCGGCCTCCTTCATCTGCGCCTCGTACCATGCCTGAATCTGACCGATCTTCATCTGCTCCAGGAGGACGAGGTGCGCCTCCTTGTCGCGGAGCATATCCCGCCGCTGGAGCACGGCGGCTACGATCGCGAGCCCAATAAGCACGGTCAGCGTTGCCGCGAGCACCAGCCGTTCAATAACTGGAAGCTGACGAATATAGCTGAGAAAACAGCGTTTTTCGGTGCTCGTGGTGCCCATTTTCGAAAACTCCTTTTGTTGGATCTATACCAAACCATAGCATCAGAAAGGATTTCCCATGGTATCACAGAGCAACAGGCTTATGGAAGAGAAACAAATATTTACAACATAAAAAAATGAAGTGGTATGGTTCACTTGGTTGGCTTAGGTCCGACTACCGAGCCATTGTGCACAGCATCTAGCATATGCACGTTACCTGTTTCTCAGCGTCCCGTGAACTTTTCCAGCACCATGCGCGCGAATGTGTCTGAAGTAAAGCCGAGATGCTCAGCAACCTTGTCGCCGGGGCCGGATTCGCCGAATCGCTCGATGCTCATGATGTTCTCGGGCGGTGCGATGCGCTCCCAGCCCTGGGCCACGCCAGCCTCGGCGACAAACACGAGGGAGCCAGGTGCGAGAATCGCATCGCGCACCGGCTCGGGAGCGGCATAGAGCGCCTGCCGATCGGGGACGGAAACGACGCGAATCGCGGTCTCCGGACGTGCGGCGAGCACCTTATCCGCGGCAGCGAGCGCCAATGATACTTCGGAGCCGCTGGCTACGAGCGTAACATCGGGGGCGCGATTCGGATTGCGCACCACATAGGCGCCGAGCGCCATGGTATAGGGCCAATCAGGATCAGCCTTCTCGAGCACCGGAAGATTCTGGCGCGTTAGTACAAGGGCTGTTGGACCATCGAGCCGTTCCATCGCGATGCGCCAGGCAACCGCGGTCTCCTCGGCGTCAGCCGGGCGGAGCACCTTGAGATTTGGAATCGCGCGGAGTGCGGCGAGCGCTTCAATCGGCTGATGGGTTGGCCCATCCTCACCGATAAAGATCGAATCGTGGGTGAGAATGTAGATCACGGGCGCTCCCATAAGCGCCGAGAGCCGCAACGCGGGCCGCAGATAGTCAGCAAAAACGAGGAAGGTCGCGACGAAAGGTCTAAGCCCTCCGTAGAGCGCGATGCCGTTGCCGATCGCGGCCATGCCATGTTCGCGCACGCCGAAGTGGATATAGCGGCCGGCTGGATTATCCTTGGTGAATACAAGCGGACTACCATCTGCGTTCGGCGGGAGCTGCGTGACATTGGGGCTCGTGAGGTCGGCGGAACCACCGATAAAATTGGGCCAGGCTGCCGCGATCGCCCCAAGGCACTTGCCGGACGCAGTGCGGGTGGCAACCTTGTCGCCGAGCTTGAAGGCAGGGAGGTCGAGTGGACTCATAGCGCCGCCGCTCAACCACACTTCGAGCTCACGCGCGAGTTCTGGATTTGCCTTCTTCCATGCATTGAAGCGCGCCTGCCAAGCGGCGTACACGCCTTCGAGCTCGCGGCGGCGCGACTCAAAGTAGGCGTAGGCCTCGGGTGCGACCCAGAAAGGTTTGTCGAGGGGAATGCCGAGAGCTTCCTTGGCCTTGCGCGCCTCCTCTTCGCCGAGCGGGGCACCATGCACACCGCTTGTGCCCTGCTTGGTGGGCGCGCCCTTGCCGATCACGCTCTCGAGCATCACGAGGGTGGGGCGGTTTTTGTCGGCTTTCGCCTCGGCGGTGAGGGATGCGAGCTGACCGAAATCGTACATCGAACCGCGGAGTACCTGCCAGCCGTAGGCCTCAAAGCGCTTCCCGACATCCTCGGTGAACGCCAGGTTGGTCGAGCCATCGATACTGATGTGGTTCGAATCGTAGTAAACGATAAGATTGCCGAGTCCGAGCGTGCCCGCCAGTGAGCAGGCCTCGCTTGCGACGCCCTCCATAAGGCAGCCGTCGCCCGCGATCACGTAGATCGAGTGGTCGATAATCTCCTGGCCGGGCTTGTTGAAGTGTGAAGCCATCTTGCGCTCGGCGATTGCCATGCCGACCGCCGTCGCGATGCCCTGGCCGAGGGGGCCGGTGGTCGTCTCGACACCGGGGGTAAGGCCGTATTCGGGGTGCCCCGGGCACTTCGAACCCACCTGACGGAAGGCTTTTATATCGTCGAGCGACAGGTCGAAGCCTGCCATATGGAGCAACGAATAAATGAACATTGAGCCATGGCCGGCGGAAAGGACAAAGCGGTCGCGGTTGATCCATTTCGGATCGCGAGGGTTGTAGGTGAGCTCGACGCCGTAGAGATAAGCGCCGAGTTCAGCGGCGCCCATCGGCATGCCGGGGTGGCCGGAATTGGCCTTCTGGATCGCGTCGATCGTGAGACTGCGTACAGAGAGCGCGATGGACTGCAGAGCGGAGATATTCATGAACACACTCCTTGTGAATGATGTAATGTATTTATTTTTGTAATAATATGCGAAACAGCTTTCGAGTGCAACGGCATAGAAGTGCGGAAGTGCACGGTGGCGGCCGGCACCAGCGAGACGGCAGAACGGTACTCGGGCAGCTGTGCTTTATTAAAGCGCCCGGCTTTTCTGAGGCGCCTGTCATTTTTGAGGCGCCCGGCTTTTCTGAGGCGCCTGTCATTTCTGAAGCACCCCGTGCCTTTAATCCGGCTGCTCGAACCCCCCATCGGGGTCAGAGCTCACTGAACGGCGTGCAACCTCGATCACCCCACGCGCCTTCTCTTCGCTGATGTGCGCAACACTCGCGATATAGCCTGGTTCGGCTTGCGCCGCGTCGAGCGAGCCGAGATTCTTGAGGATCAGTTTGGCGCGTCCGTCCCCAATGCCCGGTGCCGCCTGGAGTACGTGGAAAGTCACATCGCCCATCCTGAGTTTTCGCGAAAGCCCCGTCGCGAACCGGTGCGTCTCGTCCCGTACCGCCACAACTACCCGTAACCCACCAGAGTCTTTCGGCAGCACCACCGGTTCGCTCCGCCCGGGCAGCCACAGCTCCTCATTGCGCTTCGCGAGCCCCGCAAGGTCGACATCAAGCCCCAGATCGTCGAGAATCTCCTTTGCCGCCGAAACCTGCCCCGCGCCACCATCGACCAGCACAAGATCGGGCAGCTCCGCCTCCTCATTGATGAGCCGCGTGTAGCGCCGGGCGATCGCCTCGCGCATCGCCGCAAAATCGTCGATCTGCCCCTCAACCGAGCGGATCTTGAAGTAGCGATAGTTTTTTTTATCCGGAATGCCGTTCTTGAAACTGATCAGCGAAGCTACCGTGTGCTTACCGCCGAGCTGCGCGATGTCGAAGCCCTCGATGCGCATCGGCACCGAGCTGAGCCCGAGTTTTTCCTTGAGCTCGACAAGGGCGACGACATCCCCTTTGGCGCGCCGCCGTTTTGTCAATTCCTCACGGGCGTTTTGCACCGCCATATTCATCACCGCCCAGTGGCGTTCGCTGTCGGGAACTTTCACGCTCACTTTGGCGCCCGCGCGGTCAGAGAGGAAGCGGGCGATCTGCGCGGTGTCCTCGGCCTTTCGCACGAAAATCGCGGGCGGCGGTACGCGCTCCCCGTCGTAGTAGCGCGCGAGAAAACTATCGAGCGCTTCGAGTTCGTCAACGCAGGCCTCGAAGTAGATGTCGCGGTGCTTTAGCACTCCTTCGCGCATCTGAAAAACCACATAGCTCATCTGGTCGCCGTCGGATTCCCAGGCGATGTAGTCGCGCGCGTCCTGACTGTTAAAGTCGACCACATTCGAACGCCCCATGAAGGTCTCGACCGCCTTGATCGCCTCGCGCAGCCGCGCGGCTTCCTCGAATCTGAGCTCGGCGGCAGCATGCTTCATCTCGCGCTCAAGATCCTTCACAAGTGATTTGGTTTCGCCGGAGAGAAGCTTTCGGATCTCGCCCACCCGCTCCATGTAGTCCTCGTGACTAATCTTGCCCGCGCAGGGGCCGGGACAACGCCCGATGTGGTAGTACATGCAGGGACTGGCGCGTTTTTTCATCTTGACGCAGCGGCGCAGTGGGAACATGCGCTTGATAAGCTCGAGGTAGGTATCGATGATCTCCGCGCTGGGGAATGGGCCAAAGTACTCGCTCCCGTCGTTGATGATACGCCGCGTGCGGAAGACACGGGGGAACTCCTCGTTTGTAATGCGGATCGAGGGGTAGGTCTTACCGTCCTTGAGGTTGATATTGTACTTCGGATTGTGTTCTTTAATGAAATTGTTTTCGAGGAGAAGAGCTTCGTACTCGTGTGCGGCGATCACCCACTCGATGTGGTGGATGCGCGACACGAGGTGGCGGGTCTTGATGTCCTTCTTGCCGGTAAAGTATGAGTTGAGTCTGTTGCGGAGCACCTTCGCCTTGCCGACATAGATGATCTCGCCGGTTTCGTCGCGCATAAGGTAGACGCCGGGGCTGAGTGGTGCCTCCTTAACGAGCGCCTTGAGACGCGCGCGCCGCTCCGCGTTGCGTTCAATCTGGTTACTCTCGCGTTCCATGGTTGCCATAGTATATAATAAAGATACGGTACTTCTATGAGTAAAACAAAACGCGGCGCGACTAAAAGTGCGCCTAAAGCGGCGGAAGACGGTTCCAGTGGGCTCGATCCGGCATTCATCGAAGAAGAGTCCAGCGCTGACGACTACCTTCGCGCGCTCGGCGAGAAAACCGCAAACGCCCTGGGACGGCTCGGCGGGATAGGGGCGGCGGCTTCGGCCTTTCACTTCTGCCCCTCCTGCGGAAGCCCCAAACTGTACTCAGTCCGCAGCCGTATGTGGAAGTGCCCGACCTGCGGCTTCGAATACTTTCACAATGTCGCGACGGCGGCGGGCATCATCATCGAGTCAAAAAACAACATCCTCATGGTGCGGCGACACAAAGAGCCGATGAAGGGTAGCTTCGCCCTCCCCGGCGGCTTCGTGGAGCCGGGCGAGCGCGCGGAAGACGCAGCCCTCCGTGAGTGCTATGAGGAGATCGGCTGGTCGCCGGCGCACATCAATTTCCTCGCAAGCTTCCCGAATGTCTACCAGTACCAAGGCATACCTTACGCGACCTGCGACATCTACTTCTACTCGCGCGGCAACATCGTCGACCTCGAAGATTTCACCCTCGACCCCGAGGAGAGCGACAGTCTGCAATTCATGCACGTCGAGTCCATACCCTGGGCGGAGATCGCTTTCGAACCGACCGTACGCGCGCTGCGCTATTTCCTGCTGAATCAGAGCATTGGGGTGCCGCCGCGCATGCCTGAGTACGACGCGATAGAATGATGTGTGCCCTCGCCGTGGGCGCCCCGCTGGCGCTGCGTTCGCCGCGCCAGCGAGTGTACGAGTCTTTTTAAAAAAGGAGTTGCCGTGAACATTCCCAGCATCGAGCAAATTATAAAAGAAGACATTGAATTTCTCCGCCACTGCCCCAATAAAGACCACTGCGAAACCTGCGAAGAGTCAGTCTGTGTCATGATCGCCACGGTCGCCGACTTTCCTACCGCCTACGGACACTTTACCATCGTGGGATTCGTGAACAACAAAGACGCCAAGGACCACATCATGATCATCAAGGGCGACCTCGGCGACGGCGAGAACGTGCTCCTGCGCGTGCACTCCGCCTGCCTCACCGGCGACGCCCTCGGAAGCCTCCGCTGCGACTGCGGACCCCAGCTCCACCACGCCCTCGAACTGATCGAAAAAGAGGGGCGCGGCATCGTCCTCTACCACCAGGCCGAGGGTCGCGGAATCGGGCTCGTCAACAAACTGCGCGCCTACGCTCTTCAGGACGCCGGTTACGATACCTACGATGCCAATGTCATGCTCGGCTTCCCGCCCGACGCCCGAGACTACGAAATTCCCGCCGAAATGCTCAAGAAAGTTGGCGTCAAAAGCGTGCGCCTTCTCACCAACAACCCCGAAAAAGTCGCAGAACTCGAACAATACGGCATTGTCGTCACCGAACGCGTACCGCACGAACTACCGCCTCACATGCACAACCACGCCTACCTTACCACGAAAAAGGAACGCTTCGGCCACATGCTCGAGCTCGACCATACCCGCGAATAAAACCTACCCGCGCTGCGCCGCGCGCCATGACCTTCGCGCGGGGCTGCCCTTTACTTCGATACGTCCGCCTCGACCGGCGCCTCACCCTCAAGCTCAAACCTTCTCCCAGAACCCCGACTTTTCCGATTTAAAGAGCGCGTCGATCGCCCGCATATTACCGATTGCGTCCGATGGCGGCGTAGGCACAGGCGTACCCTCGAGAACACTCTTCGAAAACGCGTCGAACATTAAGCGGTACTGACCGGCGGGCCCAAGCCTTAGCGTCCTCGGCCCGATGCTCGTCACCACGCGCATCTCAGCCGGCACATCGCTGTACATATTGAAAGGAATGCTGATAGAAATCGATCCTGCGCTTCCAATCACCTCGACCTGCTGCGCGGGGAATGCCTGGGTACCAACCGTAAAAAGCGCGCGCGCGTCGCCGAAATCAAGCATCCCCGACGAGAGAACATCGGTGCCGAAACTCGCGTCGCGCTCGGTGAGCGAGATGGCGCGCTCCGGCTCCTTGCCGACAATGAATCGCGCGCTCGAGCACGCATAGCAACCGATATCATAGATCGCACCGCCCCCGGCCTCAAGAATATTGCGGATATTGCGAGGATCGCGATTGTTGAAAGTGAACAGCGTTTGCACGAACAGAACCTTGCCGATCTCCCCGGACAGCACAATCTCCTTTGTGCGCACCCACTGTGGATGGAAGCGGTACATGAAAGCCTCCATCACCTTGACCCCTTTGGCCTCGGCGTAGCGCGTCGCATCGACAGCCTGCGTCGCGTCCATCGCGAAAGGCTTCTCGCAGAGCACATGCTTGCCCGCGTCCGCCGCCTTCTTAATCCATTCGGCATGCAAATGATTGGGAAGGGGAATGTACACCGCGTCGATATCCGGATCGGCAAGGAGCGCCTCATACGAACCGTACGATTTCTCGAACCCGAACTCACGAGCTGCCTGCGCGGCCTTCTCCGCGTCGCGTGACGCGATCGCCGCAATCTTTGTCAGCTCTGAACCAACGAGCTGCTGATGCACGCGCAATTTATAATGAGTGGAAACAGATAGAACACCCCAACGAAGAGAATTCATAATTACCTCCGCTTTTAAGATACCGCGCGCCAAGCCCGAGTGTCAGCCGTCGACAAGATAACGGGATGAATGTTTCGACAGGATTACAAAATAAGACGGGATAAACGGGATAACCCCCTTTTTGGGGGAAACATAGGCTGAAGCGCTAGGTCTTTTCCCAAAGAGAAAATCCTGTTGATCCAGTAAAATCCTGGTATCCCGTCGAAGTCTTCATCCTGTTGATCTTGTCGAAGTCTTATCTTGTCGATCCCGTCAGATACCACCACGAATCATCGCTTCTTTATACCACTCAGCGCCGAGTACGAGAGACTCTTCGTGGGACAGACCGCCACGCACTCGAGGCATTTTGAGCAGGAGTAGCTCGACGCGGGATCCTGTCGGCCCTTTTTGAAAAGGCTGTAAGTGTTCGGTTCGAGTGTCGAAATGTAGCAGACTTTGTCGCAGGCGCCGCAATTGGTACAGGAATCCACGTTCCGCCTCACCCTGAAGAGCGAAAGTCGGTTGAGATAACCGGAGATCCACGCGATGGGGCAGCCCAACTTGTGGTATTGGTACATCTGCCTGAACTTATTGTCGGCGCTCATACCCATTAAGAATTCCATGAAAAGACCAATCGGGCATGCCCAGCGGCAGAACACCTTGCCGAACACGATGCCGAGCGCGCTACCAGCGAGTACAACCCACAGCAGGTTGATATTGAGGAGGCTTATTCCCGCATACACCGCGATCGCGACGATAACCTGAATGATCCTGCGACGCTTCACCACAAAGCGAACAAAAGAAGAGCGTTTCGATGGCATATTCATAGAGAGATTATTATATTATAAAATTGATATATTCAAGGCGCACCAAAACGCACATGGGGACATAGAGCGTACCGCGCTGGCTTAAAATCGTCGCGCAGCGATGAGCACCTCGGTGACCCCGCCCTCTCTTGCGCGTCCTGGTCAATCAGTAATGATCGCCCTCAGGCGGCACGAGGCAGATGAACTTGAGCGTGCCTTTACCCGTGTTCGCGAATTGATGAAGTGTTCCACCCTCCACAAAAGCCACCGAACCCGCGCGCAGGGCTTCGCGCTTACCATCGATGGTCAGGCTCCCCTCACCCTCAATCACATAGTTCACATGCCACCACGGGTGCTTGTGCTCCGGAGAATACCCGCCCGGTTCCACAGTGAAGACACGCATGTAACCATCGCGCCAACCATCGCGCGGTCCCACGGCGATCTGCTTCATCACGCCGAGCACACCCTCACCCTTGAATTCGACCGACTCAACATCGCTTAAATTTCGTACCATGGCTGAAGGATATGAAAAACTGAATAGAGAAGCAAGCCACGCCACGCCCGTCTGGGCTTTGAAATATAGACCGGATTAACAAATTTTCGACCGGATCAACAGGATTTTTTCATTTGAGAAAAGACCGAACCCTTCCTCCTATCTTTCCCCAAAAAAAAGGAATTATCCCGTTCATCCTGTCCCATCCCGTCATCCGAAACATTCATCCCGTTCATCCTGTCCTATCCTGCAAATCCTGTCAAAAACTCTTCATCCCGTCCTATCCAGCAATCTACTTGTCCAAAACCCTTTGGATAATTTTCACAATAACGTAAATATTATCTTTATATTTTTCACACCATCGTGTAAAATATCTACATGATCTCACGTAAAGCGATCGAGAAACTGATACAGCAGGCAAGCAACCATTCAGCAAGCATTATTATCGGTGCTCGGCAGGTGGGCAAATCCACACTCCTTGGGATGCTACGTGAAAGACTCGCCCGTCCCTCGCAGATGTTCAACCTTGAAAATCCCTTGCACCTCGCGCTGTTCAATGAAGGTTACACTTCCTTTATCCGCAACATTCGAACGAACACTATTTTCATCGATGAATTTCAGTACTGCAAAAATATCTCATCGGTGTTCAAAGCGGTGTACGACCTCAATCCTCAGATTAAAATCTATGCCACTGGCTCATCGTCGATGGGAATCCAGTCGCACCTCAAGGAATCGCTTGCAGGCAGGAAGTTTGAGACGATCTTGTACCCACTGTCGTATGGTGAATGGCTATTAAAGGAAAGCCCTGACAAACGCCCGGTGCTATCAGCGGACATCGCCGAGATCACAAGCCCCGACGAGCTCGAAACTCACAGGAACCACCTCGGTGAGTTCCTGCGCTATGGCGCTCTTCCAGGACTCCTGTCACTCTCGGATGATCTCGAGAAAAGAGAGTATCTCTTTGGAATCTACCAAACCTACATCGCGAAGGATATCAAAGCCTTTCTCAAGGAAGAGTCTGTGCTTTCATTCAACAAGGCTATTACTTGGCTCGCGCTCCACAACGGAGCTCAGCTCAACAAAAGCATACTCTCCACAGTAGCTGGTATCTCAAGCCGACAAATCGATCGTTATCTCGACGTTCTCGCGGGGACTTTCGTACTCGCGCTTCTCCCGCCTCTCGCGAACAACAGGGGAAAAGAGCTTACAAAGACCCCAAAGTTTTACCTCTACGATCAAGGAATCATCAACAGCATCATCCAGGATTTCCGGCCCATCGATCTTCGACCCGACGCGGGTATGCTGAGAGAACAATTTGTCTTTTGGGAACTCCGAAAAAAACTTGATATCCGATACTCACTTCACTATTGGCGCACCATCGACGGGAAAGAAGTCGATTTCGTGCTCAGGAAGGACCAGGAGCTTCTCCCCATCGAAGTCAAAACCTCTTGGAATCCGCCTGCTATACCGCCAGGCCTCCGTCATTTCCTAATCCTCTATCCCGAAACGCGCAACGCATTCGTCCTCTACGATGGCCCCGAACACATCAGCCACCATGGTCTCTGTACGATCCACTTTACCCCGCTCCACAAAGCCTTCGCCATTCCCCTGGTATTGGCAGACTGACACACCCCTTCTCTTCTCTTTCCCCTAAAAAAGGGGGTTATCCCGTTCATCCCGTCTCATCCCGTCATCCTGTCGAGATTTTCGACCGGATCAACAAGATGAAAATTTAGACCGGATTACAGGATTATCTGGATCAACAGGATTTTCCCTTTGGGAAAAGACCGAACCCTTCCTCCTATCTTTCCCCCAAAAAAGGAAGTTATCCTGTTCATCCTGTCTTATCCCGTCATCCTGTCGAGTCTTCTCCTAATCATCCCGTCGAAATATTGTGCAAATATTACCTCACCGCGGTCAGCTGCTTCCTGAACTTTAGAAAAAGCGCCAGACTCGCCGCCGCGAAGAGCGAGTAGCTTGCGAAAAGCCAGCGGTAACCAAGGGCCTCCACGATGGTCCCCCCGAGCGCACTCCCGATAAAAGTGGGCAAACCGACGCCAAAGCCCATAAAGAGCGCCATGCCGGTGGTACGGTCGGCCGGTGGAGTCTTCAGGTTCACAAAAGCGATGGCAGCCGGCTGGAACAGCCCATAGCAGAGCGAATGCAAGAGTTGCCCGCTGATAGCCCCGCCTGGGCTCGGAAAGAGCGCGTAGATAAGAAGCCTCACCACTATGGCGCCGGACGCGATCGCAATGGCGAGCATCGGACTTTTCTTGTGAATGAATTTCCAAGAGAGAATGATGAAGGGAATCTCTGACGTGGCGGACAACGCCCACATCGCGCCGACAGCGTGCCAGTGGAGGTCCTCGGTCAGGTACATCGAGAAGAAAGATCCGATCGGGGCCATCGCGAGCCGGCCGAGGGCTATCACCACCAGGCCTAGCAAGTAGGTTGAATCGAGCCACTTGAAGGAAAAGGCGATTTTCTCTTTGCGCGGATGTCCCTTGCCGATCTCGGGCAGATAGCCGAGGCTTAGGAGGAAAAAGATGGCGAGCACGCCCATTGCGAGCGCCATAACCGCGGGCGGGCTTCCCTCGAAACCAGGAAAGAGCTGCGCGATTATCGCGATAACTACGAATCCGACTGAACCAATCGCCCGTACTATGCCATAGTTCGGCTGCTTTTCCTTGCGCTCGGCGGCGTACTCGATCGCGCGCATCACCGAAGTGTCGAGCACGGGAATCGGTGTCTTGATGCCCAACGACAGCAGCACAAGGCTCACAAGGGTGATGATCGGCAAATGGAAAGGAACAAGCAGGCCAAGGCCGGCCAGGATCATAATTGTTGACGCGATGAGGAGCGGTTTCAACCTGCCAGAGCGGTCGGCGAGCTGCGCGAGGTACATGGGCCCTGTAATTCCAACGAGCTCGAAGAATCCGAGGAAAAAGCCGACCGCCGCGGGGCTGTAGCCGAGCCTCCGGATCATAAGCTGAAGATATGGCGAGGAGATGCCGTAAATCGTGAAGAGCATAAAATAATTAAAAGAAAAGCGTTGCGATATTTTTCGATAATTGAGGTCTGAATTCATGTTTGTTTAAGGTTATGGCGAAAGGCCGGGAAGGTCAATCGGAGCGGGGGAAGTGAGTCATTGACAGTGCCAACGACAACATCGCCCAGGCCCCCCGGCCAAGCTGGCGTGCTCGCGGCCTATGCTGGGCGCGGCGAGGCGACGGGGGCGCATGCGGCGAGCCGTGTCAAACGCGCCGAGAGCGCGGCGCGCGAAACCATAAATCCGCGGTGAGCCCTGGCTGGCCAATTCCGCGCAGCTCGGCCATCTCACCAACAGGCGATATTCGAGTTCGGGGCAGCTCGGCCATCTCACCAACAGGCGATATTCGAGTCCGTACGCCCCTCGGTGCCGCCCACCAGCGTGCCATTCGGCAGCTTGAGGATAATTTGGCCGCGCCCGAAGGGACTAGTGTCCTCACTCACCTCGATCTCGTGCCCGCGCGCGGCGAGCGCCTCCACGATGTCGCTTCGGAAAGCGCGCTCCACCGAGAATTTTTTCCCACGCATCCACTGCCAGCGCGGTGCATCGAGCGCCTGTTGGGGGTTGAGTCCAAAGTCGACCATGTTCGTGACAACCTGCACGTGACCCTGGGGCTGCATGTAGCCACCCATCACACCGAATGGGCCGAGCGCCTCGCCGTCTTTGAGGAGGAAGCCGGGGATGATCGTGTGGTAGGTCTTCTTGCGCGGTGCGAGACAGTTGGGGTGCGAAGGGTCGAGCGAAAAGTCCGCGCCACGGTTCTGCAGGCTGATGCCCGTGCCGCGCACCACAATGCCCGAGCCGAAGCCCATGTAGTTGCTCTGGATGTACGAAACCATGTTGCCCTCGCCGTCCGCGGTGCAGAGATAGACCGTGCCGGACTTGGGTGGGACCTGCGCTGAGTAGAGTTTTGCCAGGCCTGCGGGATCGATTTCCCGCGCGCGCAAGGCGCCGTAGCCGGGCTGCAGCAGGTCTGCGTAAGGAAGGCGCATCGCGACGGGGTCGGTGACATGCGCCAAGCCATCTGCGAAGGCAATCTTCATTGCCTCCCATTGGAGATGGAAAGTCTCGGCCGATTCACGCTGCGAGAAATTAAATTCTTTCAGGATATTGAGCGCCATGAGAGCCACGATACCCTGGCCGTTCGGGGGAATTTCGCAGACCGTATAGCCACGGTAGTTCACGCTGATGGGTTCGACCCAGGCCGCGCGGTACTCTTCGAAGTCCGACTTCGAGAAATAGCCGCCATAGGCCGCACTGTCGGCCACAATACGGTCGGCGAGTTCGCCACAGTAGAAGGCGTCCGCGTTCGACGCACCAATGAGTTCGAGGGTGCGTGCGTGATTCGGCAGGCGAACAACCTCTCCGGCTTCGGGGGCGCGTCCATCGGGTGCGAAGGTACGGTACCACTCATCGAATTCGGCCGTGGCACAGGTTTTCCAGTATTTTTCGAAGGCTCTGCGCCACATGCGCGCGAGATTCGCGGAAACGGGGTAGCCGTTCCGCGCGTAGTCGACGGCGGGCGCGACCACCTGCGAGAGGGGGAGGGCGCCGAAGCGCGACACGAGCTCGGCCCAAGCTTTGGGCGCACCGGGCACCATGGTCGCTATCCAGCCAAGGACAGGCATGGAGGAGGCGACGCCACCAATAGTGCTGCCACCAGTTGAACCTGCGGTGCCGGCATTCATAGCCGCGCCAGTTGCCGGGCGTGGCCTTGCACCCGCACTACCACCACCCGCGCCTGCGGTAGTCGCGCTGGCGCCACCCATCGTAGGGCGTGGACTCGCGGCCGCGCCGCTTACCACCGCATCTGCCCCCACCTGTGCGATGCGCGCGCGCACCTTCTCTATCGAAATATCCTCCGGCGCCCAACCGCTCGCATTGAGCCCGTAGAGCTTCTTCTCCTTCTCGATCCATACGAGGGCGAAAGCGTCGCTCCCGATACCGTTTGCGGTCGGCTCCACCACCGTAAGGGCCGCCGCTGTCGCCACCGCCGCGTCGACCGCATTGCCACCCGCGCGTAACGTCGCGAGCCCTGCCGCCGAAGCCTGCGGCGATGAAGTCGCAACCATGCCGTGCCGGGCGTACACCGGATAGCGTGTCGAGGGGTAGGGCAGGTACGTAGGGTCGAAATCCATGGAAAGGCTCCTTGTGGTTTAAGTGTTGGGCGCGGCAACCCGCGTGATCCTGCGCCGCTATTTCGTGTAGAGGTGGCAGGCCACGAAGTGGTCGGGCTCAATCTCGCGCAGCTCAGGCTTTATCTTCGAACACTCTACCATACGCTTTGGACAGCGCGTATGGAAGGGACAGCCCGGCGGCGGCGCGATCGCGCTTGGCACCTCACCTTCGAGAATTCGCTCCTTCATCGCCCGATCGCGTACAACAGGCCTCGGCACCGCTTCCAGGAGCGAACTCGTGTAGGGGTGAAGCGGCGCCCCAAAGAGCTTCTTCGAGGGCGCAAGCTCACAGACATTGCCGAGGTACATCACAAGTATCCGGTCGCAGAAGTGCTTCACCACGCCCAAATCGTGCGTGATGAAGAAGTAGGTGAGATCTTTTCCCTTGCTAAGCTCGTCGAGCAATTGCAGGATCTGCGCCTGAATCGACACATCGAGGGCCGACACCGACTCATCCAGCACCACAAACTTCGGGTCGAGGGCAATGGCGCGCGCGATGCCCACGCGCTGTTTCTGTCCGCCCGATAGCTGGTGCGGATAAGCGTCGAAGTGGTCGCGCGTGAGCCCCACTTTCTCGAAGAGGGCGATCGCCTTCTCCCTGCGCACGGCGGGAGCGTAATCGGTGTTGATCTTGAAAACCTCTTCAATTGCGGAACCCACGGTCTGGCGGGGGTCGAGGCTCGCCGCCGGATCTTGGAACACGATCTGCATGTCACGCCTGAGCGCGCGCATTTCCTCGCGCGTCAGTTTACCCAGATTAATCCCCGTCTCATAGTTGCGGTCGAGTTTAGCCTGGTAGGCAGGGTCAAGCGCGCGCTCCGTGATGGGCAGCACGTGCATCCCCCGGTACCGGAACGCCTTCTCGCGGAACTCCTCCGCCTTTCTAAGGTGTGCCTCCACCGTCGCGCGCAACGACTCGATCCGCGCCGCGAGGGCCTTGTCCGGCGCGCCAGCCACCTTGGCACCGAGAAACTCAGCCTCGAGCTTTGCGAGCTCTTTGAGTTCCTCATGCGCGAGCGCAGACTCCGCCTCAGACTGCGCGAAAAGTTCCGCGATTTCAGGCAGCTTCTCGTTCAGAATGAGCGAACCGACCGTTCGAGAACCCTCGCGGAGCTGGCGCGACGCATCCTTGCGCAGCTCCTTCACACGCTTCTGAAGCTCGGCGATTTTCGAAGCGTCCTTCTGTGCGTCGAGCTTGGCGATCTGCGCTTCAACCGCCACAGATTTCGCGAAGTAGTCCCTGGCCCGCCGCTGATAGTTGAGGAGATTCGCAATCTCCTTTTTTACATAGGCGGGCGACACTTCCTCGAGCGTCTTTCCGTGGTAGATACAGGCGCCGCTCGTCGGCGGGTAGAGCTGTAGAATCGTTCGTCCCAGCGTCGACTTGCCGCAGCCCGACTCGCCCACCACGCCGAACTTCTCGCCCTTATAAATCGAAAAACTGATGTCCTCAAGGGCATGAATCGAGACGCCGCGCTTAAGATGAAAATATTTCTTGAGCTTCTTGAGCTCGAGCATCACAGGTCGGTCACTCATCTGGCTTCCTCTTTCACCTTATGGCAAGCGACAATGTGCCCCGGCGCGTACTCGAACTCTGCCGGAATCTCACGCCTGCAGCGCTCGGTTGCATACAAACACCGAGGGTGGAACCTGCAGCCCCCGATTTCCTCGGTCACATGCGGAAGCGTACCCGGAATCGCCTGGATAACAAAGTCGTCCTTGTCGACATTGGGCACTGCATTCAAAAGTCCCTGTGTGTAGGGGTGCTTCGGCGCGTTGATAATGTCCGCTACCGGCCCCTCCTCAACCTTCATGCCCGAGTAGAGGACCACCACGCGGTCCGCGATCTCCGCCACCACGCCGAGATCGTGCGTAATAAAGAGAATGCCCGCATTCATGTCTTTTTTCAGTGTGTTAAGCAGGGCGAGCACCTGCTTTTGAATCGTCACGTCGAGAGCGGTGGTCGGTTCGTCTGCGATAATGAGGCTCGGTTGCAGCGACATTACGAGGGCGATCATAATGCGCTGGCGTAAGCCCCCGCTTAGCTGGAAAGGAAACTGCCTGAGCCGTTCCACGGGATTCGCCACTCCTACTTTTTTAAGCTGCTGAATCGCGAGTTCGCGCGCGGCCTTGGGCTCCATCTTCTTGTGGTAGCGCAAGCCCTCGGTGAGCTGGTAGCCGATCGTGAGGAGCGGATTGAGCGCCGTCATGGGCTCCTGGAAAATCATCCCCGCCTTCTCGCCGCGCAGGGCGTTGCGCTCTTTGTGGCTAAGTCCTGTAAGTTCCTGTCCATCGAGCACAATGCTCCCCGAGGCGACTCTGGCGTTCAGTGGCAGCAAGTCCATAATGGTCAGCGCGGTTACGCTCTTGCCGCATCCCGACTCGCCCACCATACAGACCGTCTCGTTCTTGTGAATGTTGAACGAAATACCACGCAGCACCGGGTAGTCCTTTTTGGCGATGCGGAAGGTCGTGACCAAATTATTCACTTCGAGGATCGTTTCCATAGGCTCCATAGACGCATCCGTTAGATGAAATTATGGCATGCGAAGGGCCAGGTGGTGTCAGCCGCGCATGTCGGCCGACGCGCAAGGCAGCCAAGGGTCAGACCCCGCCCTGCGCATGTCGGCCGACGCGCAAGGCGGACAGGGGTCAGACCCCGCCCCACGCGCGCCAACCAGTGTGGAGAACTGGCCAGGCGCTCAGGCCCGCGCCGCCCCCGCACCGATCAGAATTTACCTTACTGTTTCACCGTAAAATCGCAGAGATAGAAGGTGCCGCTGACATCGTTCGTCACATTGGCGTACGCATCGTTGTACGCAAAAATATTGACGGCGTTGTACACAGGCACGGCCCAGGCTTCCTGGAGAATCATCTTGTTCGCTTCCTCAAGCTTCTTGATGCGCACAGACTTGTTCGTCGTGGTCTTGCCCTCGTAGATCAGTTTGTCGAGGGCCGCGCTGTTAACCTTTGTGCGCGCGGAGACCTTGGACTCCCAGTTCGGCTCGAGCAGCTCAGTGCCGTCGCGGGTCACATTGGCCCAGCCAGAGAGCGAGAGGTCAAAGCGGTTCGCGGTCTTGCTCTCGGTGAGCCAGGCCGACCAGTCGATCGACTCGATCTGCACATTGTTGAAGCCCGCTTCCTTCAGGTTCGCCTGGAAGAACTCGCCCATCTTGGAGTACTGGGGCGTACTTGGCACGAGAAACTTGATCTTCTCGTTTTCCCAGTGGTTCGCCTTCACCGCTGCCTTGGCCGCGGCGAGATCGAATTTGTAGCCGTAGGTTTCGGCTTCCTTGGTGTAGCCGAAAACCTTGGGGCCGATAATCGAGCCGGACCAGGTAGCATAGTTCTCCATAATGCTCTCGACATAACCCTTCGTATCCAAAGCCTTGGCGATCGCGACGCGGAATTCCTTCTTGGCCATGAGAGGGTTTACCCACGAATTCGGCCTCAGCATAACGTAGGTAATGCGCGCGGAATCGGAAGTACCGACCGTAACGCCGGGAATCGACTTTACGCGCTCAATCTGCGGCACCGTGAGCTCGGGCATAAAATCGGCCTCACCGGTTTCCATACGTGCCACTGCCGTGGACTCATCCTGAATCACGGTCATTGTCACGTTTTTAATCACCGGTTTCTTGCCCCAGTATTGTTCATTGCGGGTCAGTACCACATTCGAGCCCGAGATCGAGCTCACAAACTTATAGGGGCCGGTACCGACCGGCTTCACCATCAGGTCCTGCTTCGCCTGCGCGGTGGGGGACACAATGGCCGAGTTCGTGTGGGCGAACTTCGCCAGGAGCACGCCGTCGGGGTAGGAGAGATTGAAGCGGATCGTGGAGTCGTCGATCACGTCCATGCTGGCAATCGAGGCCGCGAGCGAGGCGCGTGCAGAACCGAACTTCGGGTTTTTAATCAGCGCGAATGTGTACTTCACCGCCTCCGCGTTGAAAGGCGTCCCATCGTGGAACTTCACGCCCTTGCGCAGCTTTACCGTGGCTGACTTACCATCCGCCGAGAACTCGGGAAGATCCACTGCGAGTAAGGGAATGTAGTCTCCATTGGGCCCGATTCGGTATAGGGTCTCGTAGATCTGTGCATTGACATAGGTCGAGGCCTGGTCATTCGTCCGCAGCGGATCGAAGCCGGTAAAGGCCGCGGTCAACGCGATATTGAACATTTTGTCGCCAGTGACCTTCTTGTTGGCCGCGAACGCCGAACTTGTCGCGACCAGCGCGAGCGCGATGAGCACGAGAGCGATAACGATCGTTCGTGTTCTTTTCATACTGCATCCTCCTTAAAATATGTGTAGCCGCCAAACGGCGGTACCAAGAAACAATGAATGGTTCTTTTAATCCTTTAGACTCGGATCGAGAATGTCCCTCAACTTGTCGCCCAGAATGTTGAAACTGATTACAGTGAGCATCACCGCGATACCGGGCGTAAAAATGAGGCTCGGCATCTTCCACATGTACTCCTTAGCCTGCGCGATCATGCTGCCCCACTCAGGAGCAGGGGGCGGCACGCCCATGCCGAGGTAGCTCAGTGTGGAAATCGAAATGATGGAAGTCGCCATACGCATTGTCGCGATAACAATGATGAGCGGGAGGCAGTTCATCAGAATGTGGATAAAGAGAATCCGCCCGTTCTTCGCACCGGTCGCCCGCACCGCCATGATGTAATCTTCTTCCTTTATTTGTAGCGCGCGGCCGCGCACCATTCGTGCGAAGTTCGGAATCGACCAGATGGAAATCGCGAGCATCGCGTTCACTGTACTTACGCCCATGAGCGCCACAATCAGCATCGCGAGCAGAATGCCGGGAAAGGTAAAGAGAATATCCATAACCCGCATGATGATGTTGTCGAGCCGCTTGTAGTACGCCGCGAGGAGACCTAGGAGCGTCCCTACCACAAGCCCGAGAATGGTCGAGACAAAGCCGACTATCAACGAAACGCGTCCGCCGATCACAAGGCGGGAGAAGACATCGCGTCCGAGGTGGTCAGTGCCGAAGATATGTCCGGGCACATATTTCGCCGCGAGCTTCGCATCGCCTGAGATCTTTACCCAGATGCCCGGCGAAAACTTGATCGACACATTGGTGTCGTCCGGGCTGAAGGGCGCGATGATCGGCCCAAGCGCAAGAATGATGATCTCCACCCCGAGAAAAATCGCGCACGCGGTGGCGAGCTTGTTCTTGAGGAGCTTGGCGAAGGCGGTGGTCAACAGATTCTGGCGGTGTGTACTCATGGCTGGTTCCTCAGTCGTACCGAATGCGCGGATCGATAAAACTGTACAGAATGTCCACCCCGAGATTGATCAGAATGAACATCGCCGCGATGATCAGCACCGTGCTCTGCACCACAGGGTAGTTGCGCGTATTGATCGCGTTGATCAGGTAGGTCCCGATACCATTCACCACAAAAACCTGCTCCGTAATAATCGCGCCGCCCAAGAGCGCGCCGAAACTCGTGCCGAATTGCGTCACAAGCGGAATCAGCGCATTGCGCAGCGCGTGCACCATTACCACGAGCCAGGCTGAGAGCCCCTTCGACTTCGCCGTACGAATATAGTCGGACTGCAGCACCTCGAGCATCGACGAGCGCCCTATGCGCGTAAAACTCGCGATCGTCGCCGTCGAGAGCGCTACCGCCGGCAGAATGATCTGGCGGAACCCCAGCGCCGTCCAAAACGGCGCGCTCATCCCGCCCGAAGGCTACACCGAACTTGCCTCGGGGCTCTCCTACACCATAAGCCCACCCGATGCCAAATACACGAGCGTGTACAAGTGGGATACCGCGGCCGGCGGCTGGGGCGGCACCAACTACG
>DYLX01000004.1:0-58957 GCA_020721875.1 Leptospira biflexa
TTATTGCGATTGTCGTTGCAACGCTTCTCGCCTCGTGCGGGTTGCCGACGGCTGAGTACCTAAGCGCTCCAAATTTCTTTTCCAGCGGCAATTCTTTAGTCCTTGTGCATCAATTTGACAACATTGATCTGTCGTCAGATTATTTTTTAGGTTATTCGATTTACTATCGTGTCTATGAAAGTGCACAAGGCGCCGCAAACGGTCTTTCAGATTTGATCTCGCTTTCGAACAATTACGTGAATAGTCCCTCAGCATTCATTTCGCTCGCCACATCGGATCCATATAATTTTAATTTTATGGCGAAACTAGATTCGTCAACGCATCTTATATCTTTCGATCAACCTCTCATTGAGGTTACCAACAACTCCGTATCATCATTTAATTTAGACTTGAATACCTTTTTAATAAATCAAGATCTTTCCTATAAAATTGTACGAAATCTCTCCAAGCTTGATGATTATTCCAGCAGATCTGATTTTTCAATCCAGACAAATTACCAACCTTCGGATCCAGATTATTCCAATGTTGATACTGCAGCTCCTAGCGAAGTGTATATTGTCGCGTTTGCGGTTGCCTCTGGCTATTCAAAGACAACCTTCAACAGCATCTATTCCTCGCCTGCATTCTATACGACCACTTCAGACGGTATCATTCTGCTCACCTTAAATTAGAACAATTTGGAATAAGCGATAAATAGGGAAGGGAAAAACATTTAGATTGCAATAAAATCTCATGAATATATGTTCGCATAATGTATATTCTGTCTACCATTAAGCAATGCTATTTCATATAAAGTCGTCAAGCCCATTCATTCTCGTAGAAAGAAAGACTCGGTAGCTAATCCCTACAGAAGCTCATAGAGTTCTCTTCTGAATGTTCCTTCTGTACCAAAGCAGCTGGATCGAATTGCACGGATGTCACGGCTCAAGATCTGCAATTCAGAAAATTTTAATTTCAATTCTTTAAAAAAACTTTTGCTTTTTCCCGATGCGCCAACGAACGGCTCAATAAGATGTAATGTAAAAGAACTCGGTTCTATTTTTACTTCTGCATATTCATGTGCGACATTGCCAAGGATATCGACGGCAGTTTTGAAGCTATACTCCGAGGCGAATTGATACGTCCATGTGGCAGCATCGAACAAAGATCCAATGGTCGCTTTTTGATTTTTATTTGTACTTACTTTAAAATTCTTAAAATACAGCCCACGTGGAAGATGATCGTTGATACATTCTAAAACTATTTTTTTCTTATCAATCAAATATTCTTTAAACTCATCTACTCTTGAAGAATGAGTCGAACACCAAAGTATCGCAAGTTCATTCTCGCCACTGACTCCTAGTGGCAACGGCGGACTAAGCTCTAATTTAGGCTGAGGATTATACCCCTGCGTATAAGCAAGAGGAATTCCGGTAATTTGAAGGGACTTTATTATTGAATTGCTGACATCATGGAGTGGATACATGATGGCATGTTCATTCTTACTCCATAGCGCCACTATCTTTATAGATGTTGCCTCTTCAGGTTCAGGTGATATAAAATGACGCAATTTTCGACAAACGGTGGATTTTGAGTCACTTTGCCCCTGTGTCACAGTTTCTTCAACATCTTTATCATTATTTGCGAGAAGCACCTCAGATGATTGAGAATTATTATGTAGTATACTATTAGATACCACCCTGGAAAACTTTGTGCATACCCCACATAAATCTGTACAATTTTCACTACATGTTAAACTAAGTATGCTTTGTTGAGACTTAATTTTTTCTTTATTGAGCCATGTTTTCGAAACTCGTAGAGATATCGTGTGCCAGGGGAGAACTTCGTTCTCTTCCCTTTTTTCAATACACTTTTTCCAAGCACCCTCCCCTCTTTGAGCATCATATTCCGTCAACACCTCTTTCCACGCTTCTTTATTCACATATTCATCCCACGCATCGAGCCGGGTGCCTCGCTGATACGCGCGAATGATCAAATCACTTATGGATTCGTCACCTCTCGATATGATGCCTTCAATGAGCGATAAGAATGGCGAATGATAACTTACTTCGACATTCTTGAGATGACGTAGGCTTTTTTTAATGTAGGTGAGACACTCTAGTGCCTCTTCTTCGCTTAGCTGTCGCTCCCTCTCAAACGGCGTATGCGGTTTTGGAATGAATGTACCGACATTCACATGCAGTGAAATCCTTGCAATGAGCGCGATCGTTTCGATGTACTTAACGATCTCTTCTGCTTCTCTCATTCCCTGTTCAGGAATGGGTAGTCCGATCATGAAGTAAAATTTCGCGGATCGAAAACCTTTCAGTTTTGCTTCACGTAAAATATTCACGACGCTCTCAAATGGTACACGCTTGTTGATCGCACACTGCCATGAATCCAAAGGAGTTTCGATTGCGAAAGTAAGTCCTGATTTCCTCACTTCTGCCATCTTCTCAAGAAGTGGCAGCGTAAAGCTTTCTACTTTCAGACTTGGGAGCTGAAAAGATATCTTTTGATCCGCCCACTCCGCATTAAGTTCATCAAAAAGCTCAGAAATCCCTGGGTAGTCGCCCGAAGACAGGGATGAAAGTGTTATTTCTCTATACCCATATTGCTCAATAAGCTTTCTCACCTCGTTTTCTATAATGTGCCGAGGTTTGGCGCGCTGCGGCCGATAGTAGTATCCCGCGTGACAAAACCGGCAACCATTGGGGCATCCTCTCATAATTTCAACCGATCCGTGGGAGTGCACCGGATTGAGCACAGAAAGTGGAAATTGTATCTCCCTCTCTTGTGTTGGGAAATGAGTAAAAACCGAACGGACCACTCTTTTCTTGGGAGCAATTTCATATTTCTTATTTGTATAATGAGATATCCATATCGATTGATGGGCTGAAAGCATGTAAATTTTCTCAGCCCTCGTCGCCCCCATTTTCTTTAAATTCGCGAGTTGGACGAGGATATCCGCGAAACCTTCTTCAGCTTCCCCTATCCAGACTGCGTCGATGAAGTGTGAGAAGGGTGCCGGATTGGTAATCGCGGGGCCTCCTGCGATTACGATTGGATCACCATCGCTTCTCTCCTCATTTAATAACGGAACATAGCCGCGCTCAAGGATCGTGAGGATATTGGTAGCGAGCAGTTCGTAGCCCACCGAAAAGGCAAGAACATCGGTTCTACAGAGAGGAATACCACTTTCGAGCGTATAGAGCGGAATTCGCTTTTCAATGAGGGCCTTTTCAAAATCTGGCGCAGGGGCGAATACTCGCTCGCACACCACATCCTTATATTTTTCATTGAGGATTGAATAGATGATTCTAATGGCATTATTCGACATCCCAATCTCATAAAGATCAGGGAAAGAGAGGGCTACCTTCAAGCGCGGATCATCCACATCGCAGGGGGCCGGTGAGTGTGCCTCACCGCCGATGTAGCGTGCTGGTTTACGAACTTCGAGAAGAACATCGTACAGATCTCGCATTGGTTCAATGCGCGCATCATAGCTCATTATGAGTACCTTCGTGCGGAAATACCCATGAGTATCCCGACTGAGATAAGCCCGGACCACAGCGCTGAACCGCCATATGAGATAAAATAGAGGGGAATTCCTGTAACGGGCATTATTCCCATTGCCATGCCAATATTGATCATAAAATGAAAGGCAAAAATACCGAGGATACCACCGACCACGAGTTGGCTGTACCGATCTCTCGTGGTTTCAATGAGGACAATGCAGCGAATGAAAATAATCGCGTAGAGGGCAAAAAGGATGATGCAGCCAAAGAAACCGAATTCTTCCGCTATGATAGAAAAGATAAAATCCGTGCTCTGCTGCGGAATATAGTGGGCATGGCTATGAGTGCCTTGCAGAAATCCCTTTCCCCAAAATCCTCCAGACCCGATTGCCGTGATGCTCTGAAGAATATTCCAACCTGCGCCCTTAGGATCGAGGTTGGGATCGATAAAGACAAGGAGGCGTTCGATTTGATAGGGCTTGAGGACCTTGTGGGCAGCTGCTGCCCCTGCTATCGAAAGGCTCAAAATGGAAAGCGTGTATGAAAGCCAATAGTAATATTTCTTCTTGTATTTTAACCAACCAATCCCCGAAATTACGGCGATAAGTGCGACAATCACGAATACGACGATTGAAATATTGCTTTGAGTGATGAAAATATAAATCAAATTCTTTGGATTTGGGTGATTCGTTGCATAAAGAGGAAAACTAAGAAAGAGAAAAATACCAAAAATTGAAATTACTCCAAATAAAATGTAGCGAAAATCAACTTCTGCCAACGTGAGCATCACGAGCGCAGCGGGAAAAAACACGAGAGCGGATCCGAAGTCCGGCTGTAGAAGAATGAGTGCCAGCGGGATACTGAGCAGCGAGGTAGTGATCAGAAGTTTTTTAAAGCTCGACTCATACTCGGCCGCTTCTAGATAGCGGGCGATCATGAGCACTGAAGCGACCTTCGCAAACTCAGCGGGTTGAATTCCAAATCCCGCGAAACCTAACCACGATCGCGCCCCATTCACTACACGCCCTGCAAGGCGAGTGATGATGAGGAGAAATATCGCGAGGGCGAAGAATATCCACGAAGTATCCTTGAACCTCGAAAAGTCAAAAACCGCTGCTCCTATCAGCAGGCATATACCAATAATAAACCAAATAATTTGTTTCAGGTACTCATTGGAAATGAGGTGGCCTTCCGCATCGATACCTGATGAATAGATCGCGGTAATTCCAAGCGCGCAGAGGACAAATGTCGCACCCAGAAGATAATAATCGATATTTCCAACCAGCCGCTTGATGCTTTGGAACTTCATTCCCTTCTCCCGCTCAGCGTAGAACCCTGTAGTTTGACGCCCACCGTTTTCGCCGCATCGCTCGCGCTCTGCCCCGCAAAGATAGCCTGATAGATCACATTCGCGGCGTAGGGCCCCCACCACTCCCAAGGATTCGAAGCCTCAATCATCGTTACGACGACGATTTGATCTTTGGGTGGCGCATCGTAGGGGCCGAATGAGGCAAACCATGAGTGCCATCGATCTTTGAGTCCAATCTCACCAGTTCCAGTCTTTCCCGCGATCTGTACGACTTTTGTATTCAAAGGCACGGTCGCAGACCCATGCTCAATGACTCCCCGGAGATAGGTGCGGAGAGTGTTAAAGGTTTTTGCTGATATCGGTGATTTATGTAGAACCTCCGGTTGCACTTGATTGATAAGCGCGCCGGTGGTGGGGTCTCGAACTTCTTTGAGGATATGCGGCTTGTAGATTATTCCATTATTTACGATCATTGCCATCATGTCGGCGACCTGCAACGGAGAGGCTAGTAAGTAGCCTTGCCCAATGGACACATTCATCGTATCGCCGGGAGTCCAGGGCACATTGTACTTCTCTTCTTTCCATGTCGGCGTCGGCAAGAGGCCTATATTCTCTCCCGGAAGGTCGATACCTGTCGGTTTTCCATAGCCAAAATCCTGGGCATAGCTCACTATGTTCTCGATGCCGATGTAGTCTCTCCCCACAGTCCAATAATAGATATCACAGGACTGAGCAAGCGCGTTTGGGAGGTTGAGGGGGCCGTGTCCAGGACGTTTTATCCAGCAACTCCAGCTTCTACCGCCGTAGAATATCTCGCCGGCACAGTAGATGGTCTTCTCAGGCGAGATAAACCCTTCTTCTAATACTGCAGCGGTGAGCACGGTTTTGAATGTCGATGCGGGAGGATATGAAGATTGATAGGCGCGTTCGAGCATGGGCTTCTCTGGATCGTTGAGCAGATCAAGGTATGCCTGCCCCGCGTTGTCCGACATGAAAGCTCGCGAGTCGTAGTAAGGATAGGTCGCCATCGCAAGAATCTCGCCCGTCGCAGGTTTTAGGACAATGACTGAGCCTTGACGTTTGCCAAGCGTATCTTCAGCGATTGTCTGAATATTTTGGTCAATGCTGAGGACCAATCGCTTACCTGGTACTGGAGCCTGCATCTTTGCTTCGTTCCCAGAAATGTCTTTGCCATGCACATCTACGGTCTTGGATATCCATCCATCCTTACCCTTGAGTAGATCTTCGTATGAGTATTCGATTCCTGCTTTACCGGTAAAATCCTCGAGAGTATAGCCTTTATTGTATAATAGTTTGTACTCATCGCGGGTAATGTTGCCGACATAGCCTATGACATTGGAGAGCGATCTGAGTTCAGGATAATCTCGCAGTGGTTTCGATGTCCAAGATACTCCGGGGAACTCGTCAATTTTAGAGGCAATTTCCGTGATCGCGGCAAGACTTGCATTTTTTGCGAGCGCGATTCTACCATATGAATATGAGCTGGCTTCAGGGAGCTTGCTCTCTATGTCTTTAATAGGAATCGACAAAAGCCGCGACAGGTGTCCGATCACACTCTGACGCCTCGAATCGGGCAATTCGGAGGGCGTAATGTAGACCGAGTAAGCCTCTTTGTTGCCCGCGAGAAGATACTGTCCGGATCGATCGTAAATTTCGCCTCTCGGCGCGGGAATGCGCGTCGATTGAATTGATACACGCGCAGCCTCGCTTACGAATAATTCCTTTCGGAGAACTTGCATTGAGAAAAGGTTGATGGAATACATACTCAGTAAAATAATCACCAGCGCCCGTAAAATGCGGATACGCCTTGTGATCTTTTTCTGCAAAATCGCCATTCTTACTTTCCTTCTCAGCCTGAATGGTTAAGGAAGCGCTTTCCTAGGACTATACTCGAAAAAATTTCGAATAAACGAAAGCAAAAAAAACACGATCACAGTACACAAGCCGTTGCTGATGAGCTCGATGCCAAATTCCGCGCTGAAAAGCTGATAGGCAAGTATATTCACAGAAAAAATCCCCATGATAATTCTGGAAAGAATCCCCATCAGGATTGTCGCGCCAGCACCCATCAAAAATGGAATTATAAATAAATCCTTTTCAGTGACATAACCAAGAAGCGTCGCGAGATAGGCGCATGCCACGTAGAGAAATGCAAAATATCCCAGCGGAGCTGCACTCAAGAGGTCCGCGACGAGGCCTGCAAGAAAGGCCGAAATGATTCCCTGTCCATCTTTGTTGATGAAGGAAGTAAAGAGAATGACACCAAGCGCAAGGTTGGGAATAATTCCCAGCAGAATCCCATGAGACAGCCATGTTGCCTGCAAAAATAGCATGAGTATGGAAGTAAGGGCTGAAAAGGTTATGCTTCTCATCACTTGATTCCTGTACTCGGAGCCGCTGACGGGGGAGAACTTGGCACTGCCAAGTTCTGTGTCACATCAATCGCGAAGACATACTCCACGCTGCTGAGGTCGATCGCAGGCCGTACATCGATCACGAGTGAGCTTGAAAATTCGTTGAGTGTATAACGTACCACTCTTCCGATAATCAGTTCTTCTGGATATGTCTGATCCAAACCACTTGTAACAACAATATCCCCTTGTTGAAGCTTCTCAATCTCGCTCTTTGGTATGTACAACAAGCTCAAGGGAGAGTCGCGGTATCCCTGGCCGTTGATCATGCCCTCAACCCGAGTTTTCGCGAGTCTTGCGGCGGCAAAAAAGCGCTGATCATAGAGAGGTTGAACCACGCTTGTGGTAGCGTTTACTCCGATAACTTTGCCAACAAGGCCCTCTACTCCATTTTGATATGCAACAATGGGCATATATTTCTGTATACCGCTCGTCGCACCTTTATCGATGACGAGCGAAGAGTAGGTGTTACTTGGATCTCGAGCGATGATATGCGAAGCGATCTTCTTTGAATCGGTTAGACTACTCAATCCAAGAAGCTGCTTTAAACGCTCATTTTCCTCTTTCAGCGTAGCGTATTCCCGTGCCTGTGTTTCATAGGTCTGCATTTTTTTAAGAAGTGCCTCATAGTCCTTTTGGACACTCCGAAGCTCAGAAACAGCTCCGATTGTCCTCGAGAAGAACGAGCTCACTGCATAGAAACCCTTCTGCAGTCCCCCAATTATATACCCCTGGAAAAAATTGGGGATATTGAAAATCGCTCGCGTTGATAAGAACAAAATTACAATGGCGAGGGTTAAAAAAATCGCCGCCTTTTGATGCGCTGCTCGAGCAGGACCATGGAAACGATCATGCTTCATAAACAATCATGCTTCATATAGGATAGGCCACATCATTACTTCAGAGGTTCAGACTCTCGTAGACACTGCCACTTCCAATGTTTTTCTGCATTATCTCAAAATATTTTCCTGCGCCGATCGCAACGCACTCGAGCGGTTTTTCGGCAAGGATAACAGGTACTCCGGTTTCCTTTGCAATGAGTTTCGCCAAACCTTTTAAAAGTGCTCCGCCTCCGGAGAGCACGATACCTCGCTCGACAATATCGGCGGCGAGTTCCGGGGGCGTCTTGCCAAGTGTTTTTTTGACCTCTTCAACGATAAGCGCGACCGAATCCATGAGCGCTTCTCGAATTTCCACAGAATCGACTTCGAAGCGGCGCGGCAGCCCCGTAATCGCATCGGTGCCCTTGATCTCCATCTTTTCGATGGTTCGCTCAGGGCTCGCGTTTCCAATCTCAATCTTCAACCGTTCGGCAGTTTGCTCCCCAATTATCAAATTGTGAATGTTGCGGATATGTTTCACGATTGCGTCGTCAAATTCATCTCCACCGACGCGGATCGCACTTGTGACAACCATGCCCTTGAGCGAAATAACGGAGATTTCGGTGGTTCCGCCACCGATATCGCAGATCATGTGGCCTGCGGGTTCGGTGATAGGGATACCCGCGCCAATTGCGGCTGCAAGCGATTCCGCAATCACCTTGACCATCCGCGCCCCCGCTTTGTAGGTCGAATCGATGACCGCATTCTCCTCAACTTTCGTAATGCAGGTAGGAACACCCACTACCACGCGTGGTTTGAAGAAGAGGTTCTTGGGAAAAACTTTTTGAATAAAGTATTTGATCATTTTTTCCGTCATGTCCGGATCGGCGATCACACCGTCCCGCAGCGGCCGCTTCGCGATAATGTCAGTCGGTGTACGCGAAAGCATTCCCTTTGCCTCGGTTCCAACAGCCACGATTCTATTGGTCCCCCGCTCAACCGCTACCACAGAAGGCTCATTCAGTACAATTCCCTTGCCCTTGACATATATCAGTGTATTGCACGTACCCAGGTCGATTCCAATATCTGGACTGAACATATCTAGAATACCCACGTCCGCTCTCCTTCCCCGTTATAATTTTCCCGCCAATTGTTTTCGTGCATCGACGTTGGTCGGATCGATTTGAACAACCTTTCTAAACGCGGCACGCGCCTCAAGAGTATTGTTCTGTTTTGCATAAATAAAACCCAGTCCAAGCCATGCGTCGACATTGAGTGGATCTTCGCTCAAGGCCTGTTGATACCCCTGGAACGCCCCCATGATATCGCCGGCTTCGAATTTCATCTGAGATAAGAGCACATTCGCCTTAAGCTTTATCTTTGCGTCTTTCGCTGATAAAGATAGCTGATTCAAAATATCGCGCGCCTTTTCGATCTGCCCCGCACTGCGGTAAGTTACCGCCGCCGAGAGCAGCAGGGGCTCGGAAGGCTCGTTTTTAAGTGCCTGTTCAAACCAAGGCAGTGCCCCAGTGTAGTCATTTTGAGAGGAATAGAGAATCGCAAGATACTGTGAAATATCACCTTCTCTGCTCCCACTTTTCTTCGCGAGGAGAAGAGAGCGCTCCGCGAGATCAAACCACGGCGCACCTTTTTGATAATATGATTTTCCAAGAATATAGAAGAGCTGAGCCTTCATTCGGTTAGGAACGCCGATCGCTGCGGCCTTCCTGAGTGCAACGACAGACTCTTCTAAAAGCTGCTGACGCGTCTCATCATCTTGAGCGTTGAGTGCAGAATAATAGGAAGCTATTCCTTGTATAGTAAGAAAATATTCATCAAATGGCGATTTTTCGACCGCAGTTCTCGATTCGGCGAGCGTCTTTTCGATTTGCCCAGAGTTCCACAGCGACGCAATTTCAGTTCTGGAAATCGCCGCTCTTTGATTGTGGTTACTGAGTATGATGGCCATCGCTCCGACAAGTGCGATTGCCACCGCAGCGATTATCGCTGGCAGGAGGTGCCTATGCTGTGTTCGCCCCCTTCTTCCGCGCAGGAATGCATTCACCATTGTGGATTACTATATCAAAAAAAGGCGGGCCTGTAAGCCGGGTTCTGTAAACATTGAGCATGCTCAATGCTTAGCTGCCATCTCTCTCGGCGCACCATTGCTGATGCGCTCTAGCGGTCTACCCGCGATTTTTTCGCTGCCATAAGGCAGCGAGGACGGGCAGTCCATCGCTGTTTGACCTTGCTCGCGATGAGGTTTGCCATGCCACTTCCATTGCTGGAAATGCGGTGAGCTCTTACCTCACCTTTTCACCCTTACCGCGTTGTGCGGCGGTTTATTTTCTGTGGCACTATCTGTACAAAAGAGGCGCTACACCCGCGAAAACGGATGTGGAACCGCTTTTGCCCCGGATGTTATCCGGCATCGAGCCCTTCCGAGCCCGGACTTTCCTCGGGATTGCTCCCGCGGCAGCTCGGCCCGCCTTAAATATCACTTATTCATCCATCGAATCGACAAGAAAATCATTGTCTATCACTGGTTCGCTCGGAGTCTTTTTCTTTCTCGAAGAACCGCGTTTCGATCTTCCCGAAGTCTCTTCAGACTCCTCTCCATTCTCAGAATCCTCTGTATCTTCAGCCTCTTCTTCGGTGAGATCAACAAGAGAGCCAGTAAGGATCTCTTCCATCGACTCATCAGCTTCGGTTTCTTCATAGAAGAGTATTCTTGAGCAGTATGGACAGAATACAATCTTATCCGCCTGTCGTACTTCGTTGACAAAACTGGCGGGGAGGATCATGTGGCAACCTGTACACACCACTCCGTGGATCGGCACAATGCCCATGCCGGATTTGCTTCTGATGATGCGCTCAAACTTGAATTTCAAGTCGTCATCGAGTTCCTTCGTGAGGGAATTTTCCTCACTGTGAAGATTCTCGATCTCATCGGAAATCGTCTTGCTGTTCGACTCAATTTCGTTGCGCTTCTGATTGATCTCAGCTTCGAGCGCGGATACCGATATCTCGATGCGGTGCATGCGGTCATCTACATCGGCGAAACGGCGCTCCTCTTCCTGGATTCGCCGCCTAAGATCCTGCTCCTTTTCAGAAGCCTCGCGAATCTCTTTATTCACCGCATCGTACTCTCGCTGCGTCGTGATACCATCCATCTGCTTTTCAGCATTCTCCCGCTTGATCTCGGCTTCCTCGAGCTGCTGTCGGAGATCCTTTAGGCTCGCCTCGGAGAAAATATACTGCTCTTTCACTTCTGCGAGCGATTTTTTCTCGCGGGAGAGCATCTGATTCTGGATCTCGATGGTCTTAGGCATCGCCTCAAGCTGTTTTTCAAGCTCGACGCGTTTGCTCAGCATTTCCTGGTATTGCCTCAAAGTTTCAAATACTTCATCCATTCTCATGGACATAGTGCACCTCGATTAATGGTCTATATAATCGCGAAGTTTTTGACTGCGCTTAAACTGCCGCAATTTTTTAAGAGCCTTTGCCTCAATTTGGCGTATACGCTCTCGAGTTACATTAAAATACAAGCCAACCTCTTCCAATGTCAATGAATAGCCCTCATCGAGTCCAAAACGCATCCTGAGTACTTCCTGCTCGCGTTTCGGGAGCGTAGAAAGCACCATCCGCAGCTGCTCCTGCAAGAGGTTATAGTCGGTCTGAACAGCTGGATTTTCGACCTCTTTATCCTCAATAAAATCCTGGAGAAGCGAATCTTCGTCTTCGCCGATCGGTGTATCGAGAGATACTGGCTCCCTGGCGACATTCTTGACCGCTTTAACTCTCTCGACTTCCCAGCCAAGCTGTGCAGAGACTTCTTCATCGGTGGGCTCCCGCCCCAACTTTTGCATCAGCTGACGTGATTCGCGGACTACTTTATTGATCTGTTCGATCATATGGACGGGGACACGAATAGTTCTTGCCTGATCCGATATCGAGCGGGTGATGGCCTGCCGGATCCACCACGTGGCATAGGTGGAAAACTTGTAGCCCTTGCGGTACTCGAATTTTTCCACGGCTTTGATAAGACCGATATTTCCTTCCTGGACCAGATCGAAGAACTGCATGCCGCGGTTTGTGTACTTCTTGGCGATAGACACCACCAGTCGCAGATTGGCTTTGATGAGCTTGTCCTTGGCGCTCTTCATCATTTTGCGACCGCGGTTTACTTCCCGCGCCATTGAGATGATCCTGTCGATCGGCGTCTCGAAGTTATTTTCGATATCTTTCAATTTTTTTTCATTTACCTGAAGTTGGCGGATACGATCCTTAATCTCTTCGGCGCTGAGACCAAGTCGCTGCTCAATCTCCTCGCGCTTCTCCTTGATGGTGAGGTTTCGGCCGAGCGCACGCAGGTCTTTGGATGACACGACCTGTAAAATACCCTCAATCCGATCCTGTTCTTTGCGATAGCGAATGATTTTTTTCGCCGCTGCAATAAATTTCTCTGAAAACGTACTGATCTCTTCAGGGTGAATATCGATTTGGTTCACCAGTACTAAAACTCGAGCCTTGATATCCTTGAGTTCCTGATCCTCGAAGATATCGCCACCCTTCGCAATGATTGATTTTTTCTGCTCAATATAGAATTTAAGGTCCGCCGCACATGAGTCGATCAGCTCTTTGTAAAACTGATTCAGTCTTCTCCGCTCCGCGATCTTCTCAGTGTTCTCTTTTTTTTGGAGTGAGAGATCCTTTGGCTCTTTTCGCGTGGCTTTCGCGATGATTTGATAGAATTCAGGAATGAGCATGCCGGATTTTCGGAGGGTATTCTTAATAATGTTTTCGCCCTGCTCCATCGTGCGCGAAAGCTCCACTTCTTGTTCCGCGGTGAGCAGATTCTCTCGGCCGATATCTCGAAGATAGAGCCGCACAGGGTCGTCGCTGGCCATCTCTTTGTCATTAGCGACCATCTTGTTTTTCAAAGGAACAACGGGAGTCTTGGGAAGCGGTTCTTCTTCAATCTGCACTTCTTCTTCAATCTTAATGTTACTGCTGACAAGAAGATTAATGATCGCTTCCATTTTATCCGAATTGAGAATCTGCTCGGGAAGCATATCCGAGAGTTCGTCAAAACTGATTGTCTTTTTTTCTTTTGCGTAATCGAGGAGTTTCATAATGGCGGGATCGAGTTCTATATCACTCATTAACATCTCCTCCCGTGATTTTTAATTCAGCATCTATTCTCATAATTTCTTCTAAAATTCTTTTTTCAGATTCAGCTTCTGTACTCTGGTGCAACGTACTGACAAGCTTCTGCCTTTCCTTTTCGAGTGCGCTTCTCTTTTTTTGCGCTAGGCTATCCTGAATTATCTGCTCTAAATTATCTTTAAGCTCACCAGATGCATCTATCTCTCTCACAAATCGAACCGCTGCATCGTCCGCGCACAGCGAAAGAATCCCTTCGATGTCTCGAATTCCCTCTTTATGAGCATCCGCGATCGCCGCATAGAGATCCCTCGCTCTCGCGTCATCCATGCTCTCAATTTTCAATCCGCTCGAAAGAATTCGAAAGGGATCTTCCGACAATACGATCGCCGCAAGAAAGACAAGATCCGCGGTTCTTGCGGAAATAGCTGTTGTGTGCGGAGAATTTTGGACACTCTCTGTCCTCTGACGAAATGCCCCCGTCGCTTTAGCTTTACTATAATCCATCTCAACCGCGTGTGCGCTCACTCCGAGTTCTTTTCCGATTTCCTTGATGTATTCTTGACGTCGCACATCTGAATCCAGCGCATCGAGGAAGGGAAATAAAAAAGATACCGCTTTCGCTTTTCCCTCCATTGACGAGATGTCGAAATGTTGACTGGCGCGTGTAAGCAGAAAATGTCCAGCGTTTATAGTATTTTTTGCCATTCTCGTCAACTCCCCTGCCCCCATTTTTTCAAGTATTTCTGAAGCGTCCTTACCCTCCGAGAGGAGCATGACAGAGGCTTCAAGTCCTGCCGCGGTTGCGATCGAGCACGCTCGCTCTGCGGCAACAAGGCCTGCTGAGTCAGTATCGAAACAGAGTACCGCTTTTGCGGCCCGCCTGCGAATCAACATTGCCTGATGGCTTGTAAATGCCGTCCCAAGCGGAGCGACCGCGTTGGTCAGGCCTGCTGCGTGAAAAGAGAGGGCGTCCATATACCCTTCGCAGATAATCGCCTCATCGAGTTTCTTGATTGTGTCGAGCGCCTCTGAAAACGCAAAGAGAGTATCTTGCTTTTTAAAGATGCTCGTTTCAGGACTGTTGATGTACTTGGGCCCCTCTTTGTCAAGGTTTCGTCCACCAAAGGCAATGACTCTTCCTTTTGCATCGCGAATAGGAAACATTATGCGGTGCGCGAAGAGAGGCCAGGTTTGATCGCTCTTCGCGAAAAGTCCACTCTGTTTTAAAAAAGGATCGGAATATCCTTTCGTTTTTAAAAATGAATAAAGCCACTGTCGATTCGCAGGAGCATAGCCCAGTCCGAAGGATTGAATGAGCGAATTCGGGAGCCCACGAGAATGCAGTATATCCATTGCCTGTTTTCCCGAAGAATGTTCGTGCAGAAACCACTGAAATGTTTTCGAGAGCCTTTCGTAGAGTTCGAGAAGAGCTTGGCGATTCTTTTCCGTTTCACTTGTGTGTTCTGAATCCTCAAATGTGATCTGAACACCCGCGCGCCGCGCCAATTCCTCCATTGTTTCGCCATAACTCAATTTTTCGACATCCATGAGGAACTGTATTACCGAGCCTCCTTTGTGGCATCCAAAACAGTAAAAGAGCCCGGTGTCAGCGCTGACAGAGAACGATGGCGTCTTCTCGGAATGAAATGGACAGAGCCCCCAATAGGAGGCGCCTTTTTTTTGGAGCCTCACGTGCTCTTGATACACTGAGAGAAAATCCGTTTTATCGAGGATTTGTTGTCGTAGTTCAGCGGAAATTCGCGCCATAACCCTCACAGCCCCTTCGGAATCAATGCGGCATCATTATGCTCTTCCAAGGTGCGTGAAAAACGGTGCTTACTGCTACCCGAGTCGTCGAGTCTGAAATAAAGGTAGTTAGTCGCCGCGGGATATAATGCCGCGCGCAGGCTTACTTCTCCTGGATTCGATATTGGCCCCGGAGGTAGCCCCTTATGAATATAAGTATTATAGACATCTTTGATCTTGAGGTCATTATAATAGACCACCGATGGGTGGGGTCGTCCGAGATGATCGGTAAGAACATATACCACCGTTGCGCAGGATTGAAGCGGCATCTGCTTCGCCAGTCGATTATAGAAAACAGAGGCAATAATGGGAGCGTCTTCCGGCAGTCGGTATTCGCGCTCCACAATGGAAGCGAGGATGACCTTTTGATAGAGCGCCTGCGGGGATAATTCTTCGACCTTTGGATGTGCATTGGTAATTTTTTTTATGGTTTCTCTGAAATTGTTGACCATGAGTCTGATGATATCGTCGGGACTACTGTTTTTCTCAAGAAAATAAGTGTCAGGATATAAATAACCTTCACAGCTCGAAGCTGGTATTCCAAGCGAGGCGGCGAGTCCGGCATCGTTTACATGCTTGATGAACGTGTCAGAGGAGACAATGCCGTGCTCTTCGAGGAGGAGCGCGATCTGTTTCGCAGTTCTTCCTTCGGGTATAACGATTTTCTCCGATACTATGTCTCCATGAATAAGTTTTTTTGCGACTTCCACGGGAGGTAGAAGAGGATCAAATTGGTACAACCCAGGCTTTATGGATTTGTCAGCGCCCACAATTCTCATATAGAGAGTGAAAATCTTCGATGAGGGGATAATTCTCGCGTTTTTCAGATCCCTGGAAACAACACTCAGACTCGTGCCTTTGCTGACTCTGAGTTCAACCTTCGACTTTCGATATGGGGGTACGAGCAGTAGCGCAACACATGCGGCGACAGCGATTGTCACGGCAAACACGAGATATCTCAGACTACGGGTGGGTTTATACCGCCTCATCGGCCTTCCCTGTTATCAGCAAGTCCCTCGAGTCCCTGAGTATATCTGACATCGAGCGGTGGATTGTCCTGGCGCATGCGCAGCAACGCTAAAATTTTCTCAGGAGATACTGCCGGGCCATGGCCTATCCCTGGGCACTCAGCGCCTTCTTTCTCCCACCCACCCTCCTCATCAATGATAGTCTTCCAAAAAGGATAGGTTCGACATTGGGTAGGCCTCACACTATACACCTTGCAGCCGTCTTCGCCGAGAAAAATACAACTAAAATTCTGCTTTTCCTTCAGACTTAGAGTCACTTTTAATCCTATATCGACCAATTTGCAGTATGCCAAGGCGAATTCGCGCCTATTCATACACATATATTTGCAAAGAGTATCCAAATCTTCTATAGAAAGCCATATGTATCCCGGCTGCCCGCTGCAGCAGCTATTGCATCGAGTACACTCAAATCTGTATTCACGCGAGTTCGATCGTGCGCTCATGACACCACCAATAAAAAAACCCCCTCTTTCGAGGAGGTTTTGGGGAGAGAAGGATTTGAACCTTCGAAGGCGAAAGCCAACAGATTTACAGTCTGCCCCCTTTGACCACTCGGGAATCTCCCCAATGATGGACCTTCGTCCCTCGAGCCATCTCCCGGAATCGAACCGGGGACCTCGAGATTACAAGTCACGCGCTCTGCCAACTGAGCTAAGATGGCGTGGGCAACGGTCGGCACTATACCCGAAACTTATGGATTTCGTCAAGGCCTTCTATAAAACCGCCACCAACAAATCTCGAACAACTTTCATTTCCAATATCAAAACACAAATCTTCCATTGAGCGAGGGGTCGTGGAAAGCCTTTGGATGTATCTCGATAAGACTTATCGCGATATTTCCCTGAGAAACGGCATAATGATCTGAATAGATATCGGGTGTGCGCTCCTGTCTCCCCTCGGCTAAAAAGCAATACGTGTATCCATCCGCACCGTCGAAACACTTTAAATTGTCTCGGTACTTATTCTTTCCAGGGATAGTCCACACCGCCTTCAAATTGGTGCACGCGGTCGATGGACCATTGATGTTGATAAATGAATCCGGTTTCCAAAGCCCGACCAGCTCGCTGAGGTGATCAGTGAGAAACGTGGTGATCCCCGTGTACTCAAGATTATCGCCAAAGGCCGCACACGAGATCGCGATCGACGGAATTCCTTCCAAGGCGGCCTGGCGGGCGGCTCCACAGGTCCCTGAATAGATGATATCTGTTCCCAGATTCGGCCCTCTGTTGATACCGGAGATAACCAGGTCTGGATTCTCCTGCAACACCCCCAAGCCGGCCACGATTATACAATCCGCAGGAGTTCCAGAGCAGCTGTAACGATAATCTCCCAGACTGCGGAGCTTGGTCGGTTTCTTAAGTGTCATCGCATGGCTCACACCAGACCGCTCGTGCTCCGGTGCCACAACCCAAATTTCATGGAGAGGTTTACCATTCGTGTCTCTCATTTTATTCAGGGAATCGATGAGCGCATATAATCCATCTGACTGCACGCCATCATCATTGGTCAATAGTATTTTCATGCGAACTCCCTTTCGAGAAATGAGAATTGAAGTACATCAATGTTCTAGGATTCTAAGCCCCGCGCCTGTCGTTATTTCATGCACAATAGATTTGAATCCAAATATTCTCTCATACTCTTCTAATTTATGATAATATATTTCTTTATATTCGCTCTTTAAAATAGTAAGCGTACTGCCGCCAAAGCCCTGTCCCACCAGCTTCGCACAGAGTACGCCCTCAAGCTCGAGTGCCCGCTTGACGAGCCAATCGATTTCGGGGCATGAGATTTCATAGAGACTTCGAAGCGATGCGTGGGATTTGTTGACAATTTTACCAAATCCAAGATAGTCCTGTTTCGAGATCGCTTCCTCTGCGTCGCTAACCCTTCGAACTTCTTCGAGGATATGGAGACAGCGGCGCCGCTTTCGCTCTGGAACAATTCCCAAAAGCTCATCGAGCTCTCGAGGAAGAATCTCTCGAATAGACCTGCTATTGTTGGGTGCAATGACGGAAAGGCAGCTGTTGCAGTCCGCTATCCTCTGTGCAAGCTCAGCGTCGACAGACAACCTTGGGACTTTGGAATCCGTGAGCACCATCTCCCATGGCTCAGGAAGAAACTGAATACCCCGGCGCTTTTTTGTACGCAGATCGATGATTGAGAAGCTTCGGCCGGCCGGTGCAGTAATTGCAAGGTAGTTGGTAATGGGGAGTTCGGTTTCAAAAAATGTCGACTGCGCTTTCCACGCGTGGAATGCGAGTTCATCCGGCTTTATATCGAGCCCGTATATCGTCTTGAACGCAAAAGCCGTCGCCATATTGAGGGCTGATGAAATACCTAAACCCAGACCGAGCGGAACAGAGCTCTGGATTGTTACATTGAGGCCGCGCGGTTCGAGCTGAAAGGTTCTCCAGAAATAATCACAGATACTCTTGATGTGATTCGCCCATCGATCTTCGCGTTTGTACTTGAGCGTGGTAATGTTCGCACGCTTTCGCTCATTGAAATCGGCGGCGTGAAATCGCAGGGAGTTGTCTTTTCTAAAGGATATTGCCACTCTGGCCTCGGGGGAGAGAGATGCGGCGAGCACGAGGCCATCGGTAAAATCAGTGTGCTCTCCGAGCAGCTTTACGACAGCGGGGGCGGCCGCGACGCACTCAGGAACGGTCTCATATTCGGACTGGTGGATCGCGTAGATATCCTTCATTTGGCTCATTTTATCCTAGTTTTCATGCATCTTCAACTGATTTTTTGAGCTTCATGCAAAAGATGCCAGACTTTGCGCTGTTTTTCTTTCAGAGATTTAAATTCTATTTCATACTTTTTCCGCTCTATGATCTTTGCTTGCATAGAACGATATTGCCATGAATCTTGTTTCCCAAGATACTTACTGATGACCTGGCGACCTTCCCGCCACTGAAGATACGCATACACTTTGTGATATCGTGGTTTGAGTATAATACTACCTTTCGGCCTCGATGCGCACTCGTTTTCGAGGCGTTGAAGCTTGTTTTCGATGAGACGCGCCTCATACATGAGCGCCTGAATTATTGATTCCACTGTAACAAATCTTAATATGGCTTCGCTCGTGAAGCAATGCAAAGTTATGAAAAAAAATAAAACCCAAGTAATTTCTTGAATAATTCAGCCAAAAACATATACTTAATGTAAAGGTCAAATCAATGCACAGCGATATTCTGACTCGTAGTCCATTGCTTGCAGGGATATTTTACCCTGGTGACGGGAAACAGCTTTTTTCAGAAATTGCCAAGTTCGAAATACCCTCGGCACCTCCTGACGTACGCTCGTGCGCGATTGTCGCCCCCCACGGAAGTTTTTCCTACAGTGGCAGAGTTGCTGCGATCGCGTGGGCTGCGCTCCGTGGTGCACACCCCGCGGTAATTGTAATCGCGGGCGCTGCGCACCTGCCCTACGAAGAGGGTGTCTTCCTGCCAGAATCTACACAGTTTGAAATTCCTGGCGCAACTTTGAGCGTCGACACTGCGCTTCAGAAGCGCCTTTTGGGGAAAATATCCTCACTGCGCCAAGACGATCTGCCTCATTTGGAAGAACACTCCATCGAAATGCAGCTGCCGTTCGCAGCTTATCTATTTCCCGGCGTTCCAATCATGCCGCTCATTCTCTCGGGATGGAGTACTCGTACAATCGCCACGGCAGTCGACCTTATGAAAGAAATTCAACTCTGCCACCACGAGAACTCGGTGTTGGTCATCTCTTCGGATCTTGCGGTGAGCGACACTCCCGAAGAATGCGACGCGCTTTCTAATGAATTTATCGCCGCACTCAAAGCTAAAAAGCATCAGATGTTCCATGGAGTGGATACAGCAAAGCACTCTTTCTGCGCAGAATCGGCGATACGTTCCTTTCTCATCGCAAATCCTCAATCTCGTCCCGAGTTACTGGAATACCGAAATTCGGCTGCGTATCGAGAACATTTAGATGAACCTGTGGTAGGATATGGCGCGATACGTTTTGTAAGGTAGAATATTATGCGTTTTTCAATTACTTTTGACGATCAGAAACTGTTGCTTCAATACGCCCGCGCAGTGCTCCGGTCCAAGCTCTATAGTGAGCCGGCGCCGGCTGTCCCACACCTTGCAAGCAGACTGCGTTGTGGTGTTTTTGTCACACTTAAAGAAAATGGCGAACTTCGCGGCTGTATCGGAAGGTTGAGGAGCGAATTGTCGCTCTGCGAGACAGTGGCGGAGATGGCCTGGGCGGCGGCCTCGGAAGATCCTCGATTCATGCCCGTGAGAAAGGATGAATTGTCGCTTCTGAAAATCGAGATCACCCTCCTCTCGCCTCTTGAACCGATTGAACCGAAGGACATAGAAGTTGGACGCCACGGTCTCTTGATCTCAGCCCAGGGGAGATCCGGGGTGCTGCTCCCTCAGGTCCCCCTAGAATTTGGATGGGACCGCGAGACATTCCTTACACAGCTTTGCAGAAAGGCCGGTCTAAGTCCGGATGCATGGAAATCCCCCTCTACCTCACTGTTTGGTTTTGAAGGTTTCGTATTTTCTGAATCACATTGAATTTGCGCACGCGCGCGGGCCGCATGAACCAAGGCTTTTTATGCACGCGATGGATTGCCCTTGAAGAGATTCCTCAAGATTTTTCTAATGCCTTTTTTTACTTTTTTATACCAGAGTAGGCGCAGCGATTCGATGCATCTGAACACAGGGTACAGCAGAGGATGCAGCATGACATCATAGGCGCCGATTCGGTGGATTATGTCGCCGCCAAAACCAGTTTTGAAAAGATAAAGTCCCGCCATGGGGTGATCGGGATCTTCGGCTCCAGGCGGGATTCCAAAAAAATCGTATGAAGTCACACCACGGTGTTTTGCAGCGAGTATGGCATGCCACTGCAGCGCATAGGTAGGCATCAGATTACGCTTTCTGCCCGATGAGGCTCCGTATAGGTAGGTCGCGTTGTCTCCCAACTCAAGGACTATAATGCCGGCAAGCGCTTCTCCCTCATGGCGGGCAATATAGAGGTTAAGCTTAGGGATTGCGGTTTTGGGAAGGGCACCGGCATTCGATTCCGCTTGAATGTGCGAAACCGTTGCAAAGAGTTGCTGATAGTAGGGATACGAGTGAATTGCGATTTTGTCTCTACGCGCGGTCGCTTGGTAGAGCCGCATGAATTCTGCGAGCCCGCGCTCGCCCTCTTCGCTCACCGAGATGCCTTTTTTTTCTGATAGGCGGATATTGTAGCGCCACTTCGGTTTCATTCCGATGAGGATATCCTCTTCACGCTTCGACAAATCGAGGACCACTGTGTCGGGAACTTGAATGTCTACACCTTTTGCGATTTTACGTTTTTTAAGCTCATCGGTTTGGTTCTCGATATGGTCGTTCGCGGAGAATCCGTCTCTGACAAGCCATGGCAGATCGAACCGCACAAAGAGATTATTTCCTCCGACCTGATCGCCGAGCGCTCGACCAATGTCGCTTAAGAGCACCCACCTATCGGGCGCAGATTCCACCTCGCTAAGCCCGAATGGTACATAGAGAAAACAGAAGAGCTTGCCGATGTGTCTACGCAGCACCAAAAGCTCGAGACGCGTCCTATCGCTCAGATGGATGTTGCATGAGTAGGAGTTCCAGCCGGTACGCGATTTGAAGAGGCCCCAGAACTTGGACTGCAGGAAGGTGTGCGGAACAACTGAATCCACGCAGTCGCGCGGATTCAGAAGCGGTTTGACATGGATGCTATCGATTGATCGCATAAAAATTGTCGTATGTGTTCAGTTCAGCCGATTTCTCCGTCTTTCACGCTCTCTAATTTCAAAGCCTCCCCCGCGACGCTCAGGCGGGCCTCGCCAACCCACGCATAACCATCTCTTGCGACAATGGGAATTGAGAAGAAAGTCGAAGCATCGATGACATTGGCCGGCACCTCGTTTGGGAGTACTTCTGAAATATTCGACGTGATGTCGAGCACAACTCTGTCTCCTGGGTGCGCGTGCGGAGCCGTAAGCACCTCGACACGCTCGTGTCCCTCGTCTCCATCAACAGAGGCAGCGAGCAGCATCCCTATGCTCTCCACACCACGCAATCTCGCAGGTTTAAGATTGTTCACGAGAATGATATGTTTCCCCAGAAGCTCTTCCTCTCTGTAGAAGGGCACAAGGCCAGATACGATTGTTCTTGGAATTCCGCTTCCGTCATCGAGCGTTTCAATGTAAAGCTTGTCGGCCTTGGGGTGGCGCTCGATGTTGACGATCTTTGCCACTCTGAGATCAATGAGCTTTAAAAAACGTTTTTCGGGACTCTCTTGCGCACCGGGGGCAATTACAGCCGGGGCGAGAGGCTCCTCACTCTTAGGCGCATGGACAGGGCTCGGCGCTTCGATTGCTACAGTCGACACAGCAGCGGCGGTCGTGTTTGCAGGCGTGTTTACTGAGCCGGTTGTGCCAGCGCTGAACTCCGGCGCATTCGCGCGCGCTTCGCGTTCCTCCTGCGAGCCTGAATAGCGTTCGCGCAGCGACACAATCGTTTCGTGCTCAAGCTTTTGGAAGAGCACCTCTGGTTTTTGCACGGTCTTAAGCATCCCATTGAGGCCAAGATCCTTCCATGTGAGCGGGTCCTTCTCCACAGAGAGTCCAAAAAACGCCGCAAGTCTCTCAGAGGATTTCGGCATATAGGGGTGTATCAAGATTGCGAGGTCTTTAAGCACATAGCAGAGATCGTTGAGCAGCGATGCTGCCCTGGAAGGATTTTCGTTGCGTGCTTTCCACGGCTCTTCATCTTGAAATCGCTTGTTTGCAATATCCGCAATGCTGAAAATTTCTCTGAGCGCATCTCTCAGGTCAGCACGCTCAAGAAGCTGGGTAACGCGTTGCTCCTTTTCACTGACTTCTTTCCAGAATGCTTCATCCGGAACGCCCTCGGGAATGATTCCATGGTAATATCGAGAGACGAAGGTCAGGGTTCTGTTCACAAGATTGCCAAGATTGCCGATAAGCTCGCCATTCACCTTCTCCTCAAAATCAGACCAGGTGAATGTATAATCTGAGGTCTCGGGCCTGTTCCAAAAAATGTAAAAGCGCCACACATCAGCCGGGATCCCCGTTTCCATGGCATCTGTGCCAAATACGCCAATTCCCTTTGATTTTGAGAATTTCCCTGCTTCATAGTTTAAATATTCAGTGCTCGACATGTGGTGAAGCATTGTCCACGTGCGTCCGCTTCCAAGGAGTGAGGATGGGAAAATGACCGTATGGAAGGGTATATTGTCTTTTCCTATAAACTGGAAGAGTTCAACCTCTTCAGGATTCTGCCACCACGATTTCCAGTCGAACCCTTGTTCTTTGGCGAGTTTGGCCGTCATGGAAATGTAACCGATTGGAGCGTCGAACCAGACATAAAATACTTTGTTCTCAAACCCTTTTTTCGGAACAGGGATTCCCCACTTGAGGTCTCTTGTTATGGCTCTCGGATGTAACCCATCGCGGATCCAGGCTTGTGTCATCTGCACCGCATTGTTCGCCCAGAATCCTTTAACACTAGCTTCCTTCATCCAAGCCTCAAGCTTGGGGAGTATTGCAGGAAGATCAATGTAGAGATGTGTCGTCGATTTGGGATGCGGAGTCCCGCCGCAGGTTACACACTGGGGATTAATCAATTCCATAGGGTCGAGGAGACTGCCGCACATCTCACACTGATCGCCGCGCGCACCTTCATAACCACAATGAGGGCAGGTGCCTCGCACATACCGGTCGGCAAGAAAGCGGCCGCAGGTGTCGCAGTAGAGCTGCTCAATCGTTTGGTTCGTAATGTATCCATTCTTCTCAAGATCGAGAAAGATCGACTGTGTGATTTCGGTATGTTCAGGTGTCGAGGTCCGGCCAAAGGTATCAAAGGCGATCTCAAACCACGCATAAATATCGCGGTGTATCGCGTGAAATCTGTCGCAAAGCTCCTGTGGTGTTACCTTCTCTTCGAGTGCCTTTGTCTCTGTCGCAGTGCCATATTCGTCAGTACCGCACACGTAGAGCGTCTCATACCCCTTAAGTCTGCAGAATCGAGCAAACACATCGGCGGATAATACTTGAATAAGATTGCCCAAGTGCGGGACATTATTTACATAAGGAAGTGCGGAAGTTATAAGTCTTCTTTTCATGCTGTGGACAATACCCCTGCAAACGGGGGCTGTCAAGAAGAACCCCTCGTGATATTATTATTCAGAATGGTTGTTTCAATGTTGCACATGGTGCTCAAACTGAAAGAAACATCGACATTAAAGGACAAACGCAGGGTGATTCTTGGCATTAAGGATAAGCTCCACCATCGCTACCGATTATCATGTGCGGAGGTCGACCTCCAAGACTCGCTGAGCTTTGCGGAATTAGGTGCTGCACTCGTTTCGAATTCTCCGGAATTTGGCGAAAAAGTGCTTCGAGACGCTGTCGTGTTTATTGAGGATCACTACCCTGTCGAGATGTACGATGTGCAGACGCACAGCGAAGTATATGGATGAGAGGATTACTCGTATGAAGAACTATAGTAAGAAAGTCGCGGGAATTCTGGTTGCGGTGTTGTTTCCATTTATGATCGCATCGTGTATGGGAATCAACGCATCGGCCAAAATCGACGCGAAAGGTGCGGGCACGATCTCGTTGGAATATCAGATATCGAAGGAATTCTCTCAGCTAGGAAGTCTCGAATCTACCCCCGCCTTACCCCTTCCTCTCTCTCGTGAAGATATCGAAAAGAGCCTCTCCGGCATGTCTGGAATCGCACTGAAGTCATATGCAAAATCAGAAAAGGGAGAGAACACCATCATTTCCTTTGTGCTTTCGTTCGATTCGCCAGATCATCTCGCGAATTATCTCGATCCCCGAGGTAAACTCGCCCAGTATCGGCAAGACAACGGCACCTCGCGCTTGACAATTCTGTTCGGAAATGAAATTCCCACGATCGACCCACAGATGAAGACTTCGATCGCCGAAGAACTCGCACCCTATCGCTTTAGATTTTCGCTCGAATGCGCTAACGCCGCTCCGCAGATCGTCGTGACAAATGGAGATTTTCTTAAAGTCTCGACCAGCGGTAAAAAATCGAGCATTGAATCTCCTATGGCCGATCTCATTACCGCAAATCAGCCCCCGCAAGTCGATATTTCATGGAAGTGATAAAAATTTCATTTCATCTTGTATTTCAAGCCAGGGTTTTGACTTATAATTAAATAATTAAAAAATAACGTTATTTATATATATCTTGACTAATTCTTTTCTTTCGATTAATTTGTCGAAAAGACGAATTATACATTCGTTAGCCCCTTTTATTCATTGGAGGAACAACCTCATGCCCAAGAAAAAATTTGTGTATGCGTTCGGTGCGGGAGTCGCTGAAGGCGATGGCACAATGAAAGAACTTCTCGGCGGAAAAGGCGCGGGCCTTCACGAGATGACAAAAATTGGATTGCCGGTTCCTGCTGGATTTACAATTACCACGGAAGTTTGTGACCTGTATTTCAAGAACGGAAAACAGTGGCCTGTAGGCCTTGAAAAAGAAGTGCAGAAGCACCTCAAGGATCTCGAGAAAATCACGAAAAAAACGCTTGGGGACCCAAATGACCCACTCCTCGTGTCTGTTCGTTCAGGTGCTCCTGTATCAATGCCTGGCATGATGGAAACCATTCTCAATCTAGGCCTTACGGACGCATCGGTTGAAGGTCTCGCCGCGAAAACTGGCAATCGCCGCTTTGCCCTCGATGCGTACCGCCGCTTCATCATGATGTATGGATCGACTGCCATGGGAATCGAGCGCGAAGAGTTCGACAACGCGTTCAACTCGATTAAAGAGAACATGACAAGGCCGAGGCTTAAAGTCGCCGCTGGCCGAAAGATCAATGATACTGATGTCAATGAAGAAGAGCTCGACTCGCTCATAAAGGCATTCAAGAAAATCTACCGTGAGCATATCAAGGCTGATTTCCCTCAGGATCCCTACGAGCAGCTGAAGGGCGCCATCAATGCGGTTTTCAATTCCTGGATGGCAGACAAGGCCGTAACCTACCGCAAGGTTGAGAAACTTGTTGGGATTAAGGGAACCGCGGTCAATGTGGTCCAGATGGTGTTCGGCAACAAGGGCGATACCTCAGGCACCGGCGTCTGCTTTACTCGCGACCCGAACAGCGGCGAAAATATCTTCTACGGCGATTATCTTATCAATGCCCAGGGCGAAGATGTCGTGGCAGGAATCCGCACACCGATAAAGCTCGCCGAGCTTGAAAAACGCGATCCGAAAGTCTACAAGCAGCTTGTCGACATCCGCAAAAAACTTGAGAAACACTACCGCGATATGCAGGACCTCGAGTTCACCGTCGAAGAGAACAAGTTGTATATGCTTCAGTGCCGAACCGGAAAGAGAAGTCCGATCGCCGCCTTCCAAATCGCGGTCGACCTTGTCAAAGAGAAACTTATCACGAAAGAAGAGGCTGTACTGCGCATCAAAGCGTCGGATATTGAAGGTATTTTCTATCCGATGATCGATAAGTCGAACCCTGCCGAATTGAAAAAAGCGTTCGTGGTGCAGGGCATCGATGCTGTCCCGGGCGCTGCGACCGGCAAGGTTGTTTTCAACGCGAAGACCGCTGAGGATTGGGCTGCTAAAGGCGAAAAGGTTATTCTCGTCCGTAAAGAGACGAGCCCTGAAGATGTCGGTGGTATGCACGCTGCAGAGGGTATTCTTACCGCCACCGGCGGCAAAACCAGCCATGCGGCGGTTGTCGCCCGAGGCTGGGGCAAGTCTTGCATTGTCGGCTGCGAGAAGCTCGACATCGACTACGAGAAGGGTACTTTCAGCGTCGATAAAATCGTAATCAAAGAAGGCGATTACATCACCCTCGACGGTGGCACCGGAAATGTGTACATTGGCCAGCTCAAACTGATTAACCAAGCACCCCCAAAGGCCTACACTACTTTGATGTCGTGGGTCGATAAGATCCGCACCCTTAAAGTGAGGACCAATGCTGATACACCTTACGATGCCGTCAAGGCGCGCGAGCTTGGTGCCGAAGGTATCGGTCTCTGCCGTACCGAGCACATGTTCTTCGATTCCGAGGAGCGTATTCTCGCAATCCGCGAGATGATCATCGCCGACGATGTCGAGAGCCGAAAGAAGGCACTCGCAAAGCTTTTACCTTTCCAGACGAAGGATTTTGAAGGCATCTTTAAAGCCATGGACGGACTTCCCGTCACTATTCGGCTCATCGACCCCCCACTCCATGAGTTTGTTCCGCATGATGAAGAGGGGCAGAAGGCACTCGCTAAGGCAATTGGTGTTCCTGTTGAGAAAGTCGTACAGCGCGTTGAGCAGCTCCATGAGGCGAACCCGATGCTCGGTCACCGAGGTTGCCGCCTTACTATCACCTACCCCGAGATTCTCGACATGCAGGTCACGGCGATCATTTCCGCAGCCGTCAACATGGCGAAGAAAGGTGTGAAGGTTCTCCCCGAGATCATGATCCCGCTCGTTATCGACGATAAGGAGCTCAAGATTCTCGAGACCAGGACGCGCGAAGTCGCCGACGCGATCATTGCGAAATCTGGCATCACTCTCGGGTACATGGTCGGAACGATGATCGAAGTACCGCGCGCCGCGCTCCTCGCGGACAGAATCGCGAATGTCGCGGAGTTCTTCTCCTTCGGCACGAACGACCTCACCCAGATGACTCTCGGGCTCTCCCGCGATGACGCAGGCAAATTCCTTCCCGATTACGTGGATGAGAAGAAAGCGGGCGTGTTCAAGGCCGATCCTTTCCAGAGCCTCGATCAGGACGGAGTCGGAATGCTCGTACGGATGGGAATCGAGAAGGGTCGTACCTCCAGACCGAAACTCAAAGTCGGAATCTGTGGAGAACACGGTGGCGATCTCAATTCAGTCAAGTTCTGCCATAGAGTTGGAATGAACTACGTTTCCTCCTCCCCCTACAGAGTACCCATTTCTCGACTGGCCGCAGCACAAGCAGTCGTTGAGGACGCGCTTGCCGCCAAGAAAGGTCAGAAGAAGCGCGGGCGCCCCTCGAAGTCGGCCGCGGCATCAACCACAGCTAAAAAGGCTTCAGCAAAGGCTGCCGCGGTAGGCGAGAAGCGCCCCCGTGGACGCCCCCGTGGTTCAAAAAATAAATAATCGCGCTTAAGATTAAAAAGAGCCGCTCTTCTGGAAAGCGGCTCTTTTTTTATAGTGAACATGGCTGCAATCAAGGGCGGAGTGAAGCGATGCGAGCCTCAGAATAGCTTCTTTGAATCGAGGAGAATGGTTACAGGGCCCTCATTAGTATAACGAACCCGCATGACCTCCTGGAATTTGCCGGTTTGAACATGTAGACCGAGCCCTCTCAGTTCTTCACAGAAGCGCTGATAGAGTGTATCCGCGAACCGTGGCTCGGCTGCCATCGAGTATGAGGGTCGCCTTCCCTTCCGGGCATCCGCGTGGAGGGTAAACTGAGAGACGACGAGTGCTTCGAGCCCGAGGTCGAGCACCGATAAATTCATTTTCTCCTGAGTATCCATAAAAATGCGTAAATGTGCAATTTTATCCGCGAGATACACGGCGTCTTTTTCTGTGTCATCGGCGCCGATGCCAATGTAGATGATAATACCACGGGCTATACTTCCACAGAGCGACTCTTCCGGCAGTAGACGCAGGTCCGACTCTTTCCCGCCGCGATAGTAGGTTACTGACGCGTCCGACACGCGCTGAACAACTGCTCTCATATATAGTGCCTGCCCATTCTGTCAGATTTACTTATTTGCAGGACTGGGGGAACCAGGTGTGGTTTCTCCCAAGGTATCCAGCTCGCTGAGAATTATATGCAAATCAGCATCCGAGATCGTGTCGATATTTTGGAGCGCACTGTCGATCTTGTTGATAACGTCCATAATGTCGCTCACATCGAAGACGGTTGAGGCTGGGAATGCCGTCGGCGACTGGTCGGTCGGAGCTGTTGTCTTCTCAGTGGAGGAGTCTTTGAGAGAGGAGGAGCCTTCCGCAGCGAGAGAGAGATAGTTTTGTGCGATCCAAGGTATAAATTCGCTTCCGGGCCCTCCAGTCAACCACAGACTCGTGACGCTGACCGTGCCTTTTGCGGGAACAATCCGCTCATCCCAATACAGACCGAGCGCGGAATCGTTGGTAGAATACGGCGCAAGGGTAAAGCCTTTCATCAATTCAGAATCGTACGCGAATTGAGAGTCGCTGAGACGTTTCCAGTTTGCGATTATTACAGAGTCAGGTCTCTGCGCGGTGTTTAAAAGCAGTGCAATGGAAGCGTTATCCCCGGGAGAAACGATATAAGGTTCATTTGAGCTTGCATCGAGCAATGTTTCGTCGATGACATTCGGATTGGACTTGAGGGCGAAGTGGGTGCCTAATTTTTCGCCAAGCCACATATCGCAGACTTCTTTGAATTTTACCTTCATATCGCGCGAAGTAAAATTATCTACCTGGAGTTCGATGGTAAAACCGTTGGCGACTCTCGAATCAGCAAACGTTGCGAATGTGATTCTCTGTGTGACCCTCGTAGTGATCGATTTATATTCGATCTCTATACCATTCGAAATGTAGCGCTGGATAGTCTGGTACTCCTGCGAGGCACCCATTCTATAGATTCTGCCATCCACCTCGATTACGATGAAGCTCGTCCTCGGATCGCCAGCGTACCACAGCGGCTTATATTTCGATTTTCCGGCGACATTGACCAGGCGATACAGCATCGGGCGGAGCGTGAGATCATCGGTCGCGATTCTCACGAGTCCATCTTTGATATCGAGAGCGGCTACTATTCCGAGACTTACGCCGATCATGAGCATAAAAACTATGACGCGCTTCATTGCGAAAATCCTTTCAAGTATTCCATGATACGGGAGATCAACAGGTTGAGCGCCTTCTGCTTCGCGTCGAGAAGTACGCTCAAGCGTAGATTTTTGGCGATCATCGCGGCATCCGCTTGCGTTAAAGAATTAGTCTGAAGGAGTTGCCTTGCTCGCATGTATGCAGTATACCATTTGAAGTATCGATCTTCTCTAATAGCGTCATTTTTAAATCGATATATGTCGAGAGATTCTTTTTCCTGATTTTCATATTCTACGATACGTATGAGTTTTGCCTCACGGACCTCGAGCCCCATGACATTGAGTCTCCACCGCGCCAGCGATGCTTTCTCAGATTCTGGCCATCTCGCGATGACTTCATTAAACAGAGGATATGAATCCGCGATATTGCCCATCTGATAATTACTTTCGGCTTTCCAAAAAAGCGCTGAAGGTGCGAGCGGATTGGTTGAATATTTTCCCATAAAGCGATCAAAGGACGCAATGGCGCCTCGATAATCCTGCGTTTTGAACAAAATCCTGCCGAGTTGATACTCGATATCGGCGATTTTTGCATGTGTAGGGTATTTCTGTAAGAATTCTTCGCAGGTGCTGTAGGCGGTGGGATAATCGGCGGCATTGAAGTATGATTGCGCTGCCATGAAAAGACTCTCGGGTGCCAATGTGTTCTTTGATTCGTCCTGCGTGAGGCGCATGAAGGCAGTTGCCGCGTTCTGATATTCACCTCGCCTGAAAGCATCGAAGGCTGAGCTAAAAGCCTCCATGGAGGAAGAAGCATCCTGGGAGTTTGTACTGAAGAGAAAAAGAAACAAGAGTACGATACCGGCGAATATTTTTTTCATTTACAACAAGCCCCATACATTTATTTTAATTCTCCGGAAACTACTATGATATTAGTGGACTGAATCTTTATTTTCAATAGCTTTTATCCACTGATGCCGCATATTATCGACCATTTCTTTTTTATTTTTAGCGTTGAAGAAAGCGCTGCCCATAACGAGAATATCTGGTCTGCTCAACGCGATGCGCGAAAGAGTACGTATATTGACTCCACCATCGATCGCGATTTTAAAACTTAATTTTTGAGCGGTTCGAATCGCGGCAAGATCCTTCACTTTCTCAAGGCAGAACGGCAAAAGCTCCTGCCCGCCGTATCCAGGATTGACGGTCATTATCAGCACCTGATCTAAAAAGGGGAGCAGGTGGATGATCGAGCTGATCGGAGTGGAAGGCACGATAGAGATGCCTGCGCTCTTGCGAGCTTCTCTGATGCGCTGAAGAAGCCGATGGGAGTGAACGCAGGCCTCCTGATGGAAGGTAATCGCGTCCGCGCCGCTTTCGATAAAGGCATGGACATGCCGATCCGGTTCCTCGACCATGAGGTGCACATCCAAAAACAGCTCCGTGCTCGCTCTGATGTCCCCGACCATCTTACTTCCAAAAGTGATGGGAGGAACGAACCTGCCATCCATGACATCGAGGTGGATCCATGGGCAATGCGATGACTCAATATCGGCGATCGCAGCTCGAATATCGCAGAAATCCGCAGATAAAATTGAAGGAGCAAAAATTGGGGTTTCCATACACTTTGGATACTAACGTGTTTCTTAATGTTTTTCCATACTTGATGAAAATGAGCTTGTTTTTAAGTGTTGATTGTTCGGTGCACGCATTGACGCACAAATTGCGCCTCGAGTACTATTTCTTTATAGATAATCATAAAGGAGAATTACACTCACATGACGCGCCTGTCTCCTCAGCAGAGTGCTTCGGCGGGAGAGAATCTCGCGCTTGCGTATGAAAGCTTGAAAAATGCTGATCTACAGAGCGCTGAGCCCTTTCTAGAGAATGCTTTAAAGGCTGATTTTGAACATCCTGAAGTACTCTACGCGATGAAATGCATGCAATTTTGGAAAGAACAGCTCCGCAAGATGCCAGAAGAAAAGAGCCTTCTCGATCGTGGGGATTTTCTCTGCAGCTCATGGAAGAAATTTCTACAGTTTCTTTCGCACCTTGGAGATTCTTTTGAGACAGCACGGTACGCTTTTAAACGGTGCATTTTCGGTCTGGCGCTCGATCAGTATCTCGCGCTTCCTGATGAAGAAAAGGACGCGCTTGGCGCCTCACTTGACTTGAGACTAGGAAGAGCGCGCAAGGCCACCGGTGATATAGAAACCGCCCTCATTCACCTGGAGCGCGCGGTACAGGCGAATCGCAGTGATTCGAGGATGCTCGCTGAGCTCGCCGACGCCTATGCCATGGCCGGCGAGGCCCGAATGTCGAAGGCCTTATTCCGAGAAGCTTTTTTTATTGATGCGCGCGCAATAGAAATTGAATTTCTTGAATCTGAATTCATCCTAAAGATCATTGAAAAAATACGGGAATTAGGATATCCTGAAAATGATATCCCTGAATGGATACCTGTTTATTCTGAAATCTGGGGCGTCTTCAATGTCAAGCGAGAACTCAGCTTCGCGGAATACAACAGGATTGCGGCCGGGGTTCGTCAGCTTGAAATCGAATTGAGAGAAAATCCGCCCAAGCGCGCAACACTTGTACCGCGATTGCTCAATCGATATTTTTGGATGATTGATTCGCTGAGAGTGAATGGTGACGAAAACGGTCTGCACTCGGTGCTGCTCAAGATCAAGATTCTTGATCAATCGATCTATGCGTTGTATGTAGGATGAAGAGGAGAAGATGATGGATGAATCTCCATTGACTGAAAGACTGCAGTTGATGCTCAACGAGGAAAAATGGACCAGAACACTCATGGCGAATTATTCCATCGGAAGCCTGAAGGATCTCGATCGCTTTATTGAGGAAGTAACGGCGCAAAACCTCACCGAAAAGGCGATCAAAGTATGCACGGATCACCTTGCTCAGGCTAAAAATAGCGTCATCGCGCTTTATGTCGCGGGGATGCTCAACATTATGCGCCAGCCCGCGGATGAGTCGTACCTCGTGCAGCTCATGGATCTCTTCGGCGACAATAAAAAAATCAACATCATCGAGTACATATGCAACCGTATTCTCGATTACGGCGACAACAGAATTGCGCTCGTAAAACTTGCTGAATGCTATACCGATGAAAACAGGATCGAAGAGCGCTACGGTGTGTGGGAAAAGCTCGTCCGGATCGACACTGAAGAAGCTGAGCTCGCCCAACTTATTGCAGAATGGAAAGAGAAAAACAGGTTTTTAGAAGAGGCGATTGATTTTTACAAAAAGGCGATTATCCGCTACATCAACAAGGGGCTCTTCGCGAATATAAAGGAAATCTGGCTCAAGTTGATCGAGCTCTCCCCTGAAGACCTTGATTTTTTCCTCCATGCACAGAACAAGATCGCCAAACAGATCTCACCTGAAAAAGCGGCAATGCTGCTCATGGATCTGTATGCCTGGTACAAGAAAAGCGAGAAGTGGGAAACCGCGTTGAGCATTTTAAAAATCACCATTGAGTACGACGAGCGGAATACAGCACTCAGGAAAGAGTTAGTTGACTGCTACACTGCCATCTACTCCGGGCACTCAATGTTCGACGAATGCCTGCGGCTCTCGAACATCAATCAAACCTATCGATCGCTCCACGAGGCCATCTCAGATTTTGAGAAGAGAATCGCCTTCGACAAGGGCAATTTCGTGTTTCACCGGACCTGGAATATCGGGCGCATTTCCAACATCACGAATGATGAGATTGTAATAGACTTCGCGAAATCCAGAAACCACCATATGTCGCTCAAAATGGCGTTCGACAGCCTCACCACACTCGCAAAGGACCACATCTGGGTTCTAAAGGCAACATGGCCCAAGGAAAAACTCCGCGATAAAGTGAAGGCAGACCCTGCCTGGGCGATCAAGATCATCATCAAGAGTTTCGACAACCGTGCGGACATGAAGCGCATCAAGGCAGAGCTCGTGCCCTCGGTGCTCTCCCCTTCAGAGTGGAATTCGTGGAACTCGCGCGCAAAAGAGATTGTCAAAACCGACCAGATGTTCGGTAACGCACAGGACGATATCTCGACATTCATTGTACGAGATCGTCCTCTCTCCTTTGAAGAGAAGATCTACGCTCAGTTCAAGGCTGAGAAAAACTTCTTCGCGCGTGTCCAGTTTTTACGTGAGTACATTGATCTCAGTGAGGACATCGACTCTGATTATTTTGAAGACATGCTCGCGTATTTCGTCTCCTTTCTCAAGTTGGCTCAGGTGAACGAATTCGTTATCAGTTCTTTCCTCCTTATGAAGGAACTCTCGACAAAACATCTTCGTCTTCAGCAATATGTTACGCTGCGCTTCGCCGACCTCTTCGCGCAGGTAAAAGACAACATTGTTCCAGTATATCTCTCGATCAAGGACACTGAGCTCAAGAATCAGTTCACTCAGAGTATCAAGACCTTTGTGCCGAACTGGCCTGATGTCTATATCCAGCTGCTCCCCTACGCCCGAACCGCAAAGATGCTCGAAATGCTTGAGTCCGCAGGCGAAGAGGAAAAGCTGAAGAAGATGGCAATGTTCATAGTCGAGAACTACAAAGACATGCGAGAAGCTTTCCTCTGGCTCGCTAAGGATCTCAAAGACAAGCCATGGCTCAAGGAGCTCGGCATCGTTCGTGAGAAGATCATACTGACACAGCTCCACATTCTCGACATCACATTCAAAGAAATCGACAGCCACAAGGACACCACTGAAAACCGGAAAATCAATAAGCTCGTTCAAAACATCCTGTTTAAGGACAAGGATCTCGAGGAATTCCTCAGTGACGCGCCCCAGCAGGTGGCGGAGCGCGTCTACTCGATGCTCTCCGACATTAAGGAAGTCGACCCGGCGATCAAACTCGATCTCAAGAAAAAGATTGGCGAGCGCTTCCCCAACATCAAGTTTTACGACGGGAATGAACGTCTCACGGTGTCGAGGGGACTCATGGTGACCGCGGCGAAATACGAGGAAAAGAAACGCCTCCTTGGCCGCATCATGGAAGTCGAGGTTCCCGCCAACCAGAAGGAAATTGCCTTCGCCCTGTCGCTCGGCGACTTGCGCGAGAATGCCGAGTACAAGGCTGCGAAAGAAAAACAGGATGAGCTCAACGCGAAGGTAGGAAAGCTTAAGAATGAACTCGATCGCGCACAGATCATCGGCCCGGAACACGTCGATATCACTTCCATTTCGTTTGGCACGAAGATATCGCTCAAGAATACTGTTTCAGGAGAGCCAGAGGTCTTCACGATTCTCGGTCCATGGGAGTCGGACCCCGAAAACAAGGTAATCTCTTACCTTTCCCCTCTCGGCAAGCACCTCTTAAATCACAAGGTTGGAGATACGCTCAATTTCACGATCAATGAGCGCAAGTTCAGCTATAAAGTGGTAAAAATCGAGAAGGCAAACTTCTAGAGCCTTTAGATAGGCGCGGGTATGTCGGTCTTTCTTTTTTGGAGAATTCCTGTCGCTTACCTACTCTTCGGCACGCGATTGAGAATACGCGCGCAAGAAATCGGCAGCGAAGGATTCGAAGCGGTCTTCTTCGATAGCGCGACGAATTTTGCGCACAAGGTCTTCCAAGAAGTACAGGTTGTGCTGGCTCGCCACCATAGAGTATAAAATTTCATTATTCCTAAAGAGATGGTGTAGGTAGGCACGCGTATAGGTTGTGCACACACGGCAGGAACACTCGGGATCGATCGGATTAAAATCCTCACGATACATCGCCTTTTTAATACTTATTTGCCCGCGTGAGGTGAAGAGCAACCCATTGCGCGCGGTACGGGTGGGATAGACACAGTCGAAGATATCGATTCCGTTGCGGACCGCCTCAATAATATAGTCAGGAGTTCCGATGCCCATGAGATAATGTGGCTTTTCTGTCGGTAAAAGTGGTGTGGTAAACTCGAGGTACTCGAGGTACGCTTCTTTTGGCTCCCCGATCGAGAGCCCTCCGATCGCAATGCCTGGAAGATCGAGCGATGCGATCTGTTCCGCGCTCATGGCGCGTAACTCGCGGTAGAAGTTGCCCTGTACGATCCCAAAAAGGTAACCGAGGTAACCGCTCTCTCGCTGCACAAGCCAGCGCTCTTTGGCGCGCTTTGCCCACTCGAAGGTAAGTGTGGCGGCTCGATACGCTTTTTTCTCTGTCTCCCCCCAAGGCGCACAGATATCAAGTGCCATTTGGATGTCTGAGTTGAAGGAAGTCTGAACATCGACCACGGTCTCCGGAGTGAGTACGTGCGCGGATCCATCGATGTGCGATTTAAAATGCACTCCCTCATCGAGGATCTTGCGAAATTGGGAGAGTGAGAACACCTGAAATCCGCCAGAGTCGGTGAGAAAATTTTTTTTCCAACCAGAAAAACCGTGCAAGCCGCCTGCTTTTTTTATTATTTCTGGACCTGGTCTAAGAAAAAGGTGATAGGTGTTCGCAAGAATAATCGAGAAACCCATTTCCTCAAGATCGCGTGGCTCGACCGCTTTGACAGTCGCGTTGGTACCGACGGGCATAAATGCCGGGGTTGCGACATCGCCGTGAGGAAGAGAGAGAACTCCCGTTCGCGCTCTGCAGTGCGCATCTCTGTGCACTTCATAAAAAATCGAATCGATCATCGTTATATCCTATCTTTATATGGAATTATAATACTATGCAATCAGCAATCTATGTTCTCGCACTCAAGTAAGATACGACAGATATAAGCGCAAAGCAGCACATCACGCTCCAAATCGCAAGCGTGGGCGACAGGATCCTAGATTTCGCCGCCAGCGAGGCGACCATCTGTGCGACGTAATAGAATGTCGCGCTCGAGAGACTTGAGAGCATGCTCAAGAGAAAAATGCTCTTTTTAAACCTTCCGATAAAAGCACCGGCTAAGCCAATCACAATGAGAGGCGTGAGGGAGAATGAAAATCGTCGCTGACGCTCGACCTCCGCATCGGTAGAGGGAAGTCCAGAAGAATTCAGGAACTGAATCTGGGCGCTTAGCTCTTGAATGCTCAGCAACCGCACATCCATCGTGGGGCGTTCGAAGCTCGAGGGCGACTCATTCAATTGCGGATCGGTAAATTCCGCAGTTTTGACGAATTTCCACAATGCGCCCTCATTCGTATAGATGCTCGCGTCCATAAATCGCCAGATGCCGTGATCCCAGTGCGCGTTCTGGGCCGAAATGCGGCGTACGAGATCGCCCTGTGCATTTCTCTCGATGATGGATGGGTTGTAGAGGCGCTGGTTCTTCATGTCGTAGTATCGAAAGGTGTAAATATACTTGCCCTTTTCAACAATCAGTCCCGGGATCGAATTTTTTGTCGTGGAGTCCTGGAGCGAGGATGCTTGAAGTGTGTCTCGCGCGCGTAGAAAGGGTATCGACATATACTCGGTGAGCACGAGCTCGAAGACGCAGAGAAACAAAGAGAATGCTACGACCGGAAGAAGTAGACGCTGCAGGGATATACCTGCGCTGAAAACCGCCTCAAGTTCGCGATTTGCGTGCCAATCGCTCAAAATAAACACGATGGCAAAGAGAAAGGCTACTGGTAAGGATTCAGCTATGTGCTTCGGAGCGCCGAGGCCGATCCACGCGAGAATTCTTAGAAAGGGCGCGTTGTGGGCGAGAAATCTCCACAGGATCGAAAAGAGCTCAGCGAGACTCATGATAAGCGACAAGAATAGCGAGCCACCGGCTGTCCAGAGCACCACCTTCCTCAAAAGGCTATTCCAGAGCAACGCAGGGGCGTTCCACCTTACCCCTCCTCGGATGCGCCCCACAGTCGATGCCGCCACGCCGCTCACAATAAATGCCCCGTTGAGACTTTTTTTGAAAGCCATACGATGAGCGCGGCGAACAGCATGATTAGGTTGGGCATCCACATAGAGAGCAAGGGATTAAAATCCTGTCGGTAGCCGAGCGTCTGCCCCACGAAGAGGAGCGCCCAGTAGATCACCGAGAGGAGAAGCGCCAAACCGAATCCCGCGGTGCGTCCTGCCCTCTTCGATCCAATTCCAAGAGGAAAGGCCAGGAAGGCGAAAAAAAAGCATGCCGAAGGGATTACGAACTTCTTCTGATACTCAAGCCGATACACTTGGAGTGAGGAGTCCGAAATTCGCTGATTTCGGAGTGAGTCTACGGAGTTGAGCGTCGAAGCGAGCGCAGCGATGGACGCAGAGTTCCCTGTCGCCACACTGTCGTACCTGCGCCGAAGCTGATCCAAAGCCGACGCAAGTTGCGTGCGATTCTCCATCACTCTCGCAGCGAGCCTGCTTTCTTTTTGCTGAATCTGGCGAGAGAGGGCGCTCAGCGACATTTCTGAAGGAGCGATGCCTGAAAAGTTGGGAATCTCCTTCTGTATCTGTATGCGAACTACGGCTGATTTCGCAGAGGTGACAGAGAAATCCCCTGGCGCCCCGCTCAGCGGTTTTTTCTCTTCTATGAGGTCGCGCATCGTGAGAATTGCTGACAGCGAGTCTTCAGAAAAATTCAGCTTCACTTCTTTTGCGGAGGCGACGCTCGAGTCATCTCCCTGCTTCTGATTGACGAGAACGATATCGCTAAGTGTACCCGATTCAGATCCGCCTGTGACAAGCAATGAGGTGCCGTAGCGAGTGATGGAGAATGGCGCAAGCTCAATTTTCGCCGATTTTCGTATGAGCTCGGCGTACACTCTCTTGTAACCTTGGGCGGCCTGAGGTATCGACCAGTCGTTGAGCATAAATGATCCAAAAGCGACGACGAAACCGACGATTAAAAATGGCATATAGAGCCAGAGAGGACGAATCCCCAGCATTGAAGAAGCCATAAACTCATTGTCCGCATTCTGCCGCGATGAAGACATCAGCGTAGCGGCGAGCACTGAGAAGGGAACGGTAATCGCCAGGATTGTGGGAAGCGAATAGAAGAGAAGTTTCGCCACTGACAGCAGGTCGGCCCCTCGTGAGAGGATGTCCTCGGCAAAAAGCAATATCTGATTGATCAAAAAAACGATAAAAAAGAAAAAGAAGGCCATAAGAAATGACCCCATTATCTCAGAAAACATCGATTTCCACAGAGTGAGCGGCGCTCTGATCTTCATACTACGTGCCAGTCGAGCCAAACCCGCCGCTTCCTCTGAAAGTGCCTTCGAGGTCTTTTGTGGATACGAATGTGGCGCGAACCACGGGCGCGATCACGAGTTGCGCGATGCGCTGTCCATGTTCGACAATAAAGGCCTCTTCGCCGAGATTGATGAGGATGACTTTTATTTCTCCGCGATAGTCGCTGTCGATTGTCCCAGGCGAGTTTAAACACGTGATTCCATAGCGTATCGCAAGACCGGAGCGGGGACGCACCTGCGCCTCATACCCCTGAGGGAGTGCGATTCGCACCCCCGTTGGAATGAGCGCCCGAGCCATGGGGGCGATCACGACTGGCTCCGCAAGGGCTGCGAAGAGATCCGCGCCCGCTGCGCCCTCTGTGGCGTACTGAGGAACGCGTGCTATTTCTTCGAGTGCGACAGGGACAGCGATGGCAGCGTGCTCAGAAGTTCTCAGACTCAAGGTATCCTCTCTTCTTCATCTCTCTCTCGGGAATGTCCCCGAATATAAATCGAGCGCTGGAACTCGATGCAATCTGTTGCACCGAAAGTTCCACGGTTTCATCGTAGCCTATGGAGGTCATCCAGGCAAGTTCTTCCTCTACCGACTCCAGCCTGTTATGGGCAAAGAATTGCCTCGCCATCCTCCGTTGTCGATATTCGCTGTCATCCATTGAGAGCGTAATGAGCCCTCTCACGCGGTTGTGAGCGTCCTCAAACTCGCTTTGAGAAAAGGGATTTCGAACAAGACCCAAGGTTTCTTCCTCGAGGAGATCGAGCGCGGCGGGTAGCAGCTTTTTAGGAGCTTGGAGGTGCACAATCCACAGGCTCTCGGCAACTTCTGTCTCAAAGGAGGAGTACACGGTGTAGCAGAGCCCTCTATCCTCTCGGATGCGCTGGAAAAGCCTTGAAATTGTGGAGCCGCCCCACATTTCATTGATTATCGCGCGGATGAGGTAGTCTCGCGAATCGCGCGGAGACTGAGTTTGCGTACCCTGTATCGCATACGAGAGCGCAAGGGGTTTCTTCTCATAGAGGGCAAAATGCTGAGGTCGCGCAATATCGATGCTCATTGCCGGTGGTGTATGAGGCGAGGGGATGATCGGAGGGTCTACGCGCTTACCGCGCAGGAGTACCTGCTCGAGCATGCGTTCGATGCGCGCTATGGCCTCGCTTTCATCGATACTTCCCGCAATGGAGATGAGCGCGTGTTCAGGATTAAAAACGCGCGTATAGAATGAAAAAAGCTCATCGTGCACGATAGCCTGCACCTCATCGACCCTTCCCGCAATGGGAAGCCCCACAGTCTGTCCCGGCCAGAAGCGCAGAAAAAAATGTTCGTGCGCGAGTTCTTCGGGGTCGTCGTCGGTCTGAAGTATCTCCGATACAATGACTGCCTTTTCCTTTTGAAACTCATGCTCGGGGAAGGACGAGAGAAAGGCCATTTCAAGGAGGCTTTCGCAGGATTGCTGCCACACATCGGCGGGAACGGTGCAGTGGACGCAGGTCACCGAGCGCTCGCTAAAGGCATTGACGAAACCTCCGGAGCGCTCAAATATCCTTGCCAACTCCCGAGCATCGTGGCTATGCGTACCTTTAAAGAGCATGTGCTCAATAAAATGAAAAAAGCCCCTTTGTTGAGGCTTTTCACAGCGTGAGCCAAAGGGTATCCAGACGCCGATCGACACACTGGAGGCGGCAGGCATTGAATCGGCGGCGAGCACCGTGCCCACCGCCAATCTGCGGAGCATCGACATAGAGAATTTTCTTACCTTTCCCGGCGCGGTTCCCTGTATGAATGTCGCGAATCACGATCTCTCGATCGATCTGATGATTTAAAATCTCCACGGGGAGTACGATCAGCTCGCATAGGCACTTCTCCATTCTCATCGAGTGCATCCACTGCAGCAAGGTTGAGCCTACCAAGATGATCGATCTCCATGAGTTTAACCTGAATCGAATCTCCCTCTTTGAGTATGTCGGTTACCTTCTCTACATGCCCTTTTGCGAGGCGAGAGATGTGACAGAGCCCTTCTCTGCCGGGAATAATCTCCACAAAGGCGCCGAAATCCATGATTCTTTTTACGATGCCATTGTAGATTCTGCCGACTTCGGGTTCTTCCACCAAGCTGAGGATTGCGTCCCGCGCGCTGAACGTGGACTTCTGATCCTTTCCATATACGGTGAGAGAACCGTCTTCCTCAATGTTGATCTGCACATCGAAGCGTTCTGACATCGCCTTGATATTTTTGCCCGATGGGCCGATGACAAGGCCGATTTTTTCAGGATCGATGCTCGCACTAATAACCTGCGGGGCATAGGGAGAAATCTCGCTCTGCGGCGAGGCAATCGTTTTCTCCATGATGGAGAGGATGTGGAGGCGTCCGCGTTTGGCTTGCTCGAGAGCCTTTCTCAAGATCTCTGTCGAAACCGATGAAATTTTGATATCCATTTGGAATCCGGTGATACCATCTTTGGTCCCTGCAACCTTGAAGTCCATATCGCCGAGATGGTCTTCGTCTCCAAGAATATCGGAGAGCACCGCGTAGCGGGTTTCGTCGGTGATGAGTCCCATGGCAATACCCGCAACAGGTTTGCTCATAGGCACACCCGCGTACATGAGCGACATCGAGGAGGCACAGACCGTTGCCATTGAGGAGGAGCCGTTCGACTCGAGCACTTCAGCGACCACTCTGATGGTGTAGGGGAATTTTTCTTTTGGAGGAAGCATCGGCTCAACCGCGCGACGGGCGAGATCACCGTGGCCGATTTCACGCCGGCCGGTGCCGAGGCGACCTACTTCTCCAACCGAATACGGGGGGAAGTTGTAGTGGAGCATAAACCGCTCTCTGCGGTCGCCTTCGATGTCGTCAAAGATCTGCTCATCGAAGACAGTGCCGAGTGTTGTGACAGCGAGCACTTGGGTCTCACCTCGAGTAAAGAGCGCGGAGCCATGCGTGCGCGGAAGTACGCCGATTTCACAGGTGATCGGGCGTATATCCTCAAGGCCTCGACCATCGACACGGAGGCCCTTGTCGAGAATTGACGAGCGAAGAATCTCGTACTGAAGGTCATCCATGAGCTTGGAGAAGAGCTTTTGCTGTACATCGTCATTCAGAGAGTCTTTATACTTTTCCTTAACGGTGGCAATTGCAGTGGCGACTGCCTTGCCGCGCTCCTGCTTGATTTTCGTAAAAAGCGCTTTGGAAAGAAGCTCGTAGGCGAATGCACGGATCTCATCTTTATTGTTGAGATCGACGAGAAGCGGTGCCATACCAAGTTTCTCTTTTCCGGCGATTTTACGAAGCTCTTCGATGGTAGCGCAGATGGATGCGATTGGCGCCTTTGCGGTCTCGATAGCCTGGATCATCTCCTCTTCGGTCGCCTCGTGGGAACCGCCCTCGACCATGGTAATCCCCACCGCGGTGCCCGCCACAACGATCTCAAGCTTTGCCCGGTCGATCTGCTCGTAGGTAGGATTGACGATGTAGGCGCCATCGACGAGAGCGACACGCACGCAGCCGATTGGCCCGTCGAAAGGAATATCGGAGATATGCACCGCGGCACTCGCGGCGTTTGCGGCGATAACATCGGGCGGATTGATTTGGTCGGCGGATATACAGGTTGGAACGACCTGGATCTCACGGCCGAATTCCTTATGAAACAGAGGTCGCATCGGGCGATCGATAATGCGCGAAACGAGGATTTCTCTGTCCTTCGGTTTTGTCTCTCGCTTAATGAAGCCACCAGGAATTTTGCCCGCCGCATAGTACTTCTCAGAATACTCAACGGTAAGCGGGACAAAATCCAAGCCTTCGTTCGGTATGGATGAGCAGCAGGCCGTTGCGATCACCGCGCTGCCGCTGTAGGTGACGAATACAGCCCCATTGGCCTGTTTGGCCATTCTTCCGGTTTCGAATACCAGAGTTTCGTTGCCGACTTTGCATTCAAGTTTGTTGATCATTACTTTCCTTCTCTACATTGTAAAAAATCCGGGATATCCGCGGTGGACGCATGACACCGCGGATTTGCATCACTATTTCCGGATCTGGAGTTTCTCCATAATTGCACGATACGACTCAAGGTTTGTTCTCTGTAAATATTTCAGAAGCTTGCGGCGCTTGCCGACAAGCTGGAGAAGTCCTCGTCTCGAGTTCGTGTCTTTCTTGTGCGTCTTGAAGTGCTCGGTGAGATACGTGATTCGCGCTGAAATCAGCGCGATCTGGGATTCAATCGCACCCGTGTTTTTCGCGTCCTTGCCATACTCGAGCACCAACTGGGCCTTGTCTTCCTTGCTCAAAGCCATACTAAATTCTCCTTCTCCTGAGTTGCCTTATCCACGAACGCGAGTCGGATGCTGTCCGACCGCATGCGTAATCCTATGGTAATGTAGCGGTGAGCGACGCTCACCACTGTCTCCCGCGCATCACCGCCATCGAGTACGATGGCATTATACATTCCATCCGGGGGCAGCACGAGATCATCACCCGGTGTAAACACAGCCTCACTCCCCTCGCTCTTGCTTCCCTCCCGCGCTAGCGGCAGCTGGTACGGGCGACCGAGCATCTCGCTCGCCTCGTTCAGTTTCCCCTCGAGCACCGCATGTCGAATTCTGCTTGAACTCACAGGATGCCCACGATACATGACACTCTTTACAATGCTGGATCGCATTCCCAATTCATCACAGATGGACACGAGCTTTGTCGCGTCGGTATCAAGCTTGTATCCAAACTGGAAATTCTCGCCTACTGTAACAAATTGCACATTCGCAAGATACAGCGTAGTAAGGAATTCTCTTCCCGCAAGTGTAGCGAAATTATCAGAAAAGTCAATCAGCACGCAATGCTCAATTCCAAACGCCGAAATCGCTGCTAACTTCTGCGCCGCGGTGAGTAGGCTTCCCTTGTAACTTGAGCGATGGAGCATCTTTTTGGGATTTTCGCGAAAGGTAATGACATAGGGCACAAGCGCGGGCGACTCACTCCGCACCGCCTGTATAAGTGCTTGGTGTCCGAGGTGAAATCCGTCGAATACGCCTATAGTCGTCGCCAGCGGGTCACGTGAAGAAGAGGAAATAAATTCTTCCCAGGTGTAGACTTTCATAGCGCGATCTTTTCCGCTGCAACCATTATGGGTTGGAAACCAGTTTGCAGTTTCTTGACGAGGCCAAGGAATTCGCCTTGCTCGTGGAATACCGCGGTGGGAACAGATTCCGTGGAGTCCTGTCCCATCTCGAGATTCAACAGCGAATCATCAGGGAGCTTAGAACCATGGGTAAACGCCTCATAGTATTTCTGGGTAAGCGTGGCTGTTTCAAAACCAAGCGAGTGGGCGACTTCTGTAGTAAATGCACGTGCGTGTTCGAGCGTGCATGCCTCGGGCGAAAGGGCCTTGTCTGCGTTGAAGGGTCCGATCGCGGTCCTTCTCAGGTCCGCGAGGTAGGCGCGAGACTCGCATGCGTATGCGATATCGCGCGCGAGCGAGCGAATGTACGTGCCTGATGAACAGCGTATATCGAAGACAGCCCGACCGTCTTCAAATCGCTCAAGCATGAGTGCCTCAATGTGAACCGGACGGGCGGAGAGTTCCGGCGCCTGGCCGCGCATCGCCAACTTGTAGGAGCGCATACCATCCACGTGAATCGCGCTATACGCCGGAGGCACCTGCATTATGTCGCCCCTGAAATCATCGAGGACGCGCTCGAGTTCAGCGATTCGCGGTAGCTTCGCCTGCGCGACCACCTTGCCAAGCGGATCGAGCGTATCGGTTTCCGCACCAAATTGGACTGTTGCGCGATACCCTTTGGTTTGGCCCATGAACCATGGCGTAAGCCGTGTCAGCCTTCCCACGAGTACAATGAGGAGGCCGGACGCAAAAGAATCGAGTGTCCCTGCGTGGCCTAATTTGAGTTCCTTCGAGCGGTGCGCTCCGAAAATTGTGCGTCGAACTTTCTGTAGGACACGGTTCGAGGTGGGCCCAGATGGCTTATCGACAAGGAAAAACGCATTCAGCAGCTGCATTACTTGAGCAAATCCTTCAATTTTTCCGAAATCTCGAAACTTTCCTTCACTCCCCGGTCAGGGAGAAAGGTCAATATCGGCGTAAGACGCAATCTGACCCGCTTCGCGATGCCGGCTTGAATGAAACCGGCAGCATGCGAGAGACCCGCGGTGGCTTCATCGAGGTGCACGTCATCCTCCTCGAGGCTGCTCACCCATACTTTCGCGTGAGATCCATCCGGGGATGCCTCCACGCGGGATATCGAGAGAAAACTGTTGACCCGGGGGTCTTTGATTTCGCCCATTGCGAGCATCCGAGAAATTTCTTCGCGGATTAATTCTTCAAGGCGTCGCCTTCGTATCTGATCCATTTTCGTTTCCTGCTTCGAGCGTCCTTGCGACCTCGATCGTCTCGTAGAACTCAAGCATATCGCCCTCTCGCAGATCATTGCAGTTCTCGATGCCAATACCGCACTCGTAGCCAGCCGCCACTTCGCGGACATCGTCCTTGAATCGCTTGAGCGAGGTGAGATTGCCCTGGAAAATTTCGATGCTGTCGCGGATCACGCGAACCTGACAGTTGCGCTTGACCGTACCTTCGGTAACAAAGCTGCCCGCGACGATGCCCACCTTGGGCACCCTGAAGATCGAGCGAACCTCGGCCTTTCCAACTTCCTGTTCTTTGAGCTCGGGAGCGAGAAGGCCCTCCATTGCCAGTTTAATCTCTTCCTGGGCGCGGTAGATGATGTTGTACTTGCGGATGTCGACTTTTTCACGCTCGGCGAGGAGTTTGGCGCTTGGAGTTGGCCGTACGTTAAATCCTATGATGATCGCGTTCGAGGCCGAAGCCATCATGACATCGTCCTCGGTGATGGCGCCCGCGGCAGCGCGGATCACGTTGAGGTGGACCTCGCGCGTCGAGAGCTTTTCGAGCATACCCTTGAGCGCTTCCACAGAGCCATGCACGTCGCCTTTGATGATGACCTTGAGCTCTTTGATTTCACCCTGGCTGATTGTCTCGTAGAGGTTGTCGAGGGTGACTTTCTTGACGTTGCGTCCCTCTTCGTATTTCTTCAATTCCTGGCGCTTTGCGGAAATCTGGCGTGCAAACTTCTCATCTTCAACCGCCTCGAATGGATCGCCTGCCTCGGGCATTCCCTCGAAACCGAGCACCTCGACGGGTGTCGACGGACCGGCTTCTTCAACGCGTTGCCCCTTATCATCGAAGAGCGCCCTCACCTTGCCGGGGAATATGCCCGCCACAAATGGATCTCCGATGCGTAGCGTGCCGTTCTGGACCATGATAGTCGAAACGATGCCTCGGCCTTGATCGATTCTCGACTCCACGACCTTGCCCTCGGCGAGTCTGTCGTAGTTCGCTTTGAGATCGAGGACTTCCGCCTGTAGGAGAATGGCATCGAAAAGTTCGGGTATGCCCTTTTTCTGAAGCGCTGACACTTCGACAAACTGAGTGGTGCCGCCCCAGGCCTCGGGGATGAGCCCGAGCTCCGAGAGCTGGGTTTTTACTCGGTCGGGATTGGCGTCGGGCAGATCTATCTTGTTCACCGCGACGATGATGGGTACATTCGCAGCCCTGGCATGGTCGATTGCCTCCTTGGTCTGAGGCATGACACCCTCCGTCGCAGAGACAACGAGGATAACGATATCGGTGAGATTTGCGCCACGGGCTCTCATCTTCGTGAACGCCGCGTGTCCCGGCGTATCGAGGAAGGAGATCTTACCGTGCGGCGTCTCAACCATGTAGGCGCCGATGTGTTGGGTGATTCCTCCAAACTCCTGGGACACGACATCCGTCTTGCGGATCGCGTCAAGCAGCTTCGTTTTACCATGGTCGACGTGGCCCATAACCGTGACGATCGGCGGGCGGTGCTTCAGCTCCTCCGGCTTGTCCGCGTCCTTCTCGATGACGGTCTCATCGTAAAGGCTCACAACCTTGACCTCACAACCGTATTCTCCTGCGAGGATGGCCGCGGTATCGGCGTCGATCTTCTGATTTATGGTGGCCATGACACCAAGTGACATAAGTTTACTAATCAGGTCGGCCGGTTTCAGGTTCATTTTTTTGGCGAGCTCAGAGATGCTGATGTTCTCCATGATATCGACAGACTTCGGCACCGCCGCGAGCTTTGCCTCTGCTTTCTTCTTCATCTGCATCTGCTTTTCGAGTTCGAGCTCTTCTTCTCTCTTTATGAAGGTGCCTTTCTTCTTGGCGGGCGCTCTACGCGAAGCAGGTCTGCCAGAATCGGTCTGAGGGAGCGGAGTCTGAGGCGGACGTCCTCCAAATCCACCTGGCCTCGTACCGCCAAATCCACCGGGCCTCGAACCGCTATACCCTCCTGGCCGTGAAGATGGATAGCCAGGTCGCCTCACCCCACTCTGGCCAACGCCCTGGTAGGAAGAACCACCTGTGGGGCGTGGACCACGATTGTAAGGATACGTTCCACCGTTAGGCACACCGGGACCTTCTTGGTCCCTGGCCTGCGAGGACGGGAAGCTCCTCTGCGTACTATAGTTGCGAGTCGGATAGGAGCCTGCAGGGGGCCGCGCGTCATTACGGTCCTGCCCGTACCTCGGTGAGGAATTGGGTCTTCCTTGGGCGAGGTTGCCCGCGCGTCCATCGGAGGAATAGCGTCGCTGCGAAGGGAAGACGGAATCGGATCGATAGTCCGATCTGCCATCGTGCGGATGCTGTGAGGGCTGCGAATTATAGGACCGTTGAGAGGACGGACTGGCTGTTGGCCTCTCGGTTGAATGCGTGGTTGAATGAGTCGGGCGTCGAGGCGACAGAACCTCTGGAGGTTTGACCTCTGCTGGTTTTGTGACATGGGCCTGCGAAGCACTGGGTTCTGGAGTAACTTCTTTTTTCTTAGATTGCGCTTGAGGCTGCGGTTGCTGTTGAGCCTGCGATTGCGGTGGCTGGTGCGCCTGGACCGAAGGCTGTGCTGACGGCTGCGGCACCTCCTGAGGAACTGGTTCGCGCGGGGCTTGGACCTCCTTCGGCTCTTCTTGGGGAGTGGGTGCGATCGGCTTTGCCTGAACCTTTTTCGCGGTGACCAATTTTTTCTTCACCACCACGACTACTTTCTTCTTTTCGGCGCTCAGATCGGGAAAAGACTTCCCCACTTGTTCCAGAGGCTGATCGGGAGAGACCTGCTTCGGCTGCTTGATAAGATGGACTTTCTTCGAGTCTTTGTCGCTACTCTCTGTCATATAGTTCCTTTATTCATCCTGTCCTTCATCGACTTCAAAACTCAGTGCCACTCCACATGATGGGCAACGATCCATATCAGGCGTGATCGCCGCGCCGCACTCCGGGCACGTATATGTTTCAGGCTCTCCCTCTTCAACTTCTTCCTGGACTATCTCGACATTTTCCTCAATAATCGCACGAATCGCCGCGATGTCCTCGGAGGTGAGCGAACTGCGCCGCCCGATCTCAGCCTCGTCGAGCTCCAAGAACTCTTCAACGGAGGTGATCCCCGCAGCCTCGAGCGATGAGATCCAGTCAGCCTTGACCCCCGGCATGTCTTTGATACGCAGCTCTTCGCTCTGCTCTTCCTCAGTGGTGAACAGACTGTCGGCAGCCTTTTTGAGCTCGACATTCCTGGAATCTTGCAGGTACTGCTCTTCAGTCATGACATCGATATTCCAGTCGCAAAGCCTATTGGCGAGTTTGACATTTTGGCCTGACTTTCCAATTGCGATGGAGAGTTCGTGCTCATCTACCACCGCCAAGGCCATATGTTTCCCTTCGTCGAGTATATATACTTCTTTTATCTGCGCAGGTGCAAGGGCATTGCGAATAAACTCTTTTGGATTGATATCATAACGGATAAAGTCAATTTTCTCGCCCTCGAGCTCCTGGCTTATGAGCTGGCTGCGCATACCCTTTGGCCCGACACATGCGCCCACTGGGTCGATATCAGTCCGTTTCGTGTACACCGCGACTTTGGTGCGATATCCGGGCTCGCGGACAATTTTAAAGAGCTCAATCGTCTTATCGTAGATCTCGGGAATCTCCAGTTCGAGAAGCTTACGCACAAACTCCGCGTGAGTTCTCGAGAGCACGACCTGGAAACCTGTTTTTGTCTTCTCGACTTCCACGATGAGGGCTTTGATGCGATCGCCGATGTGGTACGATTCACGAGGCGACTGGTACTTGTGCGGGAACACGCCCTCGATTTTTCCGAGATCGACGAAAATCGCGCCATTCCGCTCGCGCTGATAGTAGCCAATAATGATTTCGCCTACCTTTGACTTGAATTCCGCGTAGAGTGTGTCGCGCGAGATATCCCTGAGGCTCTGACGCGCGGTCTGTTTAGCCAGCATTACGGATTGAAAATCGAATTCGGAGGGATCGATGGGAATCTCGAGAATATCGCCTATTTCCGCCTCTTCGGCAAGTTTCCTCGCCTCTTCGAGCGGAATTTCCAGGACTTCGTCTTCAAAATCATCGTCTGAAACTATCGTTTTTTTGGCGTATATCTCGATACCCTCATAGTTCTCCTTGAATCGAACAATCGCGTTCTCAGAAGTACCAAACTTCTTCTTGTATGCCGCCAACAGCGAGTCTTCAAGCGTCTTTACAATGAGATCTTCCGGTATCCCTTTTTCAGAGATGAGTTGCCGGATTGCTTCTGCCATTTCAGATGCCATGAGCGTCTTCTCCCTCATGCGTTGAATCAAGCTTCGCCTTTACAATCGAAGCTAAAGGTATATCAGTTACCGCGGCGTTCACCGCGATTTTCACTGTGCCGCGCTCAAAAGCCCGAAGCACTCCACTACGCCACTCGGATTCGCCGGCGAGCAGATACTTCACGCGCTGCCCCACAAAGGCTCTCCATTCACGTTCACTATGGAGTACTCTGTCGATCCCGGGGCTGTATACCTCGATATAAGGATCCTGATCCCCGAGGGCTATTTGCACACGAGGATATATAAGCCGGTGCGCCTTTGCGCATTCATCGATACCGGTACCCTTAGAACTATATATCACTGCCTTCACGTGTACGCCGCCCCTGCGGCGCGCCACTGAGAATTCCAATAAATCGAGATCAATCGCCTTCAAAAGTTCGTCGATCTCACGCTCTAAATCTTTGTCGCTCATCCACTCCACCCACATTTGTCTCAGCGGCGCGTTCAAGCTGCATGTCAGCACCGCACCGGATTCTCCCGTGCCTTCTTTTTATGATGTGCTTCGATGTCAATGATTATGCAATTCAAAGGGAAGCGCATACCCGCAGGAATCGCGCGACGCAATTTCTGCCGCGCAGGCACAGCGGCACTCTTTGAGTACCAGAGAGTGGCCGTTTCACTCTTCTCTCACCGAGAAGGAATAAAAAAAGAGCCGTTCGCACGACCCTTCCTGCATGCCGCAAAAAAGAATCACTCACACTTTATTTTAACTGTAGTATAAGCGCTTTCTATATATTCGTCAAGGTTCACGCCCCTCAATGGCGGGCAAATTGTCGGTGTGATAAAAAGTATATCAATCGGCGGCGATCACTGCGGCGGCGAGGACCTCGGCGCCAGCTCCTCTAAGGATGTCAGCACATGCGCGCAGGGTGGCGCCCGTGGTCACCACATCGTCGAGGAGAATGATTTTTTGAGGGATCCCCGCGGATGAAGCAAGATAGTAGGCCTGTAAAGCATTCGTAAAGCGATCAGTTCTCGCCAGCGTTTTTTGCTGAACACTGTTCGAATGACGGGCCAATACTTGAATGCTCTTAAACCCCCATGCGCTAAGCGCTATGGCGAGCGCCGCCACAAGGTCGCGCTTGCCTGCGCGGAGCTTTTCTGGACGAGAAGGAATCGGAACGAGGGACACATCGCATGGTTGTAGTCCGGAAGTCGCGCACACGGAAATAATGAGCGGCGCGAGCTTGAACGCGAAATACGTTGCAAGAGACCGCCGTTCGCGAACCTTATAGTGGTGCATCAGCACTGCGACCGCACCTCGGTACATAAAAACAGGCATTATCCGAAGATCTTCACATGCGGTCTCTCGACACTCCATACAGAACCGCTCTTCGCTGATGAGTGCTCTACCGCAACTCGCGCAGCGCTGGCCGACGATTTCCTCGAGTCTGGACGCGCAGGTCTCGCAAAGTGGAGCTGGAAACCATGCAGTATCTCTGATGAGGGTATCGCAGAGCACGCAGCGCTGTGGTAGAAGGATCTGGAGCGACGTGGCCAAGAGATTCTTGAGATGGCATTCGATCGCGAACTTTGGCATATAAAAATATACACGCATAGATGCGTGCCTTGCTTCAACATTGTATTCTGAAGCGCCAAGTAAATCATTGTGTGCCAGAGAGCATCTCAACAAGCGAGGCGAGCGTCTGAAGTGCCTGGAGTGGAGTTATCGTATTAGGATCAATACTTCTGAGCGTGGCGATAACTATGTCTTCAGTGCTGAATAGCTCCGAGACACTTGTTCGACCGTCATCCTCCCCACTCGGACGTGCGGACTGCGAGGAAGCGCCGGCGATACTTGGGCGGGCGCTTGCCGCGGATTCGCCATCAATATCATCGTGCGTACTTCCCACCGAATCGCTGCCAAGATTCTGCTCAAGCTTGTTCACATGGGATTCAAGCGTCGAAGCCCGCATGATTACATCTTCGGGCAAGCCAGCTAGCCGTGCGACATGAATGCCATATGAGCCGCTCGACGCTCCCTCTTCGAGCCGCTTAGGAAAAGATATCGTCCCATCGCGCTCAAACACTGCCATCTTCATATTGCGAAGACCCGGAATTTCCATTGTGGTAAGCTCGTGATAATGGGTTGCGAAAAGTGTTCGACACTTGAGGTGATGGATAAGGTATTCGCTTACCGCCCAGGCGATCGACACGCCGTCGAGCGTACCTGTTCCCCGCCCTACTTCATCCATAATCACGAGGCTTCGCTCAGTCGCGGTGTTGAGAATGAAGGCGGTTTCGTGCATCTCCACCAGGAAAGTGCTCTCGCCTCTCGCGAGATTGTCCTGGGCTCCTACTCTGCAGAATATCTTGTCAACGAGACCGATCCGTGCAAAGTCCGCAGGCACGAAACTCCCAATGTGGGCGAGAAGCACGATGAGCGCAGTCTGCCGAAGCACGGTTGATTTTCCCGCCATATTAGGCCCGGTGATGATGACGAACCACTCGCTGTTCCGCGAAAGAGAGAGAGAATTCGGCACAAAGTCTCCATAGGGCAAACAGCGCTCCACCACGGGGTGCCTTCCACCTTGAATATCGATCTCCAGCTCTTCCGAAATTTCAGGGCGTGTATAGCGCTCTTCTGTCGCTGTCTGAGCAAGCGAGGCGAGGCAGTCTATCTTCGACACTGCCCGCGAACACTCCAGAAGCGCTGTGATGTGCTGTTTGAGACTCTCCCTCACCTCAATGAAGAGCCGGCGTTCGAGCTCAACAATTCGCTCCTGCGCACCATTGATTTTGCTCTCGAGTTCTCCCAATTTCTCAGTGGAGTAGCGCTCTCCGCCGACCAATGACTGCCTGCGGATAAAATGTTCGGGTACGGATGCAAGGTTTCCGCGAGTCACTTCGAGGTAGTATCCAATCACGCGGTTGTAACGGATCCGGAGGTTCTGGATCCCCGTGCGAAGTTTTTCTTCGGCTAAATACTCCTCAAGGACGGCTTTTGTGTTTCGGTGCACATTACGCAGTTCATCGAGTTCACGGTTGTAGCCATCCTGGATGATGTTCCCCTCCGTGAGCAGTATGGATGGATCATCTAATATTGAAGACTCGATGATTCCGATTACTTTTTCGCACTCTTCAAGGTATTCTGAGCTCACTGCAGGCCTGAGAGCAGGCGGTGGTTCTGCGCTTTTTACCGCTTCGAAGAGCGCGAGCCCCGATTGCATCGACGCTTGGAGTGCCTTTAGATCCTTTGCATGCGCCTTATCCACTGCGAGTCGCGAGATGAGCCGCTCGGTATCGAGAATACCCGTGAGCAATTTCCTGATATCAGAAAGAAGTATCTGGTCGTGGTAGAGAAATGCGACTGCCTCGAGACGCTCATCGATGGCAATCTTGCTTCTCAGAGGTTCAAAGAGCCACTGACGCAGCATCCGCGCGCCTCCGGCTGTTTTCGTAGCATCGATTACATCGATGAGCGTGTCTCGTCGGCTTGAATCGTTGAGATTTCTCACTAATTCCAAATTTCGTTTTGTTGCCTCATCGAGGAGCACAAAAGATTGCTGTTCGTAGCGCTGAAGAGTGCGAATGTGAGGAGGGTCTTTATGTATCATTTCCTGCACATATTCGAGTAAATTACCTGCTGCAACGAGGGCTGGGTCTTGGTCGTCGAAACCGAATCCCTTAAGGGAGAGCGTTCCAAATTTGTGCCTGAGCACTTCAGCCGCGTGATATGGATCATAGGTCCAGTCGGGCTGCGGATTCAGCATCGCCCCGCTCTCTCTTAGTACACGGTAGAGGGCGGGATCGTCGAGTATCGACTGCTGAACGAGGATTTCGCGAGGATAGAGGCGGTACAGTTCCGCGCGCAGGCTCTCCTCGCTGGGCATGCTGCCCTTGCACGGCAGCGAATAGGCCTTGAACTCACCAGTCGAGACATCGAGGTACGCAAAACAGAGCGATCCATTCAATACGCAGATATTTGCGAGATAATTGTTGGCGCCCTGCTCGAGATAATCATCTTCAACCGCAATACCAGGCGTGATCACCTCGATCACTTCCCGGCTCATGAGCCCGCGCTTGCCAGGAGCTGGTTTCTGTTCACAGATCGCGATTTTTTTGCCCGCCCTGAGGAGTCTCGCAATGTAGGCTTTCGCGGCGTGGTAGGGAATTCCACACATCGGCTGACTTTGCCGCTTGGTGAGCGTCAAATCCAGAATTGAACTCGCCTCGAGGGCATCCTCGTTGAACATCTCGTAGAAATCACCGAGGCGGAAAAAAAGAATTTCATCGCGGTGTTGCGCTTTAATCTGGCGATACTGATCGAGCATCGAGTTGGTTTCGGAGGGCATGCATTCATTATAAAAGGCCGCTTCCCGTGAAACAAGAAGTGGCCTTTTGTGCATGCGGAAGCACGCACACTCTTGCAGTAAAACTTCAGTAGAGAGGCTGCGTGATGCTCAGCACAAAGTCGAAGGACCCCGGCGCAGTTTTCCACGTAATCGCAGATCCATCGAACACGAAGCGCTTGGCGAGGTAGAAACGGAAGGGAAACTGCGCGATCACAAAACGAGCGCCAAATCCGGTCGAGAAGGCAAAATTGCTCCAATTCAAACTTCCCGCAACTGCGGATGGTGAATCGAGGCTCATATCGAGCCATCCATTCTCGGTGCGCATCGCTCCAGCATCGATGAAACCGTCGACACTCAGCACCTGCGGTACCACGGGCAAATGGAGTTCGAGCCAGTTCTCCCACACCAAGGTGCCTTTAGCCCCATAGAGCGACTTCCAGCCCCTCACGTTGAATGTTCCATCGAGGTAGACCCAATCCTTGGTAACGATGAGGGGGTTAAAGGGCTGGGCAAAAAGATACTGTACACCGCTGTGTACGCCCACAACAGGTGCGAATAAATAGGTCGGAGTGAAGGGAATCGAGAAGAGTGTCGCGTATGCTTCGGCTTTGGTGTCTGATCGTATATAGAATTGGCGCTCCATAGGGAGAAAGCCCGTGTAAGTGAGCCTCTGGCTCAGCAAGTAGCCCTTTGCGGGATTGTACCAGTAGTCAAGATGATTGAGGTACACGCGGCCGAACAATGAATTTTTGAGTACCCACATGCCGTTGTAGTCTCGCATTTCTCGCTCATAAGGACGATACTTGGTTGCGTCGTAGGATGACATGCCGAGTCCTGAAGATACCCCACCTGCGATGCCGATATCCGCGCTTGGAATCTTGAAGGTGTATCCAGTCGAATAGCCCAAGCTGAAAGTATAGTCGTCATACTTCATGAGGTAGCTGTTGGGAACTGAGGAAAGCAGCCCATCCCACTGATTTGTTCCGCTCCCGAGGGATGTGAAGGGGTCGGGTATATCTTCCGAAGAGAAAATTGGCGCAATAGAGTCTTGAGCTGTCGTAGAGAGCGTGTGCTTCACCGTGAAACTCAGGCTCTGAGAAATGCGCTTGTTGAAGAGCCAGTTTTGACCAAAAGAGGTGTCGATGCTCTGCTCATCGGGCGAGAGGGTCATGTTGACTTGGAGATTCTTTCCAGTACCGCCAAGATTCGAGTCATTCCACTTCACAAAACCGGAGACAGGGAATGATGAAGACTGGCCGAGCCCTGTGAGAGTAAGTCCGAACTGTATCTGCGCAGTGCTCATCTCTTGAACATTGAAAACAAGATCCATGAGATCGCCGACGCTCCCCTGGTGAATCTCCGGTTCCACCGATGAGAAATATTGAAGGTTGTAGAGATTACGCAAGCCATCGATGATCTTGGATTTCGAGAAGACTTCTCCCACCTCGAGTGGAATTTCGCGGGCGATGACATAGTCCTTTGTCTTTGTGTTTCCCTTGAAGGAGATGCTTCCGATGTGAGCCCGATCGCGCTCGACGATGGAGATCTTGAAGGCGATGCTGCCCGCGGTTTCATCGCGTTGCTGGGTCATAGTAATTGTATTGAAGATGTAACCAGATTCATAATACAGGTCATCGACCTTCTGCTTGTCCGCATGGATTGCCTTCATGTTAAGCGGATCGCCCTTCTTGAGTGTGAAGAACGCGGCCAGTTTTGAGGTTGAGAAAATGGTGTTGCCCTCGAAACTCACACCTCCGTAAGTCCAAAGTTTACCTTCCGTGATAACGAAGGTTATTTCGAGATAGTTCTTCTGGTTTGTCGGATCCTTGGAATAGTTTCTCAGAATATCGATGACTTTCGCGTCCACATATCCCTTACTCGCGTAGTAGTCCTCGATCGCTGTTCTGCTTTCGGTCAGTTTGGACTCTTCGAACGCACCTTTCTGGAAGAGTGCTACTTCTTTGAGTGTAACCTGGCCTTTGAGGGTCTGCGAAGAGAACACGCTGTTGCCGGAGAAGAGGATTTTTCGCACGATGACCGCAGTGCCTTCTGTGACTTTGAAGGTCAGAACGATGCGCGAGGGATCCTGAGGCACGGTAGTCGTCTCATAGGTGATTTTCGCGTCGGGGTATCCCTTTTGAAGATAGATCTTTTGTATAGCGAGCGTATCGGCCTTCGCGGTGTCTTCGCTGTAGATCGCGCCAGTCTTGGAGGAAACTGCATCGAGGAGCTCTGAGGTACGGAGCGCGCTGTTTCCAATTATGCGAATTGAACTTATGGAAGGCTTCTCTACTACAATGAATTTAATAATGATCTTATCTTTCGAATCGCCGGCAGGAAGCGCAACAGGGTTGATCGAATCAAACCAGTCGAGGGCATAGAGTTTCGCCTGTATTTCCGTCCACACTGTGTCGTTGAAAACGGTGCCAATGTAGCCTCGGAGCATTGAATCCAAGTCGTTCCGATTTGCATAATGAAGCCCTTCCCATTGGAAGCCCGCAATAGGTTTGTTCCAGAACCATTCATCCGAAGTACTCTGAGTCGTTGTGGTCTGCGCTGTGGATTGCGCGGCTGTTTGCGCAAAAAGACCCTGTGAAACGCACAGAAGCGCCAGTGCCACGATGATGCAACCTCGACGATACTTCATTGCCGCTCCTCGTCTTTCTAATAATTAATCCGCCAACTCAGACTGATGGTCTGATTATTGAGCGGTGTTCCCTGTTTACCGAAGGACAGTCCCCACTGCAGAAGTCCAAAGGGCGATTGGAATTCGAGACCTAGCTCTGAGTCTAATTGCAAAGCGCCAGTTTTCTCAAGCGGGTTCTGAGCCATGCTTAAAGTAAAATGCGCGAAAGCGGAATCGGTTATATATTTCCCCGCGAAAAGTTCGGTTCCCGTCAAGTAGGCGGAGAGAGGAGTGTTCCCTGTGTGCGCTGGATCAGTGATGTCTAGTAGCCATCGCTGGATGAACGACGACTTAATGTAGAGAACATCGAGCCCGAGCGTTTTTTGCACTCGCTGCTCGAACGAACGGAAGATGGAATTCTGTGTCAAGAACTCAGATCCAGCAATCACCGCCTCTCGAATGGTGAGAGGCGTCGTCGATGATGGTTCGAGGAGAGTCAATCCTCCACCGAGAAGCGCGAGCAGCTCTATTTCGCTCTTAGGAGGCACGGAGCTGAGACGGGGTTTGAAATTCTCATACGGTGTGCGGTCAGCGGCGAGCGTAATATTGATCATGCCATCCCGGCTGAGCTCTCGTAGTTCCGCGGTGGCGCTAATGAGTGGATTGAATTTGGCCTGATTTTCCGCAAAATCTATGGTGCACTGCTTTATAAAGAAATTTCTGAGCAGATAAAGTACGTAGCCGGACCTGAGCTCAATTTTTCCGTTGACAGAGAAACCACCACTCGCCTCATCGTAGAGAATATTCAGTGCAGAATTCGGAGACGACATGCCACGCACGAGCGGAATGTCCTGGCTGGGCAGGAATAGTTCAACATTCTTACCTAGGGTGAGCGCTAAATTAAGTGAGAGGGGAAGCGCGGGCTGGGTTGGCTTCTCGGTAGTGGCAAAACCTTCGGGATTCACTTCAAGGGTTCCATTGTCGAGGAAAACGTTTCCACCAAGTTCCAGTTTCCCTTGCGAGATAGTGGCCTTCATGTCAGTTTTCACCTGAATGTTGCTGGCGGTGAGACCCGCGATTCTCCCTTTGAACTGGAGCGCGGCAGTCTGCTGCGTCGAGACAAAGGCTGTGATGTCGCCTATTTCCCAACGCGCCAAATTGGCGGTAGCCGCTACCGAGACATTGCCAGTGCCGATATTGATGATGGTGGGACTGAGTTCGACGGCACCATCTGTGATGCTTATTACTGCATCGAAGGGGCCGGCTTTTTCAAGAAGGTAGATATTTGAAGAGAAGGCTGCGTCGGTCAATTGAATTTTTCCGTTTATCTTGGGGTCCGCAACATCTCCGGACAACGCAACCGAGGCTGACATTGTACCTGATATTTCCTTGATGTCTTTGGGCGAAATGAGAAGCTGCAATGCAGCAAGGTTCATTTTATCGAGCCTTATGTCTGCTTGGATATTGTTCTCGTGTATCGAGCCCTTTGCTGAGCCGGAGATATTGAACAGATTATCTACCACAATGTCGAAATCGCTCATATTAGAAAGCACCGCGTGGGCACGAGCGCCTCCAGGCTGCATCATGTCAAAATTCGCACTTACTCCATGCAGACTGAAGGTGTAGGAGATTGGAGCCACATTCGAAGCGTTGCACTTTATATCCTTGATGTCACCGGCGAGTTGTGCGTTCATGTTCGTAAAGAGTTCGGATAGGGCACCATCGATTGAACCTTGGCCGCTGATGAGGGAGGCGATGAGCTGATTCGCGAGCACGCTCTTCACGTTCATCGAGTACTGCAGCTTCTTTGAGGACAAATCGAACTGAGCCAGCAGATTCTCTATGTTATAATTTTGATACGTGAAATTGCCTGAATCGACTGAAATTGAATTATCCTTGTAGTGCAGACTCGCTGAGGCAGAGAAAGGTATTCCTCTTATTTCAGCTTTCTGGGTTGCAATCTGAAGGTCAGCCAAAGCTATATTGGACAGTCCTAATTTGTCACTCGTGCGAATAATGATGTTCGCATTGCCCTTAATCTGGATATCGCCAACCATGTTCCAGGATGTCGGGGCGAGCTGTTCAATAGGGAGCGACACGGCGCCTATAGACGCATTTATATTCCCATTCTCCGCAGATATTTCACCTTGAATTTTAGCTCGTTCAATTTCAACGCTCACAAGAGAGAATGTCGCGCTTGATTTCTGTAGCGAATTAAGAAGCGATTCGTACTGTGCGTTCACAGTGCCTTTAAATTTTTTCCCCTTATAAGACGCTGAATCTAGGGTCAGCGTCGCCCCCTTTGCCCCTACCTCACCACTCACCACCACACTCGGATACT
>DYLX01000004.1:59057-105314 GCA_020721875.1 Leptospira biflexa
CTTCCCCTCCACCTGCCACTTCCCCCCCTCATACCACCCCACTACCCCTAACCCATCCCCTTTCCGCGTCAGCTCAAAACGATTCCCTGTTTTTCGGAGCGAAACACGCTGCGGCATGAGAAGCCATCCAGCGCCGCGGGCTGATGCAGTTACTGTGAGATCCAGCGATGAATAATCCGAAGAACCTGAGCCCAGAACGCTAAGCTTGGCACTCAAATCAGCGGGTAAACCGAAGGCTCCACCCGATTCTATAGAGATCGAGGGAACCCTGATTTCAGGCACGCCCGTGAGCGTTGAAATCTGTAAAGCATCGATGAAAACGGTGGCGGTTTGAGAAAGGTTCTTAGTCTGCGTGGTCGGTGTGTAAGTATTGTCATTCAAACTGAGCCTGAACGGTGCGATCGAGATCTGAACGCGAGGCGTCGCCCCGCCTGGTTTCGAGAGTGTGTCAACAATTTTATTAAGTATTGCTTCATCACGGGGAAGCACGATCGCGAGATCGCACTGTTGTACCGAGACATCGCGCAAGGCGTCTGTGTTCTGCCCCGAAAAAAGCGCCCAATAGCTCAATCGGACTGAGAGTTTCTCGATAGTCGCGATTGCTATACCACTCGAGTCGGGACCTACGCCCGAATTGAGCTTAGACTGATCCAGTACCTCATTCTTAGGTTCAGTGACCGCCTCGGTGGCGATGTTCGAGGTGGTGTTTGGACGGTAAAACCTGACATTGTGCGCAGAGAGGGAATTAATTGAGTCAAAACTGAGGTAATCGTATTTAAGATTAAGACCTGTAGCCTGAAAAACAATAGTCTGTGCGGCATCGAGTACCCGGGTTACCGCCGACTGGACTTCACGCCGAACAAGTTCAAGAATTGCGGAAGTAGACCAAATTGTCAGTACGAGAGAAAACAGTGCTATGACAATCCATGGCTTTTTCGTCCTCATTCGGTATGAATCCTGAATGACAAAGATTTGAGTCGCCTATATACTAGCATATCATGCCTTCTTATAACACAGATGAGCTTAAAAAACGTTTCATTGTCATTGAAGGAATCGATGGCGCGGGGACTACGACTCAGATGAAAATTCTCGCCGAGAATCTTCGGGCGCGTGGATACCGTTGCGTGACCACCGCCGAACCCACTCTAGGCCCCATCGGCAAGCTTATACGGTCCATTCTCTCTGGTGAGCGATGCGTCGCCCCGAGCACCGTCGCTTACCTCTTCGCCTCCGATCGAAATGAACATCTCTTTGGCAGCAATGGAATAGTGGAGCAGGTCGAGTCTGGCTCAATTGTTATTTCGGACCGCTATGCACTCTCAAGCCTTGCTTATCAGGGATTAACCTGCGGTGAGGAGCTCCCTCTGCGATTGAACGGCAGCTTCCCCGCGCCTGGGCTGACGCTGCTCTTCGACATCGATCCAGAAATCGCCATCGCACGTATCAAGAGACGCCCCCAGAAAGAGATCTACGAGACTCTAGAGTTTCAGAAGCACGTATCCAACATGTATCGAACTATGGCCGATAAGCTTCAATCTCAGGGCTGGAACATCGTACACATCGAAGCAAACGCCGATATCGATACAGTACGACGAGAGGTTTTTTTAAAAGTATTCGGTTTCCTCGGGGCCGATACTACTCGATAAGCATTGCGTCACCATAGCTGAAAAACCGATAGTTTTTCTCGATCGCGTGGCGGTACGCCTCAAGTATTTTCTCTCTTCCTGCGAAGGCAGACACAAGCATGAGCAAGGTCGATTTCGGCGTATGAAAATTCGTGAAGAGCCTATCCACCACATGAAATTCAAAACCAGGGTAAATGAATATTCTCGTCGAAAAGCTACCCGATCGGAGAGCACCTTCGAACCACGCCGACTCGAGCGATCGAAGCGAAGTCGTACCTACTGCGTAAATCTTTTTTCCTGAATCCTTTGCGTCGTTGATCTTTGCGGCTACCTCAGGAGCAATTTCGAACCACTCCTCGTGCATACGGTGCTCTTCGATGTTCTCGGTTCTCACAGGAAGGAAGGTACCAAGCCCCACATGGAGCGTGATGTACTCGATGTCGATGCCCTTCGCGCGAAGGCTGCCCATGATCTCGGGTGTGAAGTGAAGCCCCGCGGTGGGACTTGCGGCGGAGCCGGTACGCGCCGCGTATACCGTTTGATAGCGCTGTTCATCCTCGCCTGTATCCTCGCGCTTTATATACGGCGGAAGCGGAACGTGCCCAAAACTATTGAAGTAATCGTCGCCGATAGGCCGCTCGAACTCTATTATCTTCTCATCGCGGATTTCTTCGACGATGGTACCCCTCAATTCGCCGGGAAAGCTGTAGCTTCTGTGCGGTTTTTGTCTGCTGGATTTACTGCAGACCGCTCGCCAAAACCTTGACATGGGGGGAATTCGCTCACTCGGTGCCACGACTCCCACCTCTGCGGTGGACGCGAGTGAAAGTTCTCCGATTGAGGCGCGCGATTTTGGAGCTATAGGGGCGAGAAATATGAACTCAACGTGGGCTCCTGTGTGCTCACTCACGCCGTATACGCGCGCTTTACGAACCCGCGAATCGTTGAAGACCATGATCGACCCCGGCTCAATGAATGATACGACATCCGCAACCATCGAATCGGTAAGTGTTCCCATCGCTCGATTGAGTACCATGAGTCGCGATTCGCCTCGATGTTCGGGAGGAAATTGCGCGATCAGGTGTGCGGGGAGATCAAAATTGAAGTCGTCCGTTTTCATTCAGTGGTTCCAATCCAAGGTGTTTATATGCAGCAGGTGTGGCCACTCGCCCTCGTGGTGTGCGCGCGAGCATTCCGATCTGTATAAGATAAGGTTCGTAGTAATCCTCGAGGCTCTCCACACTCTCGCTGACGGAGACCGCGAGGGTATCAGCGCCCACAGGGCCTCCCCCAAACCTGGCGATGATAGCCTTGAGAATTTCGCGGTCGAGTCGCTCAAGTCCCAGATAATCTACTTCCAGGCGTCCAAGCCCCTCGTGCACAATCTCTTTAGTAATCTTCCCCGATCCCCGCACCTGCGCAAAATCGCGCATTCTTCTCAGGAGACGATTCGCAATGCGCGGCGTACCCCTGCTCGTGCCCGCGAGTAACGCGATCGCGTCCTCGTCGATGGCGATGTCGAGTATACCTGAAGAACGGCGGAGAACATTCGCCAGATCCTCCGGCGCATAGTACTCGAGTCGGAGAGATATCCCGAATCGGCTCGAGAGGGGTGCCGATACCATCCCGGCCTTGGTGGTAGCCCCCACGAGCGTAAAAGGTGGAATGGGAATGCGCACCGTGCGCGCTGCCGGCCCCTGCCCGATCACCCAGTCGAGCTCAAAATCCTCCATCGCGATGTAGAGCATCTCCTCGATGGAAGGCTTGAGCCGGTGAATCTCATCGATAAAGAGCACACCTCCAGGACGAAGGTTAGTAAGAATACCCGCAAGATCCTTGGGTTTCTCAATGGCTGGGGCGCTCGTGGGCTTGAAATCAACGCCCATCTCCGAGGCGACCACGAGGGCAAGTGTCGTCTTGCCGAGTCCCGGCGGTCCCATAAGAAAAAGGTGATCGAGGGCTTCTCCCCGATCGCGCGCGGCCTTTATGAAGATAAGCAAATTCTCCTTGATGCGTGCCTGGCCTTGAAACTCCGCGAGATACCGAGGGCGTAAAGAGGCCTCTTTTTCATCCTCTTCAGGACTGTACCTCGGATTCATTGGACTTTCGAACTGAGCATCCTCAAATGAACTGGAGCCAGAGTTGAATTTTTGGTCGAGATTCATGGACCAGCTCCTGTCGACAACTCCATGAGAGCTTTCCTGAAGAGTTCCTTCTCCATCTCTGGAGTCTCATCGGCACTCGATCCGAGCTGCGCAATCGTGCGCTCGACATCCCGCCTATCGAAGCCCATATCGACCAGGGCGCGGGCTACATCGCGGAAACGTCCCTGGGAAGCAGAGACGCCGACTGCAGCCGCCTCTCCTTCGAGCGCGATTAATTTGCCCTTGAGCGCGAGCATCATTTTCTGCGCAGTTTTAGGACCGATACCGGGTATTTTTTGGAGCGAGGCAAGATCGCCATTGTCGAGCATTGTCGCAAGGGTTCGCGGGGCTATGCCCTGAAGAATTTTAAAGGCCTGGCGCGGCCCAATCCCCTCCACCTTCTGCAGGTCAAGAAAGAGTTGCCGCTCAGCAACAGTGAAAAAGCCGTAGAGGCGCATTCCGTCTTCGTAGTGGTGAAGCCAGGTAAAGAGCTCAACCTCTTCGCCGGAGTGAGAAAAAAAAGAAGGGTCGCGCACCGGCGTAATGATTTCCCACTCGATCGCGCCGGTTGAGATATGAAGCGCATCTTCAGCGTGACCACTGAAAATGCCTTTAATTCGGTTAAACATGGTAGAGAGTATAGCCCGCGGGCCCGAGCGAGTGCAATGTGCAGATGGCAGCCGCGAGGGCGTCCGCTGCATGGTCGGGCTTGGGAATTTCAGGCATGCCGAGAAGGATTTTCACCATTTCCTGAACCTGATTCTTGTCGGCGCGGGCGGAACCTGTGACAGATTTCTTGATTGCGTTTGGTGTGTGTTGGAAGAGCTCGATATGAGATTCCTCAAAGGCCAGCCTTATTACGCCTCTCGCTTCGGCAACTGGGAAAGCCGACGACACATTCCTGAAGAAATAGAGCTCTTCCATGCCCCCGACATCCGGGGTATAAAGTTGCAACAATTTTTGTACTTCATTAAAAATAAAGACAAGCCTCTTCCCCATTGGCTCGCTCGCTTCGGTCTGGATACATCCATGAGCGAGGGGGATCAGCTTGCCTTCAGCGCTTGCGACGAGCCCATATCCGACCGATGCGATACCGGGATCGATACCGATCGCGACGGTGGCATGAACCTTGTGCATTGCGCAATTCACTCTTCGAGTTCAGGCATCTCTATATTGTGATACACATTCTGGACATCTTCGTTTTCTTCGAGTTTGTCGATGAGTTTCTGAATCTTCTGAGCGGTATCAACATCGACGCTGATGTAGGTGTCGGGCACCATTGAAACTTCGGCACCAAGGGTCTCGAATCCTTTGGCGTTCATCGCATTGAGCACAGATTCGAAAGAGTTGGGATCCGTGTACACGATGAGGCTGCCCTCTTCGTTGACAACATCGTCCGCACCCGCATCGAGTGCGGCTTCCATGATTTGGTCTTCGGTGTATTTCTCGCCGTCGTAGGTGAGGACGCCTTTGCGCTTAAAGAGATAGGCGACGGAGCCGGAGGTACCAAGGTTAGCACCGGAGCGCGTGATGATGTTGCGGATTTCCGCAGCCGCACGGTTCTTGTTATCGGTAAGCACTTCGATGAGCATCGCACCACCACCGGGAGCATAAGCTTCGTAGTTGAGCTCTTCGTACATCGCGCCTTCGAGCTCGCCGGTGCCCTTTTTGATCGCACGGTCGATATTATCCTTAGGCATATTGGCTGCGCGAGCCTTGAGCACCGCGGTGCGGAGTCGCGGGTTGCCTTCAAGGTCGCCACCGCCCATGCGCGCCGCAATCGATATTTCTTTTATCAGCTTTGTAAAGATCTGTCCTCTTTTGGCGTCGAGCGCGCCTTTTTTGTGCTTTATGGTTGCCCATTTACTATGTCCAGACATGGAAACTCCTTTGGCTAAAAAATTGCCGCATAACGATAGCATGCGATATAATTTGGTGTCAATTGACAAAATACTCACACTAATCGCAGTGTTTGCGAAAACACCCGCCTATTATGAACAAATTTATCAATTCACGATTTGAGATGAATCCACGTCTTTCCGAAACCACCATCTTCCGGTCGTGCGAAGTAGTAATCCGCAATTACCGACTGAGTTTTTAGCCACTCGTGGATGCCCTTGGCGAGGATACCTTCGCCTGTCCCATGGATAACCGAAAAGGTACCGAGCCCTGCGAGGCATGCTGCGTCGATCTGTTTCCTCAGTATATCCAGAGCTTCAGTGAGGCGCATGCCGCGTACATCGAGCTCGCCGGATGCCGCTCTGCCAGATCCCTCGAAGCTCGAAGAGAGTTCCACTTGATAACTCAGATGTTGCGATTCGGCAGGCTGTTTCTTCGTAGCATGTACAACACCGAGCTCGGCGAGGGGAACCGTGAGCTTTAGCGAACCGATTTGCACCAGTGCCTTGCCTTCGTTGACCATTCTCAGGAGCGTCGCCTCTTTGCGCTGGTAGACCACCCTCGATCCTGGGACAAGCTCGTCCGCCTTCGCGCGCGAAATCTGCGCTTCTGCGCTAGAAATGCGTGCTTCGAGATCCTTAGTCTCTCGTTCGAAATTGGTCAGCTCATCCCGCTTCTTCACGAGATCATCGGCGAGTTCCTGTAGGAACTTGCGCCCCTGTGGCGCTTCTTCGACCATTCTCCCCGATTCGCGCAGCGTTCGTACAAGATTCTCGAAGGTTTTTCTGCTGTCTGAGAGGAAGTGTGCAAGGTCGGATACTCCCTGTCGTCTGAGTTCCAATTCTCGCTGCCGCACCTTGAGTTTCTCAAGATCGGCGATTCGCCGCGATTCGAGCGCGCCTTGGAGCTGCTTCTTCTTCTCGCGTTCGAGCGAATCGAGCTCACGCTGTTTCTCCCCGAGCGAGCGAATGAGCGCAGTGTAATCCGACCTCTCATCATTGAGGTATCCATGCGCGGTATCGACAATGGCTCTCGGAAGACCTGTCTGAAGTGCAATATCGAGGGCCCGGCTCTCGCCGGGAACACCCATAAAAATCCGATAAGTTGGACTAAGACTCTTAGCGTTAAACTCCATAGACGCATTAAGACAGGAAGGCTTCGTGTAGCCGTAGTTTTTAAGGACACCGTGATGCGTTGTTACAATGGTCATGCTTCCACGTTCGATAAAGTGATCCAGAAGTCCCATCGCGATCGCGCAGCCCTCCTCCGGGTCGGTGCCGGCTCCAAGTTCATCAAGAAGCACGAGACTTCGATCCGTAGCATGCGTTGCGATGTCGGCTATCACCGTCATGTGACTGGAAAATGTAGAGAGCGACTGGTCAATGGACTGTTCATCGCCGATATCGGCATATATTGTATCAAAAACTGCAAGTCCTGAAGTTTCAAGAGCAGGAATTCCCGCGCCATACTGGTGTAGCATCGCTAGAAGCCCAATTGTTTTAAGAGACACAGTCTTGCCACCAGTGTTGGGGCCAGTGATGAGCAGCACCTTGGTGCCATCGGGAATATCGACATCGATCGGTACGGCTTTTCCCCCTAGGAGCGGGTGCCGCACCTGAAAAAGGTGGATACCGGAATCGAGTGTTCGAGGAAGGGCCAGCCCCGCCCGCTTCGCCTGAAGCGCGCGCGCGAGCCGCACATCCGCGAGTGCAAGTGTATGGCGGGCTCTATCGAATGCGGGGAAACCAGGGCGAATCTCATCGGCTACCTCGCGAAGCACTGCGCGAATTTCCTCATTTAATTTCGTTTCGAGCTCGAGCAATCGGTTATTACCCTCGACTAATTCCATGGGCTCCATGAACACTGTCTGCCCAGTCGACGAAAACTCGTGGACAATACCCTTAATCCTTCCCTTAAAATTCGCTTTAACCGCAATGACTGTCCTGTTGTCACGTTCCGTCGCCGCGTTCGACTGAAGTACATCTTGAAGTAAAGGATCTGTAAGATACTGATTTACGAGGCGGCTATTCTCGGATTGGACCTTCTGGATGGCTTTTTTCAGGGCACGGGTTCGTGGTAGATCGCGCAACTCCCCATCGGGTGTGAGTATCGCAAAGATATTTTTCTGCATCAGAGAAAGCGAAGGCGCAGCACGGATTAACGCCTCAAAATCGAGGTTTGCCCATGCTTCCTCATCCAAATCGCCGTCAAACCCAGTCTCTGCCTCTGGCTGAACATCTACTCCCTCGCTGAGAAGCTTACGATGATTACCCAAGCGACGATCTCTCCTCAGGTCAATACGCGCGGGAGCAAGCTTGAGCATCGAACCGAGGTACCCCATGAGTACCTCGTACGATTTTATCCACAAGCCAAGCGCAAAGAGCTCGTCAAGCTCGAGGAGCATGCCCTCCTTCCTCGCTTTGGGTAAGAGATCATCAATATTTGGGAAGGGTAACGAGGGTATCTCTACCTCATTGAGTCCATCGATCAGCACCGCGATATCGCGCTTCAGCCTTTGCACCGACTCAGACCTCGCGCAGGGCAGCGTTGCGCGCATGAGCGCCTGTCCCTCATACGAAACGCAGTATCCTGCAAGATCTTCTCGAATGCGAAAAAAATCGAGGAGCCTGAGACTATGCTCATGCATCACCATTCATCTTCCTCATATCTGAATTTGTTGTTGCGGGATTGGCGTGGAGCCTCGCGCTTCTTCCTCCAATGGCCGTTGCTTTCGAGTTCGGCACGGATACGTAGATAACTCTCGTAGCGGTCGTGGAATATTTCGCCGCGTTCTACCGCGGCCATCACTGCGCAACCTTCCTCGTGCGTGTGTGAGCAGGAGGCGCCGAATTCGCAATGTCCCAGAAGCGGTAGCATCTCAGGGAAAAAAGAGCTGAGCTGGTCGGGCTCAATATTGCGCATCGCAAGACTCCGAAAACCTGGGGTGTCGATGAGGTTAATGTCCTCTTCTTTTGAATCGAGGAGCACTGCGAGAGTCGTGGTGTGTTTTCCCCTATTGTATTTCTCAGACACCTCAGCTGTGCGCTGTGCAACATCGGGTAATATTATATTGATAAGACTCGATTTTCCCACTCCCGATTGTCCGATAAATACAGCAACCTTTCCTCTAATCGCTTCCTTAAGTTCAGCGATACCCTCCTGATTCTTGGCGCTGCAACGAATCACACGGAATCCAAGGGTCTCGAAAATGCCAAGGCGCTCCTCGTTATCTTCAATAATGCCCAGATCGACCTTGTTGCAAGCTATAATAAGCGGTACACCACACTGTTCAGTGAGCACACTGACGCGATCAATGAAACGTGGCCTAAACGGCGGAGAAATGACGCTCGCCACGCACACCACAACATCGACATTCGCTGCGAATGCCTGGTCGGCGCTCCCCTTTTCATTGAAACGTCCAAAAACGTTCTTACGTGGAATCAGCGCCTCGATAACACCCTCAGAACTCGAAATCGGCTGAATCTTCACCACATCGCCCGCGGAGAGCGCGTTGTACCAACCTTCGAGCCCGCGTACTCTTTTCCCCTTGATAGAACAGAGGCGCACTTCTCCATCCTCGCACCGCACACGTGCGCGTTGATTCCCAAACGATATAACTAAACCTTGCATATGAATCAATTACAGTTCCACTTTACAGCAGCTGCGGCGGATTCAATAGGTATCTGTTCGCCCATGCAAGGTATGCAGGAGACGCACTCCGATTTCCTGTCAGATAAAAATTTGGAGCGCCTCTCTGAAAAGTTTCGTGAGTCTCGTCGGCGCGAACAATTGACTTGAGCGCTGAGATAAGCTTCAATCGAGAGTCGAGACAGCATACCAGCCGTGAACCCTGCTCATTGAGAAAGCCCGTAATCGCATCTTCGAGCAGTACGAATTGACTGCTTGCCAGAACAATTTTATCGACCTTCGCATCGAGCACATATTTGAGATAGGGCGCAACCACAGCTCGAGCGGAGATTGGCTCAGTGAAAGGGAGCTGCTGCTCGACATAATCGACAAGATCCTGAGCAGGAATGCGAATCACTTCGATATCGGGAGCCTCTCTCGCAATGAGATCGTCGAGAAATGCGTCCTCTGCTGACCTCGCTGTGGTAAAAAGGGCTATTCTGCGTGTTTTCGAATCGCGCGCCGCCTCAGCGATAGGTGGAGACGCTCCTAGAATTCGCATTGAGCGATGCGTATTTTGGAGGTCTTTGAGCCCGACCTGAACCGCGGTTAAGCAGGAAATCACAAGGATATCGGGATCAAGCCTAGATCGGATTCTCCTCACTCGTTCAAAAACAATGTCGCGGATTGCCTCGGGGGATTTCGTTCCATAAGGGAAACCGGCGTCGTCAGCTACATAACTTACCTCGAGCAACGGATAAGCCTTTTGAATCGTAGCGACAAAAGGAAGCCCTCCAATTCCAGAATCGAACACGCAGAGGTGCTGACAGTTTTTCTCTTTCGGCATTCAATCCCCAAAAAGTGCATTGAATCGACGTTTCGCATCGTCGGTGGTGACAGGACTGCCCAAGAGACTCTTCTTCGCCTGATTGTCGACAAGCATAAAGAATTCGCAGTGATTGCGTTTTTCTTTATCGACAACAAGTTCATCGATTGTCTCTGCGCAGTCCCAGTGTGTGCCTGGCGCATAAAAACGACACATGCGACAAACATGTATGTCAGCGCCGCAAGACGGGCAGACATCGTTGAACCCCGGCTTTTCTCCATATCCCAGCGGTGTCCCGCATGCATAACACATAGTAAAATAGTACACGCTGCGCGTAACACTTGCAAGCATTCTATATACTGCTCTAGATTCGCTCTGTTCTATAAACAAGCTTCGTAGCAGTAACTACGGCTTGAGAGAGGGGGTATGATCATGTACATTATAAGCATGTATAAAATCATGCCCTGTAAAGTATCGGGCTGTCTTTCCCCCGCTTTCTCAACAGAAACGCTCTGTTTTCAGCATCTTGCAGAACAGCCAGATCGTCTATCTCGCACCATGAATGAACTCAAACACAACATGACCGTGCTCAACCGTGTTTTTGACGGTGGTTCCTTCCACAGTATAGACTTCTCTCGATTCCGATTTATTGGATGCTCTTTCAGAGGGGCTCAATTCAAACATATCATGTTTACAGGAGCATCATTCCATCTCTGCTTTTTTGATGATTCTCAATTTATCTCCTGTGATTTCTCCGGCGGCGACATCGATTTTTGTTCATTTGGGCAGTCAAATTTCATGGACTGCAGTTTTGAGAACTCTGAGCTGATTCAGACCTCTTTCAATGGGGCAATGTTCACGGATTGCACTTTTTCTGGTTCAAATCTCTACAATTCACGCTTTATGCTCTGTCAGTTGAATACAGTAAATTTTGACAACTGCGATTTTAAACGCGCCTTCTACATTCCTTCTAATGAAGCGGGAGTAACCTTCGCGGGATCAAATATCGCCGAGGCAGTGCGTGACCTGGAGCACCTCTACCTATGAAAATCTATCAACACTATTCGATTTTCGGATTTTCAAACAGCTACATTGTCGGGAACGAAGAGATTGGCAAAGCGATCATCGTCGACCCAGCAGAACTAACACCCACTATGATCGAGAAAATAGAGCACCATCACTTCGAAATATCGGGGATTCTTATAACCCACAATCACAAGCACCATGTGAACGGCCTCTCGACAATCATGAAAATTTACAAACCAACGATTTACGCCTCAAATGCCAAACTCATGAATTTTCAATGCAGAAAGGTTCGAGATGGCGATAAGATTAGTGAGGCGAATTTCGTAATCGAAGCAATTGCCGTTCCAGGTCACTCCCAGGACTCCATCGTGTATCTGCTTGATGGCCTTTTTCTCTTCACAGGCGATGTGCTGCACGCAGGGTTGATTGGAAAGACAAGCAGCGCGTTCAACACAAATGCGCTCGCTGAGCGAATCGCTCAAAAACTTTTTATTCTGCCCGATCGAATTGTCCTGTTCCCAGGGCATGGTCCCCCCAGCACCATCGGTACCGAAAAGAAGAGCAATGTCTCATTCAAAGCAGGATTCGCCGAAAAAATTCGTTCGAACTACGATTTCTTTGTGTGATTGGCACAGAGACTTAGGCGCGCTCAGAGAACGGCGATTGAAACACGCCCGCGCCCAGCGTTCTATTCACCAAGGGTCCCTGAAAGCTTCTTGTACATGTCGATTCTCGAACACCAATCTCCATGCACCATCACGAGATGGTTGCCGAGCGGTTTGGTAAGAAGCTCATCGGCCTTCTCTGAGGGTATTAAGAGCTTGGCCTGCGTTCTGCAAAGCCCCTCTTCACGCGGACTTGCGTTCACACGAGCGCCGCAGCACCACACTCGATCAAGCCCAGCGCCACCGATCCGTACAAGGGTAACATTTCCTTCGGGAACGATACCCGCAATCGCCACACCAAGCCCTGACTCGAAGTGGCTTCGGAGTCCATAGCTCGTGAGGATCGATCTCGGAGAGGTGCAATGCGCAATAAGGATTTCTGAGCTTTCCTTATTATCGGCCACCGAGATTCGCGATGGATTAGCCATCCAGCCTATTTGCCCCGTGAGAAGTCTTAGCCAGTGCAGTCCAATAATCGAGGGGATGTCGCCCTCACAACCCGCATCGATGCCCTCATCCGCAAGCGCAGAGAGCGCGAGACATCCAGTGCTTCTATCTTGAAGCACAAGGTCGAAGCAGCGCAGAGTGAGCGCGTTGAGTTTGTACTTTTGAACGATTGTCCGCAAAGCTTCGAGGATGTCCATCGACTTTCGTATGTCAACGTCGGTCGCCTCTCGGAAAAACTCAGCTTTCTCTTTCATGGTATCGCCTACTGCTAACGGGGCAGAGATCGACCGCACACGTTTAATTTCTGTGGTAAGCTCGCTAAAGGGAACCTCAACAAGCTGAACTCCCCAGGCCGACTTGGCCTCCTCGCCTCCTTGACTCGATGCGATCAACCAATCCGAGGGTTTACCCACTACACCGATCCGCACCGAGCGCATCGCTTGGATCGTGGCAGTAGCCGCAATGATATCGCGCAAACCCGCCCCTTGGAATGAACCTTGCGCATCCGCTTGTACAATGCTTCCATAACCGCCGAGCTGTCGGATCTTCGCGAGAATTTCGAGCGATGCCGGGAGTGAATTATGCGAAGAATGTGCGAGAATAATGATGGGTAATTTTCGCTCGAGTATCCGCTCTGCTGCGATCTTCTTCATCGCATCGGCTTCAGTTCCGCCGGTCAGCACAAAAATAAAAAGGGGAAGATCTGGATTTCTATCAACAAGGTTCGTAGCATTAAGAGCCTGCGCTTCGCCGCCCTGCTCCGCCAGTGCGCTTGTAAACTTTTCCAGCAACAGCCGCGTGCTCCGCTCATCGTGCAGCACTGAGGCGACCACTGCATATTGAAAGAGAGCCATATACATCTCCTTTTTATGAAAGTTCTTCCATACATTCTACGAGGAATCTATTCAGGATATCGAAATTTCGCGGGTAAAGCGACACCTCGTCTCCACGCCACACTAGTTCGCTTTTCCAGCGCGCCAAGGTACGCGGGAGGATCGAGAAGAGTCGAATCCCGAAAAGCGCTTCTATTTTTTTTGTATCAACACCGCGAGCTGTCCTAAACCCCATCATTAAAAACTCAAAAAGGGCTGTATTTCGATCAATCCGCTCAATGTTCGGGGGAATAGTAGAAGGATTATCAGTATAGCGCGCGAGGTCAATGTTGCCAGTCATCCGTAGAAGCGAGCCCAGCATGCTCGGATTATCCGGATCTCGCAGATGAAGGGTACTCACTGCGCCGCTCCCGACACCGAGATAAGGTTCCATGTTCCAGTACGCCGCGTTGTGCCTGCACTCATGCCCCTTTCGCGCATAATTCGAGACTTCGTAGCGATAGAATCCTACCGATTCCAGAAATTCGTCAGCGATGAGCCGAAGTTCAGCCAGATCATCCGCATCCGGCATGCTGAGTTCGCCCGCCTTGACGCGGTGCTCGAGCGCAGTACCATACTCTAGAGTAAGATCATAGAGCGAAAGGTGTGCCACCTGCGGCGCAAGTTCTGACAGTGTTGTCAAGAGTTGCGTTTTCGCCATAGTCATGAAATTGGCCATTCCAGGTCGGTGTGGAATACCCACCAAAAGGTCGAGAGAGAGATCAAAGGGATAGGTACGTGCTCGTTCGAGCGCCGCACGCGATTCTGCGATGGATCCGATGCGCCCCAGAAGGTCCCACTCCTCAACTGAAAGTGTCTGGATGCCAAGTGACAGCCGGGTTACTCCTGACTCGGCGAGTATTTCGAGGAATTGTTCGCTGAGACTCTCTGGATTCGCCTCAATAGTCCACTCACATCCATGTGCTGCGTATGTTGAGAGCGCGGTGAGAAGCTTCTCGAGGCTCCTTTTGTCCAGCACCGAGGGGGTTCCGCCTCCGATGTAAATTGTATCGAATGAATTCGTACCACAAGAGGAAGACCATACGCGTAACTGCTCAAGCAATGCGTCGATGTAGGGAGCCTGTGGGTAGGCAGTAGACCTGACTGAAAAGAAATCACAGTAGGAGCACCGTCCCGCGCAAAAAGGAATGTGCAGGTAGAGCGATCGTGGAGGAAATTGAGTATAGGCAGGAGGAATCGCGCTCAGGAGCATGCCGGCATCTAGGTTCATTGCACGGGACCAATCGCTGAGAGGGGCCATATCCTGAAAATCGCTTTACCCTTGATCAACGACGACGAAACAAGTCGCAGTTTGGTTGCACGCGTGCCAGGATCCTGCTGATCGTTCGAAAGGATAAAAGTTAGATCCTTCTTCTCATTTGTCGAATTGTCTTCTATTGAAGACACTCGCATAAAGGTGGGAACTGAGAATGAATCGCCGTATTCATTTTTGAGGATCGAGAGGCGTTGGAAAGTCAGGAATCTGATCGCAGCATCAACGAAGCGCTGTCGAGCCGGGACAATAAGCTCGTAACCGTCGCTAATGAGCACCACATCTCCAATACTCGCCCCGCCGGCGAGTCCTTCAGGCATGCCCTTAATACGCAGGACATAGGGCACAACGAGCACAATGTCGCCTTTGTGGAGACTCGGCACCATTGCATCATTCTCAATCCGCCAGGTCTGCGTCACCAAAGATCGCGCCACCAGGCAGAGCACGATGAGGATCGCGATATTAGTTATAATTCTCGCTCGCTTCTTGCTCCTGTCGATTTTTTCAGCATATCGCACAGGCCTACGACTCAACATTCGCCTCTCTCAGCTATTTGATTCTGCCCATCCTGCTCAATGGGAAATAGATAAACAGCGCGTGACCTAACACTTTCTTTTCGGCGACTGGCCCAAAGTAGCGCGCGTCGCGGGAGTTGTCCCGGTTGTCTCCCATGGGAAAGACTCTCGAATCCGCGATGTACCATCCTACCTCATAGCGCTGTGCGAGCTGTGCGTTCCGTGTATCCGATGGATTGGCGTCTCTAAGGGTGGTCACCCGGCTCATATCATATTGAAAGGCGTCCTTGTTCGCGTTCTGGGCGAGCGGTGTTCCAATGCGCATCGGTAGCGGGAGGTTCAGCTCTGCGTATGCGGACGCCACCCCCACATTGTTGATCTCAGAATATTCCGCAGGGGTGACAAGGCGATGCGTTTTTACGGGAAGATTCATCCCTGTCATCAGCGTCTTTTCGTCTATGAACGATGATGCGCCGCGCGGCTTAATCGCGACTTCTCCATCTCTCACTCGTATTGTATCGCCGCCAACACCGATATCGCGCTTGATGAGGTAGTGTACCCGAGGTTGTCCGGAAGGGTCTCTGTCGATGTCGACGAGTGTGAAGGTGACCATATACAGAAGCTGCTGGAAGATATTGTAGAACGGCCCCCGTGAAAGGTATGAAGGGTTCTCGAAGATGATGACATTGCCACGGTGCGGTTTTGTCAATCCGGGAGTTTTCAGCACACCGGGAAGCAGCTCAGGTCCGTATGAAAGTTTGTCGACAAAAATCATATCACCGATGAGTAGTGTATTTTGCATCGACTCCGAGGGAATGCGATATGCCTGAAACACATACTGATTGATGACAAGGACGACACATGCTGCCCAGAGAATCGCATAGATCCAATCGACGACAGGATGGCGTCTCTGCTGTTTCATTTTTTCGCGGAGAGCCTTTTTCTTCCTTCGAGTGAGAACTTCTTCTGAGTATCCAATGAGTCTATCGACGAAATCCACTCTTTTCATTTCGATATCAAGCTATCATGAGCGCATATCGTTGACAAGACGGTGCCCTTCGGCTAGGCTTGACCTGCAATGAAAGAGTCCGAGAAAATCACCGAGCAGGACATCGCTCAGACAAAAGTCAAGCTCAAATCCATGTTAGGCGTAAATCCTCGAATATATGTTCCTGCTATATATATACTTATAATTTTTATTCTTGTATTTTTCATCTTCGTCAATCCCGCGCTGAAAAATCCAGGCGCACAGCTTGTGTTCAAGGGAACGCCCGAGGCAGCAGCTGTATACATTGATGGCGCATACCAGGGAAACAGCCTCGATGGTGTTCATGCCAGACCAGGAAAACATCAGCTTCGAATTCAGAAGCTTGGATTTTCCTCCCAGACTCTCGATATCGCCGTCCCCAACCGTATTTTCGCGACGATCCTTTTTCCTCCCAAAGTGCGTATAGCCTACGAGCTCAAGCCGGATTCGGCATCGGCAATTCTCACTCCTTCCTTCTCCAACTTCGCAATGTGGTCGCTCACCGGCAGGCCGAGCGCAATCTACCAGATTCCCATGACCCTTTCCGAATCGGCGCGCGATCTCTCGGTATTCTCCCCTGCTGAACGCACGGATCTGGCTTCACCCTTGCTCGCAGCGAGCATGAGCATGGCCGAGAATTCAAGCTCGCTCCGCGATGCACTATACGCTTCATCTGCGCTGGGCGCGCCAGGCGCCAGCCCACTCGGCTACATCTCGCTTGCGCGATCGGCGGCGGCGCTTTTGGCAAGTTCACCTAATTTCTCCGTCGCCCTCTCCGAAATCGTGTCCGAAAAGCAGTTCCCCGGGATCAAAGACGCCGCCGCCTCGGCCACACATCAAGTGGAAGTTCTGAGCCCTACGCACCCTCCTCGCTCCGGCAGCATCTCTATTGGACCACTATCGTTCATCATGTTCGCGCCAGGTTCGGTACGCAGCGTCCTCACCACACCCGGTGGGACACAGGTTCCCTACGCGGCTTCCACACCGGCATTCGGGCTCTCTTCGACTGAAGTCACACGCGCCGAGTTCAACCGATTCCTTTCCCAGAATCCGCAGTGGAAACCCGAAAACAGAGCTTCTCTCATTGCGAAGGGATTGGCCGATACTTCATACCTCGCCACCTACGATCCATCCAAATCCGACACCGTTCCCATTACAGGGGTTTCGTGGTTTGCCGCGAGTGCGTACTGCGATTGGCTGAGCGCACAAGCTCCGGCAGGTTACAAGGTTGTGCTTCCCACCGAGGCTATGTGGAATGCGGCCTCCATCAATAGCGCGAAGAATCCCACAGCCTTTGGTGTGTTCAGCGATCGCTCTGCATCGGGGCCTCTACCGGTCGGGTCTGCAGGTCGGGACAGCCTCGGGTTCGCCGACCTTTACGGCAATGTCTGGGAGTGGACCTCGGATGGATTCAGGCCTTACCCCTGGATTTGGGATAGCTCAAGTACCTTTGCGGATCTCACTTCGGCTATCGGCTCAAAAACCGTGCTCGGCGGCTGCTGGGCGATTAAGCCCGAGTCGATATCCGCCGGCATGCGCGGTCCTGTCCCCGCCACTCATGCCTCTGAATTCCTTGGGTTTAGGCCGGCTATAGTAAAAAAATGAGATCGCAAGAGCCCATCAAGAATATCGCCGTCAACCGTCGTGCCCGCTTTGACTATCAGGTCGAGGAGACCTTTGAGTGCGGTATTTCCCTCCTCGGCTCCGAGGTAAAGTCCATTAGGGATGGACGCGTGAGTTTCGGCGATTCCTTCGCGGAGATAAAAAACCAAGAAGTATGGCTCAACAATTTTCACATTTCAGAGTATGCCCACGCCTCAGTTTTCGGACACGATCCCGATCGTCCCAAAAAGCTTCTCCTGCACCGTCAGGAGATCAAGCGCATCGACCGACGCGTGCGTGAGAAAGGCCTCACGCTGATTCCTCTGAGCATTTATCTCAAGCACGGGCTTGTGAAGCTCGAGCTTGGGCTCTGCCGAGGAAAGAAGGCGTACGACAAACGGGCAGACATCAAAGCTCGAGACCTCGATCGAGAAATTCGACGAGAATTCCGCACCAAGGGCTGGTGATTATGCGTATTACGGGAGGAATCTACACAGGGCGTACAGTCAAGATGCCCGAAGGCGACCTTCAGATTCGACCCGCGATGGACCGGATGCGCGAATCGGTTTTTGGTGTTCTGGGAGACCTCTCCGGAAACTCTTTTCTCGATCTCTTCGCTGGATCAGGAATTATCGGGCTTGAAGCGGCTTCACGCGGCGCGAATCCCGTTGTCTGTGTCGAGAAAGATCGAAAAAAATTCCCTGTGCTGCTCGAGAACGCTGCGATTTCGGAGCCTCCGCTCTTCTGCAAGGCCATACCCGCGGAAACCTTTATTCTCCGAAATAAGACCCCCTTCGATATTCTCTTCCTCGATCCGCCCTTCGATTATCCTTTCAAAATGCAGCTTCTCGAACGAGTGGACCGCTCACCATCACTCAAGATCGGAAGTCTCGTACTGATTCACTTTCCCCGTGAGGATCGTCTTCCAGAGCGCGTGGGGACACTCGAAGGCTACGATATGCGCATCTATGGCCGGTCTATTGTCAGGTTCTATAAAAAATTGTAAAAAATTAGCTAAAGAATTATTTTCAAAATATTGCTTTTATTATAGATCAATTGTATAATTCCTTCATTAACAATAGACGGAAAGAAATAAGTAATAAATTCCAGGCTGTTGTACAGCCATATGTAAAAATACTTTCCGCCAAGAGGTAAAAGTAATGAGCGACATGCCTACTCTCCCTTATAACGACGACTTTTTCGACATGCCCGAAGATATTCAATCCGAAAACGCCGAAATCGCGGTAACCTCCAAGAAGGGGTATCAGCTCCTTAAGGAAAATCGCTTCGACGAGGCGATCGAGTGTTTCGTGCAGATTCTCGAAAAAGATAAAGAGAACAACTACGCCCTCGTCGGCATGGGCGACGCAGCCCGCAAGCGTGGCCGCTTCAAAGAGGCGGCAGACCACTACCGCCGTTGTCTAGTCTTCCATCCAGGCAACAGCTACGCGCTCTTCGGCCTGGCAGACTGCTACAAGGCCCTTAATCAGTTCCAGAAGGCAATCGAGATTTGGGAGCAGTATCTGCTTCACGATAATACAAACATCACAGTGCTCACCCGCATCGCGGACGCCTATCGCAAGGTGCACGATTTCCGTAAATCGAAGTCGATTTACCAACGCGTTCTCGAGCTCAACCCTGACAACCATTACGCGTTGATCGGTCTCGGCCACCTCCACTACGATTTCAAAGAGTATAAGGAAGCACTCACCTACTGGCAACGCATGGTCGAACTCGAGTCAGATAATGTCGATATCCGTGTGCTCACCGCAATCGGAAATTGCTACCGAAAACTCAAACACTTCGATAAAGGCATTCCCTACTTCGAGAAGGCGCTCAGTAAGGAACCGGACAATTTCTACGCGCTTTTCGGCATTGCAGATTGCTATCGAGGCGTCGGCAAGCAGAATATATCGCTCCTTTATTGGAATAAGATTCTCGACAAAGACCCCAAGAACAAGGTAATTCTCACACGCGCGGGAGATGCCTACCGTAACATGGGCGATTTCGAAAAGGCCGCCGAATACTATCAGAACGCGCTCAATATCGAATTCGACATTTACGCCGTGCTTGGTCTCGCCGTGATTTCACGCCAACAGGGCAAATACGAAGAGGCAATTGCAAGCCTCCGCTCACTCTTGCAGAATGACCCCAAGAACTACCGGATTTACGTTGAGCTCGCACAGACCTACCTCATGAACAATCAGCGTCAGCTTGCCGTCGAGGTACTCACTGAATTCCAGCGCATGGGTATCAAGAATCCCGTCATTACTGATGCGCTCTCCAAACTCACAGGAAAGGCATGACGGACACATCTAGACACATTCCACCCACTGTCTATCCGAGCGGTCTGACTCTTGAAGAGTTGGCCGCTCTTTTTCCGGAAGAGCCGCTCTACCGTGCAAAGCAGATATTCAAGTGGATATCCAAGGGAATCGAATCTTTCGACTCGATGACGAATATCCCTCAGCCACTGCGTGAACGCCTCTCGGAGCGTTTTGACGGGCACCCGATTTCCTCAAATATCGAAAAGCAGTTGGTCGACGAAGACGGCTCACTTAAACTCCAGATTCGCCTCCGTGACGGCGCAGCGGTCGAGTGCGTGCTCCTCGAGGACATCGAAGGGAGAAAGACTGCCTGTCTCTCGAGTCAGGTGGGCTGCCCCATGGGCTGTGCTTTCTGCAAGACCGGTACCCTCGGCTTCTTAAGGAATCTCGGCGCTGACGAGATCCTCGAACAGTTTCACCTTCTGCGTAGACTGCGTGGGTTCATCTCGAATGTTGTTTTCATGGGAATGGGCGAACCCCTCCTCAATCTCGAGAATGTCCGTCGTGCAATCGCCCTTCTCTCGAACCACGAGGGGATTGGAATGTCGACGCGCAAAATCACGATCTCGACGAGCGGCATTGTGCCCGGCATCCTCGACCTCGCTGCACATGGGCCGATTGTGCGACTTGCGGTCTCGCTCACCTCCGCGAATCCAGAGCTCCGGACGCACCTTATGCCCGTCAACAAGACCTGGCCCCTCGAAACGCTCAAGTCCGCACTCCTCGAGTATCAGCGTGTTACACGTGATAGGATCACCCTCGAAGTAGTGCTAATCGACACTATGAACACGAGCGAGCATGACGCGATAGCGCTTGCCGAATGGATTGCTCCTCTTAAGGTGCAGGTCAACCTCATCGCATGGAACCCCATTGAGGGCATGGCATTCAAAACACCGAGCACGGCACAGGTGAAACAGTTCGCGGAGATACTCGACCACAATGGTATTGTGACGATACCGCGCATGAATCGAGGACGGGGAGTCATGGGCGCTTGCGGGCAACTCGGCGATACGCTCAAAGCGCAGGAGTAGCCAGCTATTTGGCCGCACTCAGTTCCGTCGCCCCTGTTTCTTTCTGAGCCTCCCGAGTCGGTGTTCAATCGACTCCAGAAATTCTGTGTGCTTCGAAGCCTCCAGATCCTCGTTTTTCTCCTTGAGCCTAACGATGATATCACGCGCGCGCAGCGCCCATGTGAGGGCAAGTGTTATGTCTTTCTCAAGGTGCTCATAGAGTTTCGCCTTCGCGACACACCCATAGATTGAATCGTCGTCCATCGCGAGCACGGTCTGGCGGTACAACTCCCAATCTCGCTCCTGTCGCGCTAAAGCTGCCAGCTGGCGGAGCGCCTTCATCCTCACTTTTGCCGAAAATGCAAAGTCTTGGGGCTGGTCGCGTACGCATATCAGTGCGCGCTTCGCTTCAAGCTGCCGCCCCAACCTCAAGAGGCTCGACGCAAGGCCACCGGGATCGATCGCATGCTGAATAAGAGCACGCTGTGGTTCTCTATACGCCGATTCCACAATAAGGAAAATTTCAGCGAGCGAGATGACGTCTTCTAGATTGTGACGCCACACGAGCTGGAGGAGCGCGCGCTGCTCTTCGTGAAGTGTCTGCGCCTTTACGAAGTCGAGCCAAATGCGGGGAACGAGCGTGCTGGGAATATCATCTACACGGCGCTTCGAAAGCAGGATCTCTTCCATCGAGCCAAGGGTGCAGGACTCTGTGCGGTATGCCCAGAAGCGGCGGCAGTCGTGCAGAATGTCGATCTGTCGAACCAGAGGAGGCGGAATTCGATTTACGACGCAGCGACTTTGGAGGAGAGGGAGGTCAAAAGAGGCACCATTATAGCTCGCGATCCATTCCGCGGATAAAAGCTGGCCGCACACTATTTCGAGAAAATCAGGCTCTCCGGGATAATCTTCCATAAAGGTCTGGGACAGAACGAGATCGCGCCCCTCAAAGTGCGCCACAGTCGCGAGAAAGGCGACCGTGCCGGATCCACCTGAAAGCCCTGTTGTCTCAAGATCGAAAAACGCGAGGCGGTCGAGAGAGAGTGATTCTTTAGTACCAGCTTCGAGCGGGCCTTCGGTACTCGCACTTCTCGAGTACTCGCGGCGCATGAGCTTTGGGAAAAACTGTTCTGGCACTTGCGGGAAAGGAATGTCGACCACGCGTGTCCATATGTGCGCTGCCGCGCGCTCCCAGCCCGAAAGGGGTTCCCGCGCAAGGACTTCCTTTCGGGGCGTACGTGTCACTGTTTCGCTTTTTTTTATGAGCGTCAATCGACTCTTAAGATCCATACAAATGCTCTTTGCGCGCCGCGTCGGGCATTGCCGCTCCGGGCATTGCCGCTCCGAGCATTGCCACGCTAGGTATTGCCATGCCAGACATTGCCGCTCCGAACGTGCGCCTCATGCCTTGTCTGCTTCATAGAGATTTCTTAACAGCTCTAGGGTAATCGACTTATTGTCCGAGCCAGCCGCCTCTACGCCGATACAGGAAGGACAGCCGCTCGCGCATGAACAACTAGCCACTCGCTCAACCGCGCGCTTCTCAACATCGGCGATACATATGCGCAGCGCCTCTGCGATACCGGTCCCTCCGGGGTACATATCGTAAAAATACAACGTCGGGGCCTTGAAAAAAATATCTCTCGCCCGCGATACCACCCCAATGTCGTGGATGTCGCAGAGCACTCGCGATGGCGCGAGTTTTCGCAGCAGATTGGCGGCGCTGTAGAGCACGGCGTCGACCTTCTCTGGAGAAAGCCCCGCAAGCAGCCGGCCGCTCGAGCTCTCAGGAGAAATCACGAGGATGAGAGCCTGGGTCTGCATCTCCTCTGGCGGCAACCAAATCTCGCCATACCCAACATTCTCGTTGGTAATGAACCTCATTTTTTTATACTTTTCCACTTGGCTCCGAACGAGAATATCGCCGAGGATCTGCTCGCACTCATGGTTGGACGCGCGCACATCCTGTGTGAGTACCTCGATATCGCGCTTCACAATCGAATCCGTCCAATAATCCGCATCGCTCCGCTCGACGAAGCACACACGCTTCTCAAGATCGAGCTTCTTTACTTGGAACTGGGTTCCGAGGTGGAGATAGACCGCGTTGTCGAAGAGGAGCTCTTTGGCGCTTGGTCTGTCCATTTCGCCTATCACCTCGTGGCGCCCCTGGGTTACCTCGATGATCACCACATTCTCCGTGGTAGCGGAGCGCAGCGAGATTTTCTCCCCGGGATAGCCTTCAGCCGACCAGAAATAACGGCCCGAGGTATGCCTTACGATTCCTTCTTCTTCGAGGTAGGTAAGCGCCTCGGCGGTAAGCCGCACGGCCTCCTCGTTCGAACTGTCGGGCGAGAAAGCCTCACCCTCGCTAAATGGCAACTCAAAGGTCGCGCACTTCAAATGATCGGTAAATATGTAGGGGTTGTAGGCATCGATATGGGCAAGCTCCGCCCCCTTCGAGAGAAAATACTCGGGATGCGCGGCGAAATACTGATCAAGTGGCTCCGCCGACGCGACATAGACCGCGAGCGAAGTTCTCGAACTTCGCCCCGCTCGTCCTGCCTGCTGCCAGAACGACGCGATGCTGCCCGGATATCCTGTGATCACTGCAGCATCCAATCCACCAATATCAATTCCCAGCTCGAGCGCGTTCGTCGACACTACACCTTGCACTTCTCCGTTGCGCAGCCCCTTTTCGATCGCCCTCCGCTCAGAGGGCAAAAGTCCCGATCGATAGGGCTTCACGACAAGTCCTTGGTTCTCGTTGTAGCTATTCTCAAGCTTCTTGTTGAGATAGCTTGAGAGGAGCTCGACCTGGAGACGGGAACGCGAAAAAAGAATTGTTTTAATACCCTTTTTAAGGAGCCAGAGCATGATCGACTCCGCTTCGTGCACGCTCGAGCGGCGAATTCCTTGGACCTCATCGACTAGCGGTGGGTTGACACACATGAGAATTTTCTCGCCAACTGCCGCGCCACTTTCTTCGATCAGCGCAACAGGCCGCTCGATGTAGCGTTCCGCGAGCTCGCTCGGGTTTGCAATGGTCGCCGAAGAGAAGATGAATACCGGCGAAGCGCCATAGAACCGAGCGATGCGCATGAGGCGGTGCACCACCGAGGCTACATGGCTTCCAAAAACACCCCGATACGCGTGCAACTCGTCGATAACGATATATTTTAAGTTTGAAAAGAATTTCACCCAACGCGTGTGGTTCGGCAGAATACCTGCGTGGAGCATGTCTGGATTCGATATGATGATCCGCCCGGAAGTGCGCGCTTTGGTGCGGATGTCGGCCGGCGTGTCGCCGTCGTAGGTATTCACGGTTAGCCCCACCTCACCCGCGAGCATCACCTCGTTAAGGGCGCTCTGCTGGTCTTGGGAGAGTGCCTTGGTGGGAAAGAGGTAAAGCGCCCTTCCCTCAGGCTCTTCGAGGAGAGTCTGCAATACCGGCAGGTTGTAGCAGAGCGTCTTTCCCGAGGCTGTAGGCGTCACCACGACGAAATCGCGCTTCGACCTCGCAAGCTCATAGGCTACTCGCTGATGGTTGTAAAGTGCTGAGATACCGCGCTTCGCGAGCGCATGGGTGAGCGCAGGAGAGAGATCTTCCGGGAGCGGGACGAATGCAGCCGTTTTTGCCGGGAATCTTGTCGACCACGCAATTTCGCTCTTAGAAGCGAGGAACGCAGCTAATTCGTCATAAGTGGCATTTGCGGATTCCACGTTCATAGGGTATACTCTACCTATCAGCATAAAAAAGGTAAATCGGCACAAAACCGGAAAGGAGCGAATATGGCCGAAATTCTGTCGATCGTCCTGGGGGGTGGAAAAGGTACGCGTCTTTTCCCGCTGACCAAGGAAAGATCCAAGCCAGCGGTTCCTTTTGGTGGGAAATATCGCATTGTCGATATTCCGATTTCTAACTGCATCAACTCAGGGTTTAAAAAAATCTACATTCTCACTCAGTTCAACTCTGCCTCGCTCCACCTTCACATTTCGCGATCATACAATTTTGATCAGTTTTCAAAGGGCTTTGTCGAGATTCTCGCGGCGGAGCAGACACCGGCTCACTCAGGCTGGTACGAGGGTACGGCGGATGCGGTGAGGAAGAATTTGATTCACTTTCGGCCCCACAACCCCACGCACTATTTAATCGTTTCAGGAGACCAGCTCTACCGCATGGACCTTACAAAAATGTTCATGCAGCACCTCGAGTCAGGAAGCCGCCTCACGGTTGCAGGAACCCTCGTGCCACGAGAGTCCGCGAGCGCCCTCGGTATCATCAAGATCAAAGCGGATTCAAGCATCGATAGCTTCCTGGAAAAACCGGGTCCAACGAAGAATATCGACGAATTTCAGATTCCCGCTACACTTAGGCCCAGAGGCTCAGATTCCTCGAAACCCTACCTCGCGAGCATGGGAATCTACATTTTCGACGCATCGCTCATCGAAGAAGTCATGCAGATGGATGCGAATGATTTCGGCAAGGAGATCATTCCCTCGGTGGTCGTGAAGGAGAAGGTCAACACCTTCGTATTCGATGGCTATTGGGAAGACATTGGCACGATTCGGAGCTTCTACGAAGCAAACATCGAGCTCACCGACATCAATCCCAAGTTCAATTTTTACGATGAGCACATGCCGATCTACACGCACGCACGTAATCTTCCCGCTTCAAAACTCAACTACTGTACCTTGAATCAGGTGCTCGCGAGCGACGGCTGCATTATCACCAATGCGTCCATCACGCGCTCCATAGTCGGAATCCGCACCATCATCGAATCCGGCGCGAGCCTCGACGGGGTGGTCTGCATGGGTGCCGACTACTACGAAACGGATGCCGAGAAGGCCGAAAATAGCAAAAAGCACATACCCAATATCGGTATCGGCGGGGGTTCAATCATTCGACGATCCATCATCGACAAAAACGCCCGTATCGGTGCAAACTGCAGGATCGGTATCGACCCGCTACAGCGAGTTGAAGGCGAATACAGCACACACTACATTGTCGATGGAATCATCGTGATTCCAAAAAACAAGGTAATTCCTGACGGAACAGTAATTTAATTTCGAACGATAAGTTCCATCGCTTGAGCGAGCTCAGGATCATTCTTCAGGTAATGCTCTTTGACTTCCTGCGCGGTGAGCCCCTCAAGTTCGTGGCTCATGTAGTGAATCCAAAGCTCGTCCTCCCGCGACTTCACCTCAATCTTTCTGCACCAATAATCCGGCGTAATCGGCAAATGTTGCGGGATGTACTCTCGAACCTTATAATCGTGGACGGCGATCTTGATGTCGCTTCGCGGCAATCCCCTGTCCATGATGACTTTAGTCAGATAGTTGATGGTACGGCCGGAATCGAACACATCGTCGACGAGCAACACCTTGTCGCCGTGGCGTAAGAAATCGGGATTATAGGTCCAGCCATCAATCTTAATGGCCTCTTGCTGGTCGAAACCGCAGTACGAGCGCGCAACAACCGCAGCGTAGAATACGGGGCGTCCGTTGCCCTTCACAAACTTGAAGTATTCACTTATCACATTGCCCATGTATGCACCGCCACGCAACGACACATAGATGACATCGGGAATAAATCCGTCCTTGTAGATTTGATACGCGAGTTTAATTGCATTGTCGCGGATGGTATCATAAGGAACAAATTCTTTGTGCATAAAGTTTCTTCCCCAAAAAAGAAGGGAAGCCTCCGCGTGGAGGCTTCCTTGCATGGAATAACCAGCTCTTATCGGGGACTATATACTCACTTCCCTAGATAGGCAAGAGTCTCGAGTATTTGACCATTGCGATTAATCGTGTAAACGAGTTTCTTTCCTAAATTCTTTCCAATCAGGTCGTAGTAGTCCTTGAGATTGTTGACATTTTTGCCGTTAACCTTGGTGATGATGTCGCCAGTCTGCAGTCCCATGGTGGCAGCGGGCGATTTAGCGAGCACATCAGCCACCAGCACACCTTTCACGCCTTCGGGAATCTGCTTCTTGTCCACCGAATCGGACTTGATTGAGAGCAGCGTGGCTCCTGGGAAAATAAGCGCATTGTTCGAGGCGATGGCGTCATTCCTGAGATCGATCTTGGCCTCGAGCGTGATCTGTTTGCCATTGCGGATGAGGTCGAATTTTGCGTTTGTTCCTGCCTTAATGTCGCCCACGACACGCACGAGGTCATCAGTGCTCTGCACAGGATTACCATTCACCGCCGTGATGAAATCGCCGGGGAGAATGCCGGACTTGTCGGCGGGGCCCTTGAGGAAAATGTTGCCGACAAGCGCGCCCTTCATGTTGTCGAGACCAAGTTCTTTCGCGCTCGCCTGATCTTGCGTGATGTTGGAGAGGCTCACGCCGAGCCAGCCATATTTCACCGAGCCGCTGGTGATGAAGTCGTCGATCGTGCTCTTAATGTTGTTGATGGGAATTGCGAAACCGAGGCCGACCGAGCCGCCGGAGGGCGAAGCGATCCAAGTGTTTATACCTACCACCTCTCCTCGGATATTGACAAGCGCACCGCCGGAGTTACCTTTATTGATCGCCGCATCGGTCTGAATAAAATCGTTGATGTTACCGTCCGGACCGCCGCTTCTGCCGAGGGCGCTGATAATGCCCGCGGTCACAGAAGAGACATAGCCAAAGGGGCTTCCGAGCGCAATCGCCCAATCGCCCACCTGAAGCTGCGAGGAGTCACCGAGCCTCGCCAACGAGATGTCGGTGGCGTTCGATTCGAATTTCACGAGCGCCACATCTTTCCGAGAATCGGCGCCGACGAGCTTACCATCATATTGGCGGCCGTCGCTCAGCTTTACGGTGATCTTAGACGCGTTGCCGGCTACATGATTATTGGTGAGCACATAGAAAGTTTTTCCGGATCTGCGAACGATCACGCCCGAGCCAAGCCCTTCCTGAGGCTGATACTGCTGTGGCATAGGGCTATCCGGTCCAAAGAAGAAATTGAAGGGAAACTGAGGAGTCTGATCCTGTTGAGGCGCTGTTTGGGCCTTCGGTGGGTTCTCAACGACATCCAGCTCGACAACCGCAGGGAGTACGGTCTTCGCGATGTTACGGAAGGCATTTTGAACCGATTCCGCAGTAGCTATCGCCGATTCGGTATCTGCGCTCGTGACGAGCGATGGTGATTCAGCTTTGACAACAGGGAGCGCGGAACCACCAGATGAGGGACCAGCCCTAAAGGTGAACGCGAGCGCAAAACCGATCACAATCCCGAGAACTACCAAGTTCGCAATGAAAAAATTGCGCGAATGTAGCTTCTTGATTATAGACATAGTGTATCCTCCGATGCTCTATAGAATTTGCATAAGCTCAATTCAATATAATAAAAAAAGAACATTGGAGGAACGTTACATGAGTTTTGGAAATTTGTACGGATAGGCTCTTAATTCACCATCTAGTAAGCACTTCGCAGCCATCGGTCGTAACGAGTACCGTGTGCTCGAAGTGCGCTGAAAGCGAACCATCCATGGTCACTACAGTCCAGTCGTCGTCGAGTACGCGCACATCGCTCGTGCCGATATTGATCATCGGTTCAATGGCGAGCACCATACCCGGCATGATCCGTGGGTTAGGCCCCACCGAGACATAGTTAGGGATCTGAGGATCCTCGTGGATCTCGAGACCAACACCGTGGCCGCAGTATTGACGCACAACCTTGAAGCCGTTTTTCGTCGCGTGCGAGAATACTGCGCGCGAAATATCCGAGATGCGCGCATGTGGTACAATTTGAGCGATTGCAAGGTTAAGACACTCTCGCGTGACGTCGAGGAGACGCTGGGCTTCGGGGCTGATGGCGCCGACCGGCAAGGTGATCGCTGCGTCGGAAAAGTAGCCGTTGAGCTCGATGCCGCTATCGATCCCCACAATGTCACCCTCTACAAGCGGTCTGTCGTGAGGGATGCCATGAATCACTACCTCATTAACAGACACACAGAGTGTGGCTGGATAGCCTTCGTATCCGAGAAAGGCCGGTTTTCCCCCGTGTGCGCGAATGAACTCTTCAGCGAACGTGTCCAGCTCCTTAGGAGTTACACCCGGCTTTACAAGGGGTTTAAGCGCTTCATACATTTCAGACAGCATGGCGCACGATGCGCGGATACCCTCAATCTGCCGCTCATTTTTTAGTCGTATCATCGCTGCCCTTCTTCTGCTCTATCTTTGAGTATTCCATCGAGTACCCCGTTTATAAAGCGGTAAGAATCCTCGCTGCCATATTCCTTGGCGATCTCGATAGCCTCATCGATGTTGATCTGCGCGGGAATGTCGCTCTGGTATATAAGACTGTAGGTACCTACACGTAGAATCGCCAGATCGACCTTTCGTAGGCGTTCAAAGGTCCAGTGCTCGAGATGTCGCTGTATGAGGGCATCGATCTCTTCAATCCGCTCGATGGTTCCCGCGATGAGGAGTTTGGAAAAAGCGAGAATTTCTGGTTCATATGCGTTCTTCTTCTCATCGAGCCACTCGAAGGCAAGCAGCTCCGAGAGTGATTGCCCGGACATTTCCCAGGCGTAAAGTGCCTGAACCGCCAGAATTCTCGCTTTTCTTCGTGATGCCACTTTTCCCCCTCACCAGTTTAGATTATCGGTAAAAATTTTAATTGTTGCTTGCTTTCGCAGACTCGCAATGAGGTCAGATTCGGTTTTATTGAGGAAAATCTGCTCCTTCTCGGAGGCGAGCTGCATGGCCAGGAATTCTTGTACTGTGAGATTCTGATTGCCTGGCACCGTATCGGAGAGCGTGAGTTGCTTCTGCGGGATGAACTCATTGACACGTACAATTCTTAGGCCGGTAGGTGTCTGAATCACCGAAGAGATATCACCGACCTTCGTCTGGAACGCCGCATTGAAGAAATCGTCACCGAAGATCTTCTTGCTCTGCGCGGTCTTCTCAAGATACAGAGAGGGAATGGCCTTGTAGCCGGCTGCGTCGCCGGCACGAAGCACATACTCATCGAACTTGGAGGGATTCGCCTTGAGAGTGTTCGAGATACCCGACATAGTGTCCTTGGCTTTTGCGATATCGGCATCGCTCTTTCCTTTAGTGTCGATGTAGATCACGCTGATACGGATCGTGTCGGGCCGCACGAGCGAGGCTTTCGCGAGATCGTAGGCCTTCAAGATTTCGTCGGCAGTCGGCGGGGTGAGGGCCGCCTTAATTTCAGCGGGCTTCTTGGTCTGGATATAGGCCTCGAAGAGTAGTCTCTGGCGCACGTACACCGCGGGATCGACGAAGACTCCGGAGGCTCGCAGCGATTTTTCCAAATCTGCGTCGGTCGCAGTGGGACCAAGCTGGCTCTTGAGCTGGGCAAGCGTGGCGTTCACCCGGGCATCTGACACCGTAATTTTCTCATTTTCGCAGAACTGCAGAAAGAGCATGCTGTTGATTCTGGAATCGAGCACATCTTTCCGCTGCTCGGCGGTAAATTTCACACCGGTGGCATTCTCAAGTCGATCGATATCAGCCCTGAGCTGCCGCACAGAAATAACCTCTTGCTTGGTCAGCTTGAGTGTTGCTGCAGGCTTATCGATACTCGTTTGGGCGAAAATCGGCATTGAGCCGAAGAACAACACTATGAGCCACATCATCATCTTTTTCATACACATTCGCTCGCTTTCAATTCAGAATTCTCTATTGCTTCAAATAGTAATGTTCACTAATATTCCGAATCCCCGCCGCTCATGGCAGTCATTCCCTGAGAGCGCTGCACTTTCGCACGCAGTGCGGAGAAACCCGCGAGTTTTGGATACACTTCAGCGATTTGTTGTACCGCATCCGAGGCGGCATCCATCTCTCCTCGGTGCAGAAGAATCTCAGCCTTTTTCCTCAAGTACTGCGCCGTCTCCCTAGGAGTGATGCGCATTTCAATCGCCTCGTCGAGCCGATCGAGATAATCTTCCTCATCAATTCTTCCAGGAAGCTTCTGGAGCAGAAGAAATCTGAACTTGAGCGCGATCACATCAAAGTAGTAACGGAACCACGGCCTCTCGAGTTCCATCGCGATGATCTTCTTGTAGATTTGATAGGCCTTTATGTATTTGCCACGTTTCTCGTATTCTTCCGCGATGCAGTACTCAGAGTCCATGGCCTCTCCACGCTCGAGCCAACGTTCCAGTCGAAAATCGCCAAAGGCCTTGCTGCGCTCGTAGATCGTGATTGCCTCATCCTCCAGGTCATGGAGGAGATCGTATACTATTAGTTTTGCCATACTCTCCGGATCGCTTGCGCGCTGACGCAGAAATTCCCTGTAGTCGAAACCCTTATTTTCACGCTCGCGTCTCCGAAGCTCACGGTCGTAGGCTCGGCGTTTTTCGGCGTCGGAGAGTATCTTGTACGCCTCGAGAATGAGGCGCATCGCCGATTCGCGAAGTGTTGCGGTGGATTCCTTGGATTTAAAGCTTTCGGAAGAATAGTGCATGTCGGGGTGAAGACGTTTGGCCTGCTTCCGGAACGCGCTCTTAATATCCTGAGGGCTTGAATCGGGGTGAACCCCTAATATTTCATAGTAATTCTTCATTGTTTACGCACGCCTCAGCGGAGCGTTCCGCACTATTGCCTCGACTGACCGAGCATCTGAAAAAATTTCACCTTCCACTACGACTAGACCTTCATGCTCAAGCGCATTCATGCATCTCTGAAGTGCGAGTGCTGGTCTGAGCCCTCCACGTCTCATAAGCGCGAGGCATCGTTTGCCTTGGAGGCCCTCGTACTTCCCCAATATCGGCGCTACCGACGGATCGAGGGCACCGAAAAGCCCCTTCGGCTCCGCAATAAAAACAAGAAATTCAAAGCTATTGAGACTATACAGCGAATTGGAGGCATCCGTGGCCTCATGCCCAAGCTCGCCGAGCACACTCATGGCCGCCTTGAGTATCTGAGTGAGTCTCTTCGATCCCAAGACAATTATTCCAATTCGCATAATAAATAATAAACCTCCTCTCCTTGTCGACCGTTACACACACCTAAGGTTTTTTCGCAGTAGTGAGCTACAGAAGAAAAGCACGGAACCGGAACAAAAAGTCCCGCCTCCGTGCCTAAATTCGCCCTTAAAAAGTGTTGTTCAGCTACCGCTCGTCAGTGAGAGGTCGGAGCGGTGGGCTGTGGTGTAGTCTGATTCTGAGGAGCGGAAGTCTGAGGCGTGGCTGGACTCTGTGTCGTCTTATCGGTCGGCGCAGCCTGGTTCTGGCTGTTCCACCAGTCGGAACTCGTGGACTGAGTCTGATTCTGCTGTACCACCTGCTGTACATTTCCTGTTGAGCTCTTATTGACTATCGCCAGCGCAAACGCGGTAACAAAGAAAAGCGCTCCCAACACATACGTTATTCTTATCACGACATTGGAAGACCTTGATCCAAAGGCACTCTGCGATCCACTCGCGAAAATACCGCCAATTGAATCCGCATCCTCATCCTGCACAATGACAAGGAAAATCAGCAAGAGACATACAATGATAAACACAATGAGAAGCAATATTCCAAAAAATCCCATGCTTTTACCCCGGTTTAAAGTTCAGAGACGCGTCTTGGCGCCATCCGGAGAGCTATAGTAACGCAAACTTCTCTATCGCGCAATACCTTTAGGATTCTCGAAATTTGGCAATAGGCACAAAGCTTTCTGCTTTGAGACTCGCGCCTCCCACAAGCGCACCATCGATATTCGCTTTTGCCATGAGGGCTGCCGCGTTCTCTGGTTTTACCGAGCCGCCGTACTGGATCACCATGTTTTTTGCCGCTTCTTTCCCATAAAGCTCAGCCAGGACTCCCCGGCAGAACGCATGCACCGCGTCCGCATCCTCGGGTGTCGCCGTCTTGCCGGTTCCAATCGCCCACACAGGTTCGTACGCAATCGTGACACGGTCGAGTACTGACGATTCGACACCGCGCAGGCCCTCCGCAAGTTGCCCGCGGAGCACGGATTCCAGGCGACCACCCTCACGTTCTTCGAGGGTCTCACCGACGCAAAGAATCACTTCAAGCCCGTGCTTGAGTGCGAGTTTGACTTTTGTGTTGATGAGGGCATCGCTCTCAAGGTAGTTGTGCCTGCGCTCGGAGTGACCGAGAATGACGGCTCCAACCCCGAGATCTTTGAGCATGAGGACGGACACCTCACCAGTGTGGGCGCCGCTCTCTTCTGGACCCATATTCTGAGCGCCCAGAATGATAGATGAGCCCTTGAGCACTTCTGAAACAGCCTGCAGAGCTGTAAATGGAGGGGCAATCATGATTTTTTCGCCACAATCTGAGAGCTTTTTCACGAGATCCGAGGCAAGGGCGACAGCTTCGGACACAGTCTTGTACATCTTCCAGTTGCCTGCGATGAAATAGCGTTTCATGAGACTACTCCTGAATATCGGGGTACGGTTTTACCGCCCTAGGTCTGCTTCCCCCAACCGAAATGCATACTACCCTCATCGATGTGCAGAGTAAAGCTCCCTGGCTGCCGCCTGCCGGCTGCGGGCTACCACGGACGAAACTTATCGTCATTCATCAGCGGGCTGTTTATCCTTTTGAGTCGCCGTGAGACGGGCTATGGCAGCTTCGAGCTCGGCGACACGGGAACTCAGTTCACGTACTCGCTGTCCCACGACATCAGGTATCCGCTCGTGGTGCAAATCGGGCGCATCCTGAGCTGTATGGGGAATTGTTCTCCGCACAACCTGTCCCGGTATACCGATAACCACCGAATTCGATGGTACATCGCGTACCACCACCGAGTTCGCCCCGATGCGGGAATCGTCGCCGATCAGGATATCACCGAGAATTTTTGCTCCAGCGCCGATGGTTACCCGGTTGCCGATGGTGGGGTGGCGCTTCTTCTTCTCGAGTGAGGTCCCACCCAATGTAACCCCGTGATAGAGCGTTACATCGTCGCCGATGACGGCGGTTTCGCCTATCACTATGCCCATGCCATGATCGATGAAGAGGCGGCGGCCGATGGTGGCGGCAGGGTGTATCTCAATACCGGTCAGACGACGGGCAAAATTGGAGATGATACGCGCCGTGAGCCTTGAGCCGCGCATCCAGAGCCGGTGCGCAACTCTATACATCCACAGGGCGTGGAGCCCAGGATAGGCCAATATAACTTCGATTCTGGTCCTCGCCGCGGGGTCGCGGCGAAGTACCGCCTCAACATCGGAGAATAACGTGGAGGAATCGTTTCGATCCTCAGTAATGTGTATCATAGTTCTATTCCTCAACCTGGTGCCGTAGGCCCCATTCATCGCATAAATTCAGAGAAAAGCGGTGTCGACAGATATCGTTCTCCACTCGAAGCCGCAATGCCGACAATCAATTTCCCTCGGTTCTCTTCACGAGCTGCAAGCACAAGCGCGGCCTGAATTACTGCGCCGCTCGAAATGCCTACGAGTACACCTTCTTCCTTGGCGGCGCGACGCGCGGCGCGATAGGCTTCGTCATCGCTGACCTGAACAATTTCATCATAGATCGAGGTGTTCAAAATCGAGGGCACAAATCCCGCCCCTATTCCCATGATGCCGTGGGGGCCCGCTTTTCCACCAGAAAGCACCGGTGAGCCTGCAGGTTCAACCGCCACTACGCGTACGGAAGGTTTTTCCGCCCTGAGTGCCTCGCCGGTTCCTGTGAGGGTTCCTCCAGTGCCAACGCCCGCAATGAAAATATCGACTTTGCCGTCGGTGTCCCTGAGAATCTCGCGCGCGGTACCAAGGCGATGCGCATTTGCATTTTCGGGATTCTCAAACTGCATCGGTATGAAATAGCGCGCAGGATCCATGGCTTGGATACGTTTCGCCTCTTCGATCGCCCCGGCCATTCCAAGTGCTTTGGGAGTTAGCACGAGTTCTGCTCCATATGCCCTCAGAATTGCTCTTCGCTCGAGCGACATCGAGTCGGGCATAACAATAGCGCACGAGTACCCGCGCACGGCGGCGAGCATCGCGAGCGAGATGCCGGTGTTGCCGCTCGTAGGTTCGAGTATAGTCATTCCCGGCTTGAGAAGCCCCGCACGCTCCGCGGCGAGGAGCATCGCGAGCGCAGCTCTGTCCTTTACGGAATGCCCGGGGTTTTGAAACTCGAGTTTGAGCGCGATTTTTGCAGGTAACCCCTCGGCAAGCGTATTGAGATAGACCATCGGCGTGTTCCCGATGAGTTGGGATATATTGTCGTAAATGCGCAATTCCTTACTCCTTTAATAAACTATATCAAATATATTCATCTTAAGCGCTATGCGGCCACTTTTTATACTCACCGAACGGCTGCCACAAGGATGGGAACCGCTCGTTTTGCGAACGATCCCACCGCTGCCGGGCGCACCACTAAAAAAAAATGGCCACCCTTTCGGGCAGCCATTCGCCGCACAATCGAAAGGGAGGCTTATTTCTGTTCTAGACACGAGATGCCAGGCAGCTCTTTGCCTTCGAGGTACTCGAGGGAGGCTCCGCCGCCCGTTGAAACGTGGCTCATCTTCGATGCGAGTCCGAATTTATTGACTGCAGCCACAGAGTCGCCGCCACCCACCACGGTGAGCGCGCCACGATCCGTCGCCTGAGCAACGAGTTTCGCGACCTGCTCCGTGCCCTTGGCGAAGGCGTCGAACTCGAACACTCCCACCGGACCATTCCAGAGTACGCTCTTCGCGTTTGCGAGCGCTGAGGCGTAAAGCGCGAGGGTTTTTGGCCCTACATCGAGGCCCATTAAATTTTCAGGCAGCGCCTGGGCATCGACCGCAACGGGTACTGCATCGGGCGCGAAGTGTTCGGCTGCGACATGATCTACTGGTAAAATCACTTGCACACCTTGTTTTTGAGCGTGGTTAAGGAGCTGTTTCGCGGTGTCGAGAAAATCGTCTTCAACGAGGCTCTTTCCCACCGTCACGCCCTGTGCCTTGAGGAAAGTGAAGGCCATCCCGCCGCCGATCACGAGCGACGAAGCGTTCTTGAGCAGATTTTCGAGCACGGCGATCTTTGAGGAAACCTTTGCGCCGCCAATAATGGCGACCATCGGCCGTGGTGGATTCTTGAGCATGGGCTCAAGGTTTGCAACTTCCTTTTCCATGAGGAAACCGCCAACGCGCACGTTCATGAATTTCGCAATGGTCGCAGTGCTCGCGTGTGCGCGGTGGGCGGAGCCAAACGCGTCGTTCACATAGATATCGCCATAGGAGGCGAGCTCTTTTGCAAGTACTTCCTGCGCCGCCGGGTCTTTTGCGGTCTCTTCTTTGTGAAAGCGAGTGTTTTCGAGCATCGCAACCGAACCAAAGGGAAGCGCATCGATCGCGCTCTTCTGCCCTATGCATGAGGGAAGAAACACAACCTTCGTTCCAAGAAGTTTTGCGAGATATTCGGCAACGGGTTTCATCCTGTGTTTACCGGCGAGATAGGTTTCGAGGTTGAAGGTTTTGCCGTCCTTTTCGGCTTTTTCCTTGGCTTTTGCCGCATCCTTGTCGGGGTCGCCGAGATGCGACATCAATACAAGGCTCTTCGGCTTTTGCTCGAGGATATACTTAATGGTGGGAAGTGCCGCCACGATGCGCGTATCGTCCTGCACCTTCCCCTCTTTCATGGGAACATTGAAGTCGACGCGCATGATGATGCGTTTTCCACCGAGCGACACATCGCGCACTGTTTTTATCATCACTACCTCCTCTGGAGCGCCTTAGAAATTATCTTTGGACGCCATGTAGCGGAGAAGATCGACCACTCTATTCGAGTAGCCCCACTCGTTGTCGTACCAGGAAACGATTTTGAAGAAGCGCTTTTCACCAGGAAGATTGTTCTGGAGCGTCGCAAGGCTATCGTAGATCGACGAGCGGTTGTCGTGAATAAAGTCCGTCGATACGAGCTCATCTTCGGTGAAGCCGAAAATGCCCTTGAGGTAGGTCTGCGATGCTTTCTTGAAAAGGGCATCGATCTCCTGAATCGAAGTTTCTTTCACAGAGCGGAAGGTGAGGTCGACAACTGATCCCGTAGGCGTTGGGACGCGGAAGGACATTCCGGTGAGTTTGCCCTTGACCTCGGGGAGAACCTCACCAATAGCCTTCGCCGCGCCAGTAGTAGACGGAATGATATTGATCGCTGCCGCGCGACCGCCACGCCAATCCTTCTTGGAAACGCCATCGACAACTTTCTGAGTCGCGGTATACGAGTGAATGGTGGTCATAAGGCCTGTCTCAATTCCGATGCCCTCTTTCAGGAGGACATACACGAGGGGCGCGAGGCAGTTCGTGGTGCAGGACGCATTGGAAACGACATTGTGCACCGCGGGGTCATACTTGTCGTTGTTCACTCCCATGAGGAGCAGCTGGATCTTTTTGTCTTCAGCCTTGCTCTTAGCAGGGGCGCTGATGATGACTTTTTTAGCGCCGGCCTCGAGGTGACCGAAGGCCTTCTCATCGGTAAAAAGACCAGTGGATTCGATGACATAATCGACACCGAGCTTCTTCCACGGTAGGTTCTTGAGCTCTTTCTCCGCCATGATGCAGGCGATCTCATGACCGTTTACGATGAGTACATCGTCTTCGGCCTTACTTGGATCGCTCTTCTTCGAGCTGATTTCCGCCTTCATCTTTCCTTGCGTGGAATCGAACTTGAGCTGATACGCAAAATAGGCCGCGTCTGTGACAATATCGACAACTGCGACAACATCGACTTTATCTTTGCCCTTTCCAAGAAGATCCTGATCGACGATGGACTGGAAAACCAGTCGTCCAATACGCCCAAAACCATTAATGGCTACTCTCATCTTGTTCCTCCTTAGGAACTAACTGATTTTGCACAGGCCATATTACGCGCCTGCGCTATTTTTAGAATAAAGATAAAATAGTATCGATTAGACAAAAAAGTCAACCGACCGCCACCAATCTACTTCAAAATACAAAAAACTTCCATACCTTCACTTTAATGCAAGATTGACCAAAACCTTCCCGTGCCTATAATCTACTGACATGCAACCTCATGCGCCTAGGGCAATATATATTTTCATCATTGCGATTATTGTGCTCACCGCTGGGCTGGGTGCTGGGCTGGGCCTCGCCCTCTCTGGTACTGTAAATGTAATCAGAACTGAGAATTTCACACAGTTCGACACCGCGCTTCCGACCAAGATTTTTGATATAAACGGCAAACTTATTACCGAGTTTTTCGCCGAAGAACAGAGAATTCCGGTTTCGATCAAAGACCTCCCCAATTATCTGCTCGAGGCCTTTATCACGCGAGAAGACAGAACCTTCTACACGAACCCGGGCTTTGATCTGCAGTCGATTTTCCGGGCGGTTCTGGGACAAATTATAGGAAAGAATCTCGGTGGAGGTTCCACAATTACCCAGCAGTTGGCGGGCACGCTCTACGCCGACCGCAAGGTTATCAGCATTGGGAGAAAACTCAAGGAACTCTGGTGGTCACTCCAGCTCACGCGTCGATTCACCAAACAAGAGATTCTCGAGATGTATCTCAATCGAATGATTATGGGGCCCGCCGTCTATGGCGTAGAAGCGGCGAGCAGGTACTTCTTTGGACATCCCGCGAAAGACTGCACCCCGGAAGAAGCGGCAATCCTGGCGATTCAGCTCTCGAGTCCATCGCGCTACAACCCCTTTCGCAATCCGATGCTCGCGCGCGACCGTTCCAAGGAGATTCTGGATCAGATGGTCGCGCGGCACGTGATCTCCAAGGCACAGGCCAACGAATCGTTCGACGCGTACTGGGCGTCTTTCGACTACTCTCGCGTCGCGGTATCCGCATTCTACAACCGTGAAGACAAAGCGCCCTGGTTCAGCGAGTATGTACGGCGGCAGCTTGAAGACATGTTCTACGGCTCGATCGATATCTACAGCGATGGTCTCTCGGTCTACACCACCCTCGACCTCGACAAGCAAGCGGAAGCCGACCTCTACATGAAGCGCGGCATCGAGGTAGCCAATACTTCGTTTAAAGCGACCAATTCGCAGCGTCTCTCCGAAGCCGATACTACCTTTGTACCCATCGTCGAGCTACTCGGCCTCGCCTTCGATCTTCCGACGCTCTACGCACCGCAGAGCCGAAGCGAAGCGGACTCGCAGCAGTTCTACCTCAATGTGGTGAACCCTGTACTCGATGCGACGAGTCTTATGTTCAACATTGCCTCGCTCAAACCCTACATCGGCGCAGCTTCTGTCAAAATCAAAACGCAGTTGGAAAAAACGACCGTCGAGGGAGCCCTTGTCACCATCGATAACAGTACAGGCTACATCCTAGCCCTCGTGGGTGGTTCAGATTACAGCCAGGCCAACCAGCTCATCCGTGCCACGCAAGCAAAACTAATGCCCGGTTCCACCTTCAAGCCGCTCTATTACTCTGCCGCCATCGACACAAAGAAAATTACCGAAGGGACCTACATCGTCGACGAGCCGACAACCTTCTACAATGAGGATGGCACTCCCTATACGCCTCAGAACTTCAAGGGTGAGTGGTCGGGATCGGTTCTCGCCTGGAAGGCGCTCGCCTACTCGATGAACGTGCCTTCCGTCAAAGTGCTGCAAACCATCGGTTTCGATGCGGCGATTAACCGCGCGGCTGCCCTTCTCGACATCACAGATCCCATCGAAATTCGGAAGACCTTTCCCCGATATTACCCGCTCGCGCTTGGCGTGATCGGCGTCACCCCTCTGCAGATGGCCCGCGCGTTTTCTGTGTTCGCGAACGGAGGCAAAGCGGTCACGCCGATTGCGATCCGCTATGTCGAAGACCGCAACGGCAATGTGATCGCGGAGCCCGAAAAGGATGCGCTCCAGGCGTTGCGTCATAAACCAGCACAGGTTATCTCTCCACAGAACGCAGCGATCATGGTCGATATGCTGAAGCGAGTTGTTTCTGGTGGTACATTGGCGGGAGCCACGCAATCTGGATCAATCTTCAAACAGACGGGTCCTGATGGAAAATCATATGTGATCCCCATTGTGGGAAAAACAGGCACCACGCAGAACTGGGCAGACGCTTGGACACTCGGTTCGAGCCCCTACTATACCACGGCTATTTGGTTCGGCTTCGACCGCCCAGGGAACTCGCTTGGCGTTTCGCAAACCGGTGCCACCGTGGCCGCACCCGTGTGGGCAAACTACATGCGTGACATCCATATCGGCCTGCCCTATAAAAACTTCCCCAAACCCGACTCAGGTCTCGTTTCGGCGACGGTATGCGCGCTCTCAGGCGAGCTCCCCACCGAGTACTGCACGGATGGAACCGTGAATCTGCTCTACCTGGATGGAACGCAGCCGACACAGTATTGCACACTTCATGGACCCGCGCTGCCCCCACAACCAAGCGCAGATCAAACGCAGACTCCCGGCGCACTGCCGAATGATCTCGAACCTCTGCCACAAGGGCTTTCCGGTTCGCCGATCAATCAGAGAAGATAATTGTTGAAATGAAATCGCCGCATGGTACTTGTTCAGTGGAGCCCCACTTGGTTTTCAAGGTTCACTGTGTTTCTCGGCACCGCCGCAGGGCGTGTTTGAAAGAGTAGAATTGCCAAAAACGCGAAAATACCGGTGACGGCGCTCATGAGTCGAATGATGAAATCAGGAAGTCCTGTGGAATCCCCCGCTACTATGGGCAGTCTCATAGTCTCTTTCGAGCTATCGGCAGCGTTTCTCCAGCTTTCTGGAAGCACAATTAGTGTCTCGCCTGGACGGATGTAGCCCAGGGCAGCTGCTCGTTCTGCGGTGAGTGTCGAGTTGTGTTTCAACTCTTCGATCAAACGAGCCTTCATCTCATTCTGTTCCTGAAGATAGTCGAGGGCTTTCTGAATCTTGGCTTGCTGCAACAGCAAATCTTGATAGGCGAGAAGGCCGCCCTTTCCCGCCATCGCCGAGATACAGCAATACGAAATCAGCATGGAGAACAAACCGTATAGCAGGGCGCTGAGGATTGCCCTGTTCTTTTGCGCGAATTCTCGAGGCGAGTGCATCAACAAGAATTTCGGCATGTTTTATGCTCGCGATGAGATAATTTGTTCTTGGAAAGTAGTTCCATGCGTGGGGCAAAGGGTGTACTATATCAAAGAGGATCATATAGATGGAAAAGAGTGCGAACAACTCACCGACCCGTAAGTACGCCGATGATGTGCTCAATGGTCTTTTCATCAGCCCACTCGAGGACACGGAGCGCTTCGATACAATGGAATCTGAAGAGGCTCGAATCCTTGCTCCCCTCAGCGCGAGACAAGAATCGGACTTGCCCTCTTCTACTATGCAGGACTTCAGAGAAGATGCAGCTGGGAAAAAGGCTGAAGATCCCGCGACTCAGCGTCACGCGCCCGTCCAGACAGCCGCCTCGAACGAGCAAGTGATCATGCGCTTCGCAGGCGAGCTCAAATCTATCAAACAAGATCTACTCTCGATCAAACAGTCTTTTGAGGTCCTGAAACGTCCCCAATCCTCGCCTTCGGGTGCCACCGTGGCAACTTCGACTACCTCCGAACCTCCTCAGAACCCTCGCCCCGAGGAAGTGAGAGTGCACGAAGACGCGAGTGAACTCCTTGAAGACCTCCGCAAGCTTCTACTCTACCTCGATAGACTCCTCGAATCTCTCCCGGAAGAAAAAATTGGAGAGTTTGCGAACTCAGAGTACTTCAACCTCTACCGCCACGTCTTTGAAAAACTCGGCCTGTCCTGATCGAATCGTTCTTCACTTCATCTTATAAAGCATTCCCGGCTCAAGCCCGTAAGAAGCTCGCAGATACGCACCAAGCTGGCGAGCGTTTTCGATAAGCGCTGAAAGATGCTGGCTCATGTAGGCGTCGATGGTACCCGAGAGTTCGGGGTGCGCTTTGGCGAGGGTAGGTCCAAGCGTCTCAAGGAAATAATTCTGGATATCTTTGAGCGGCTGCTGCACGAGATAAGCCTGCATCTCGTTGGCCATCAGGTAGGAAGAGTCAACATTATAGCGCATCCATCGAAAATAACGGATAAGAAACCACTTCTCATCGTCGGTGAGTCGCTGGTAGAGCGACAACACGAGATCTCGATAGCGGGTATCGGTAAAAAAAAGCGCATGACTGAGTTCATGTGAGAGAAATCGGTACTGGAGATAGATCGGCGATTCCTGCGAAATCGACACGATGGCGCCCTTCCCTGCCGAAAAATTCGAGCCCCGAGCAATTAATATGCCAGCTTTGACGAGGATATCGCGGAGCGAGAGCTCTTCCTTGGAGAGCGGGAAATGCTGATTCTCGGCCATCTCAAAGAAGCGTGCAATGTCTTCAGGCCGGTAGTCGTGGGCGTTCCACCCATGTTGTTCAGCGATTTCTGAGTCCGAAGCGAGTTTTCCTACATAGCCGATCTTCTCGACAAAAAACGCAAGTCGTTTGAGGTATTGGTCTTGAGTCGCGTAATCTTTATAAAGAAAGATTAAGGTGTCTGGACGGATATCCCAGCGAGCGAGATAAAAAGGCTTGTCCGTCAGGGGCGCACTATTGACGAGGAGTCCAGGATCGATGCGGTCAAGTTCATCCACCTTGCGGACAGGCCGAACACAGAAGGCCTCGATACGAATGCCCGCTGGGGCTTCGAGGGTAATGACCTTCGGGTTTGCCTCGAGGAGGCCGTTGGGAATCGAAAATGCGGAATTGCCGCCACGGTGCAGATAGGTCAGCTTCTGGTTTCCCCAAAAAACCGTGACATTCCCCGCGTCTCCCGTGAGTGCAACATCGAGTTGGCTCGCTGCACAGACCGCCTGAGAAAGTCCTTCAAAGGGGCTGCTGATGCTGTACTTATAGGATCCATTTTGCGAATTTCGCGTAAATTGGGACGAGATTTCAGAAGTATCGCCTTGAAGAAGGAACCCTCTCATTTCGGGAACAAGCCGGATCTCTTGGATCGCGAGAGGATATCCCCCCTGGTTCGACTGCGAGGACTGTGCGGGAGACAAGGCGTTGATAGTGACCGCCTTTATCTCGATCCACTTCAGCGTTCGAGACTGTGGTGAAGGAATTATAAATGCGTAGCTGCCCGCTGAGGGTATGGTGCACATAAGGGAGCCACCTCTGTTCTTGTCGTCTCCAAAGTTCACCAAGAACTGCGCCCCTGAGCTTAGCGACGATACGAGAAGTCGTGTGGCGTAGCCATCAGGCACCTTGACCGGCGAATCAAGAATGTAGCGTTTTTTTTCTCCACGCACGTCGAATCCAGCTTCGTCTGCGCCCTGAAATGAACCAGTGAAGTTGAGACGAGAACCCCTCGCATCGTACCAGTTTATCGAGCTGACGCTTGGCCGCCGACAGGAAATAGCGGCCGTGCACAGTGTAAAAATTCCCAAAATGCTGAGGAGGTTGAACATAGCGCGCGCAGTCCGCGCAGAGTGGGTGGCGTGGTTCATTGAGGTATCGTGCTCTTTTATAGGAGTTCGAATATCTCTCTCGCGAGCAGACGCGCCAGCTCGAATTTTTTAAACTCCGAAGGCTCGCTCCTCTCTCCTGCAATCGAATCCCAGAGATTCGCGAAATTTGCAGGAAGCTTCGGCAGTTCCTTGAGTTGCGATTCAAACTCCGCGTGCGAGGGCTCAAATTTTCGGTTGAACATGAAGATCGAGGCACCGGCATAGCGGAGAAATCCCGCCCTCGACATCAGTCGGAAGAATTGATTTTCGGAGACGGAGGCCGCGCCGAAATCGGAGAGATAATGCTCCATCTTCGCCGAAAAGCTGTCGAAGAGGTTTTGCCACGCTTCGGGAGGAAAGTGCGCGAGCTGTTCGCGCATGCGTTCTATCCAATCGCTGCGCGAGAACACGAGGGTAAAATTGAGGAGCCTGTAAAGTGGATAGGTACCGGAATTCTTAAGAAGCCGGATATGACGTTGAGGCCGGACTGCAATGTCTTCAACAGAGGGTATGTGTTTATATTCGATGCGGATGGGTATCTCATCGAGGAAAAAACGATCTTTTGTCCCCCCAACCGCGGACTCGAAGGCGCCTGGATTATTAAAGAGCTCTTGGCGCTTCTCTGGAGAGGGAATCCCCCGGCGGTAGTATGCGTCGAAAACCAGTGCATAGTGCGGATCCAGCTCGTCATGCCGTGAGCGCCGGTCCACACAGATGCAGTCGACTCCCGACCATTGCGAGATAGTATTAATTAAAAAAAGTGATATATCTTCCGACTTTCGTTTCATGCGCTCCTGCCTTTCGTCCAAGTATAGCATAGCGACTCCATTTCTGTCATGCGCGAGGATGAGGATATGTTCCACAAGTCATAGTGCGCATATATACTGACAGTAAATGGATCGCTTCGTGCTGATGATCATGCCCCACCTCAATGTCCGTGCGCATATTCGCGCACTCAGGCTCGCGACCAGAAATTTTGCCGACGATGACTCCGTGATGGCCTTGCCTGAGGGCATCATTCTCGGTTGGTTTGAAACACTTGAAAAATTCTCCTCGGAGCGGATCCAACTGGCGCTGGCGAGGCTCGAATCGGATTTGAGCAGAATCCTCCCCCCATCCTTCAGATTTCGCTCTGCGGAGAGACAGTCCGGCCACTGGTATCTGAAATCCGACGAAACAGCCGACGCTGAGAAGATTCTCGCTTCGCTGCGCGCCTTTGCCTCGCGCGCAGCGCTTGATCTCCATGATCCGCCGGTCCTGTACGCGAAGGAAGTTTTGGGCAGCATCGCCCTCGGGAGCGCAAGCGGGCTCGTTTCGCCTGGACCCCTCAGTTTTAAAAAATATGAGCTTGTGATATACCTAGCCGAGTTACCTGAAACACCCCTGCGTGGTTTTCAGTTTAGCGCGATTGCCCGCGTTCACCATATAACGCGACGAGGCAGCGTAGATCGCACATTACGGAGCGATTAGGGAGGTTTGATGTCCCGGAAATTCATTGTGTTGTTTATGCTCATTGTATCACTCTGCGCGCTTGCAGCAGGCGCTCAGGAAAATCCATCAGGATCGAACGCACCGGCTGCGCGCAAGGGCGATCAGTCCATTACCATCATCGGCGGGGGATTTATACCGCTTTTCGTGCTCAACAATGCGGGTACCCTGGTTTCGACGCCCAACATGAGCCCAGGAGCCGCCTTCGGTCTTCAGTACCGTTACATGCTCGGCAAGCACTTCGGCCTCGGAGGAGCCATTGCCGGTTCCTATGTGACGACCATCGGCGGAGGAACCCTCTTTCTCGCCCCCATTGGGCTCACCGCGGCGTGGGTGGGCGGCACTGAGCTTCTCGAATTCGAAGGCTCGACCGAACTTGGCATGAACATCATGCGCCTCTACGGGAACGGCATCATATCACCATACGCCAAACTAGGCGTCGGGCTGGGCCGCTATATCAGCACATCGTGGAGCATCGGCGCAAAAATCAACTGGTGGCTTGTGCCTGAACTGCACATTGGTACGTACAGCAGTCTGAACTCCTACGCCCATTTTTTGGAGTTCTCAATCGGCGCGACGTACCATTTCTGAGGAGGAAGCCGATGAACACAAGCATTTTTATGAAGAGACGATCGACACGCGCACATGGGGAAACGCAGCGAACGCGAGGGAACACAAACATGCTGGCCAGTGCGGTAATTTTCGCGATATCGGTGCTTTTGCTGTCGGGCTGCGACAACACTTTTTCAATTTTCCAGACGATAAGCCAAGAGAAAAAGCAGACTGGAGCCGATCTCTTTCTGAATACCCAGGTTCGGGCGATGGCAAACGATGACACGAACTATTATGCGCTTCTGGCGCAGGTGTTCTACCGCGGCAAGAACAGCACAACCTGGAATGTGTTGCCTGTCAATGGCGCTTCTACGTATTTTGCGTCAGGCCTCGCCTCCGATTCTGCGGGCACGGTGTATGTCGCCAAATCGGACGCGAACAATGTGCTCGACGATATTTATTCCACTACTGATCGGGGTACTACCTGGAGCGCGATGGGCGCGAAAAATGACCTTGGAAGCGGCTTAAGTGTCGACTGGCTCGCGTGCGCGAACGATGTTCTCTTTGTCGCGGCACACGACACGTCGATGAATTACACGCTTTACTATTACGATACCGGGACCACTTCTTTCAAAAGTACCCTCGTGACGAGCAGCGGCGATACTGTCCTCAGAGGCGTCGTGTACGACGGCAGTACCACCACCCCCATGTACTGGGCCATCACCGCGACCGATGCCTACAGCGGAACTGGTCCGGGAACCATGGCAAAGGACACAACATCCGGCACACCATCTTTGAGCATCGGACTTCTGGGTATCGCGACCGACGGCGCGGGTCGTGTGCTCGTAACGCGGAGCGATGGGTACGCGTACAGCTATTCTTCGGGAGGAGGGTGGACAAACTTCCAGGTTAAAGCATCGACGAAGCTCGGGCCCGCTTTCTTCCTGAAGAAGCCTACCGGCAGCGAACGAATACTTGTCGGGAAAGGTGTCGC
>DYLX01000004.1:105414-119936 GCA_020721875.1 Leptospira biflexa
GCGAAGACTTACCGCGATATGTACAGTCGGAAAACCATTCTCTTTGTGGATGAGGTTCACCGCTGGAACAAGAGCCAACAGGACGCACTCCTCCCGTGGATCGAGAACGGCACGGCAATTCTAATAGGCGCGACGACCGAAAACCCCTTCTTCGAGGTGAACCGCGCTCTCCTTTCGCGCTCGCGGGTCTTTGTGCTGAAACAGCTCACACGCGACGACCTTTTCGCGGTGGCACAGCAAGCGTTAGAAGATCCCAAGAGAGGGTACGGAAAGTACCAGGTTCGGTTCGAGGAAGGCGCGCTCGAACACATTGTCGACACCGCCGATGGCGACGCGCGCAGCCTCCTCAATGCACTCGAACTTGCGATCGAGACGAGTACCCCCCACTGGCCTCCCTCCGAGGGCGAACATCTCTTCATCAGCATGAATGACGCCGAGGAGAGCATTCAGCGCCGCGCCGTACTCTACGACAAGGATGGCGACTATCACTTCGATACGATTAGCGCGTTCATAAAAAGCGTGCGCGGCTCGGACCCCGACGCGAGCCTCTACTGGCTCGCGCGCATGGTCTACGCGGGCGAGGATCCCGACTTTATCCTACGTCGCCTTCTTATCCTTGCTTCGGAGGATATCGGCCTCGCTGACCCGCAGGCTATAGCGGTAGTGAGCGCCTGCGCCCAAGCCTTCGACCGCGTCGGTCTCCCCGAGGGACAATTTCATCTCGCACAGGCGACCATGTACTGCGCGCTCGCGCCAAAGTCCAACTCAACCCTAGGCTATTTCGACGCCCTCCAAGCGGCCCAAACCGAACAAGCCGAGGTCCCCGACCACCTCAAAGACGCCAACCGCGACAAAGTCGCGTTTGGCCATGGGGAAGGCTACCAGTACCCGCACGCCTACAGAGACCACTGGGTCGCGCAGCGCTACCTGCCGCAGACACTCGCAGGCCGCCTCTTCTATTTCCCAAGCCAGATAGGCTACGAGGGCGAGCAGCGCGCAAAGGTGCTCATGCGCAGGGAGGCGCAACTCTCCCTCCTTATGGAGGATGCTGAAGATCGCGGGCCTGAGAGTCTCGTGTGGTCTAAAGAGGGCGAAAAGCGAGCACAATGGAAAATAAGGAGCGAGGCTGCCGCAACAGAGCGCCTTCTCTCTACGCGGAGCGCAGTATTCGAACAGCTTGCACCCCGCGCAATCGAAAATCTCATCGTTGTCGACCCACGATCGGGCTTCTACGCGATAGAGGCGATCCGCAGGACGCCTGAGGGCAAAACCTGCGCTGTGCTCGAGTCGGAGGCGGCTAAATTGCAGCTTGAGAACTTTCACAAATCGGTCAACGAGCTTCTTCAACCTACAATACTGCGCTATGACGATATAGTTTCAAGTATCAATACCGCGCACGACGGAGCGCATAGCCCGGAAGCCACCTCGGATGCGCTCGAGGTATACTGGTTAGAAGCGCGTCCCGACGCGATCCTTCTTTGTGAACTTTCGAAAATTCCAGAAGAAGTCGCTGCCGCGCTCATGCGCACCGCGAGCCGCGAGGGGGCGGCCGCGCCCAAGATTCTGGCCTTCGACATCGATGCAGCACGCTCCTCAATGCTCTCCTCAGCTCTCTTGCCCTTCGCCGCGACAAGTAGTGCGGAGGCGGCCAACTTCCTTGAACGGCTCGTGCAATTTGAGGAAAAAACAGGATGTGGGCCGGGCTACCGGGGCAGCACCTCCCTGGATATACGTTTTGAGCGCCTCAAGGATCTGGCCCGTGCACTTGCGCCAAATTTCATAGCCACAATGAAAGATCTCCATGCGCATTACCCACGCCGCATCGACGAACTCACGATCGAGCGATGGCTCGACACCTCAACCGAGTACGGAAAAGCCTTCGCTGGGACCTTTTCAAAGAACGACAGAAATATTTTTGAATCGATTTTACGGAAGTACAATCAATCACCACAGTGGCCAATTGTGCTGCGAATAATGGAGTTCAGCGCTGTTTCCGAGCGCTGAGATTATGTTCCATGCTAATCGCTTTTATCTCGCTGACCGTGCGCTGCACACTGAACTCGCGACACATCGTCTCGTAAAAGAGCGTCGCTTGCATATCGATCTTCCACGCCTCGCCGCGGAGATATGCAGGAAACCACTGTTCAGCCAGAATACGCCAGCTCTCCTCTTCCTGCCCCGGTACGATTGGGAAAAAGCGTATGCCTGCCAATTGTGCCGCGCGGAACATCGCCGAGGAGGATCCGATCGCGATCATGCTCGACCGCTCAAATCCTGCCGAAAGCGCGGCTCTCAAATATTCGCCTGGTTTGCCCCTCTCTTTACCTGCGATCCGGAAAAAACACTCACCTAGGCCGGCAGCCTGCCACATGCGCATCGCCTCGGATTCTCGAAGATTGCTGTACACGAAGAGCGCGGATCGCGGCGCGATATACCTCGCGCTTCGCAGGAATTCTTCCGATGTGCTGAAGTGTGGTACCCTTCCAAGCTCCTGAATGAGCCCCTCGGCCATGGAGAACCAATCGATGATCACCATTTCGGCGGGAGATTTATCTTCGAGCTTGAAAAGATCATCAATCGTGGCTTCAGAAAAACCATATCTTTCTAGTGTCTTGATGATGGCGGTCCTTTGCATCGACGGATAGAGCACATTGAGTACACGAAGCGCCGCGAGGAGGATGATGAGCGGATGTTCTCCGCGCAGCGACGATTCGAGGGCAATTTTTCTCCACACCTCCCCCACGATCGCTGGATCAACGCTCCCGCCGAAACAACCTATGAAAGAGGGTAAGTACGCGGTTTCGTGCCAGTACTTGCTGATGTCGAAGACAGCGCCTTCAGATTCGATGATGACGATGATCTGTTTGTCGTGGAGATGCAGCGGTTGATCGACTCGAGTCGCTTCTTCCGGCTTGGACAGAGTTTTGAGTGTGACATTTGCGCCACGGGTGCGCTTGTGGATTATAGGTTTCGCCATCTGTCCTATTTCCGATGCATGAACGATTCTCACCAATATCCTCGCTATAGGTTATCGGCACCTCGCGGCAAGCTCTTGATGTGTGCTTATGCTGGATTATCAGCGCGCCGTACGCTCTTGACGAAGCTGAACAGTGGACGCATGCTCTAGGCGTGAAACAGGCACACTTCACCTCGATCGATGAGGTATACGCATTCGTCATGGGCTTTGTCAACGTCGAAAAAGGTCAGGCGACAGAGTTCAAACTCGATCGCATGCATTGGATGGCAGAGCGCCTGGGTAATCCCCACCTCGGCAGAGTAACGGTCCATGTTGCCGGCTCAAAGGGAAAGGGTTCGGTTGCCACGCTCATCGCGCGCGCCATCCAAGCTTCGGGCACTCCTACAGGCCTTTATACCTCCCCTCACATTCTCTCCTGGAAAGAGCGAATAACAGAAGCGGGCGATGAGATACCCGATGATATCATTCTTGGCGCCTCCGAAGAGGTGTTCGCCCTCACCGAGGGGAAGGGACCAGACGATTTCCCGGGCGATGAGCTTCCAACCTATTTTGAGCTCACCACGCTCATCGCCTTCTGCGCCTTCAGGCGCGCGGGTTTTCACGCGCAGGTGATTGAGGTTGGGCTGGGTGGCAGGCTTGACTCGACCAATATTGTTGCCCCCGATGTCACCGCGATCACGCCGATTGAGCTTGAACACACACAGTTTCTCGGCACCACAATTCCTCTCATCGCAGGCGAGAAAGCGGGCATCATAAAGCAGCGCGTTCCCGTATGTACTCTCCAGCCCAAGATGGAGGCTCTCGAGGTTATAGAAGCGCGGGCATCGGCGTTGCATTCTCCTTGCTATATCGTAGGTAAAGATATCAATCTCAAGAAAATCGAAGTGAGCCTTGAAGGCACATCCGCGACGCTCGAAGTCGCGGATCTTGCTTTTCAGGACGGCTCGAGCGCCCTATTACGCCTCTTCGGAGGAGCAACACTCAGCGTGAGCACTGACCTTGTCGGATCTGTGTACGCTGGAAATATGGCGCTCGCCGCACTCTCGCTCGCCCAGCTCCCTCTTGAGATTCGCGCAGAGCACCTTCTGAAAGGTTTTCGCGCGACGCGCATCCCCGCTCGCTTCGAGGTTCTAAGTCGTTCACCACTTCTCGTCCTCGATGGCGCGCACACTCCTGAGTCGATCCGCGGTATTCTCTCTACCTTCCTCGAATTGTCGCCTGCGCCTAGACATCTGCTCTTCGCCTGTGCGCATGACAAGCAGCACAAGGAGATAGCCCGTTTGCTCGCACCTCACTTCGAAGAAATCACTGTCACTAGACCAGGGAGTTTCAAGCAGAGCGAACCAGCTGCGGTATTCGAAAGTTTCTCCGCGTTGAAGCAAGAGTGTGCGCTCATTGAGGATACAAGGATAGCCATTGAGCAGGCAGTACGCCGTGCCGGCGAAGCGCACGCAAGTCTCCTCGTCACAGGCTCATTTTACCTCTGCGCTGAATTTAAAAAGTGGAAATCAAGCTCTGTACAGCCCCGATGATGGCTCCGAGAATACCGCCGAGCCAGGTAATCCACAAGAGCTCCTTCTTCACCACCTGAAGCACAATCCGCTCAACCTCCTGCATGTCGAGACTGTCGATGCGCTCCGCGACCATGGCGCGAATATCGATCGCCTCCACAAGAAGCGGCATTCTGGATTCAATGAGCAAGAGAAGTACCGTTGAGAGCGTTCCTGAGAGCTGATCGACATCCTTTTCACCAATCCCTAAAAATTCAGCGATTGATTTTCCTCTCGCGGCTTCCTTGAGTACGTCGACAAAGACCACACCCAGCGTTGAGGCTGAATTGGGTCCCTGCGAAATTGTTTGCACAAAGGCGTTCATGACAAGGTCGGCCACGTCATCCGAAGAAAACGGCATAGTTACGATTTCCCGTAGTTTTGCGCCCGCGAGCCGATCATACACACGCTCCGCCCTCTCGCGCAGCTCATCCCGTGCACCACGCAAAGATTGAAGCACTCCCTGCAGCGACGAGTCCACGAATCCGAAGCTCTCCTTGCGGTCACCAGAAGCCTTTGTGGCGCTACCATGCGCGCGTTGAGCAATCACGACTGCACAGATCGCCTCAGCAATTTTTTCGGGCGCGATCGGGTCCCGCAGAATATTTTCGATGGTGTCGATGAGATCTTCGATAGTATCGGGCATGGTCTGGGCGATTTTCGTGTCGTATCCTGCAATCGACACGAAAAGACGCTGCATCGGACCGAGGCGGCTGAGCGCTCTTTTGACGAAGGCATTCGCCTCTGTTTCGAGCCGCGACTTGAAATCGTCGCCGCGTAAGAATGCGCCAATGTGGGGAAGCGCGATCTCATAGGCCTTGGGAATGAACGCGTCGGCGAGCGCCTTGACGGTGGCGTCGGGTGTGAGCTCAACCGCGGCACCAAGGAGAAGCCTGGGCTGGCTGCCTGGATCGCTCGCCTCCGACGACTGTGTAGTTCGTGCCGCGAGCGCGTCTACTGCGCTGAGAATGGATTGCGTGAAGTGCTCTCTCGAGATGAGGCTGCCCAGCTCCAACTCACCCGCTCGGCGAAGAAATTCTGAGAGAATGTTTCGCATGGAGAACTGAATCTCATCAGAGCCAGCGAGCTGCTGGAAGGATTGCAGGATCTGCGCCGAGATCGATACGGCGGGGCGCCCATTCTCGTGCATCGTGGCTACCGGTTCGACTTTATCTACGGTCTTGTCAGTGTTTTTCTCGGACGAATCCATAAAAAGCCGCTCAGCAGGCTGTCCTAAAAATCCTTCGAGCGCGATTCGAATCGCTCCCTCGGCGGTTGCCCTAATCTCAGGGGACTGGATGCGTGTCTTGATCACCTGTGGAGTGAGAAGTTCCTGCGCGACAGTATCTCCGAGGCTGAGCGCGAGACGTTCACGCTCGCGAGGCAGGATTCCCGGGGTAAAGGGAAGCTTTAGGCCCAGCACTCGAATAGCCTTGTAGGGCCGAAAGAGCATCTTTATGGCGAGCCAGTTCGTAAAATATCCGATTATCGCGCCTATAAGGGGCGGAAGAATCCAAGTCTGTATCCACTTCATCTCATTTCATCCTAAGGGCGGCGCGCTTGGCTTGAGCCTCGCTCGAAAAGGTGTTTGAATCGGCCGCGGAAATCCACGCGTCTTGGCCGCTGTGCTGCACCTTGAACCAGAGGCTGCCTCTGTCCAGCTCGGAGGTGCTATACGCACTCTCGTTAATTTTTAAGACAGTGCCCCTTCTTAAGAGGCCGACATCCTCAGACGCGCCAGATGGAGCGGACTTCATCCGCGCGTACAATGTAGATATCACGAGCCACTGGTTGGCTCCGCGTAGGCTGTTGTCTTCGGGCAGGCGGATGCGCGGCCTGCAGCTCGCAAAGCTTAACGCAGCAAATCCCACAACGAGAATAATTGACAAGTTCAGTAAAGATTTCTTCATCCAGTTAGACCTGCCCCGTGACCAGTGCTAAAAAAACAAGTATATTCAAGGATAACTATGCGTAGCGACGTTGGCAAGGTCAGGACGACAGCGCTTTTCGGCATCATCGCGATCTTCGGATTGTATGTCGTGCGGGGAGTTGTGGCACAGCCTCAGGCCGGCCTGAATGCGGGTTTCACCAACGCGTGGACAAAGACATCGACCTCCGATTTGGGGTACCATATAGGGTGGAATATTGTGGCGAACGCCGGATGGAGCTTTGATATTCCTCTCAACACACCTCAAAAGACCGCGCGAAGGGCTCTTGCGGCATCGCTCATTCCAGGTCTCAGGGCGCAGTATCTCTATATAGGCCCCTCAAATTGGCTCAACGATGGTTCACGCTACAGAGCCTGGAACGCGCTCGGCTTTGGTCCCGAAGTGAGCGCTGGATTTATGATCTCTGGCTCTGGAGCTCATCTCTCGCAGGTCGTAAGCCTCGACGCGGCCTTTCTCGCTAATTTCTGCAACTACACCGATACGACCCTTTACACAGCTTACACATCGTGGCTCATAGGGTTGAGCTATACGGCGCGACTTGGCAGTCTGTGGTCCGTTGTGGCGAGCGTGCCTGTGGAATTCGCGTCGCGCGCCGATGGGCGGAGCATCATCGTGGGAATCAGTGTGGGAGGACGATATGCGTTCTAAAAATAAGGTGCGGAGCACGCAGAACGCACTCGTCATACGCGACACGCAAACCGCCAAGAACATCCGCGTCGCGCCGTTCAACATGATTTTACTCGGCCTCATCGCTGCCCTCGCCGTTCTTATGGCAACCCTTGCAGGCTGCAGCTTTTTCCCCTCGAACGCAACCACGCTGGGCGCGAAGAAGTACGCGGTGGTGGTGGGGATAAATGACTATATCGATCTAAGCATCAGAGATCTGCAATACTGCGTGAATGATGCGAAATCAGTAGATAAACTCCTCTCAGATGGATGGACAGTTGACCTCATTACTGCGGAAGCCCCAAATGAATCAATAAATCGATACGCTACAAAGGAAAAAATAAAATCAGCCATTGTAAACACACCAATTGATGTCGACACCTTCCTTTTTTACTACTCTGGTCATGGCTCCCTGGACAGCAACAACAACGCTTATATAGTACCCAGCGATTTCGACGGAGCCAGTTACGCAAGTATGATCTCCACAAGCGAATTTTCAAGTTGGCTTGGAAAAGTTTCTGCAAAAAATAAAACTGTGATCCTTGACTCTTGTAACTCAGGCGGATTCGTCAATACAGGAGACAGTCTTGATAGCGATTATGATTATACCAGCGGTTTATACACCTACCTGCAAAAATCCTCAGCAGTCACTATGTTCTTCCGCTTCGGCGACCTGCTCGCCCAGAACGCGGCATCAGCCTCGAAGAATCCCTCAGACGCCCCCTTGGTAATTTCGGCGGCGGGCTGGAACGCGACTTCGCAGGAAGAAGGAGCTCCCTACGAGCATGGCATTTTCACCTACTATTTCCTGCAGGCGGCCCAAACCAACGCAAGCAGCGGCTTCATGAACGGCGACGCCGATAGAGATGGCGTTCTCTCACTCCTCGAGGCGTATCACTACGCCGAAGTCAATCTTGAGGCGAAGACGAATGTGTTCGGTTTTGTGCCGCACATCTCGGGGGGATTACGCGATTTCGCGCTCATCGACGCAAGGAATTGAGGCGAGCAGCGACAATCGCGCCGCGCCGCGGGTCTATCAGCCCGTACAGCAAGGTCTAGCGGCCTCGCCATGAGGGTCAATCTACAAAATCAGTGCCTTCTTTCGAAAACTCGGGGAAAAAGTAGACGAGCGAACCCGAGCTACGCACCCGCACCTGTGCGATGCCCTTCTTCGCGAGGCTATCGAGCTGGCGCTGCGCCTCATCGATGGAGATATTCGCCTCGATCGCAACCTCACCCGCTGAAACCATGCCATTGTTCGATTTCGCGAGCCTGAGAATGACACGTTCTGGTGTTTCTTCTTTTTTGAATCTCGACGTGAACCCAGCGCTTGCGCCGCCTTCAAAATCGTCAAAACCTATCGCCTCGCGCGCCGCGTATCCAATATTCGCTTCTCTCACCTGGTTTGGCAGAGTAACGAGGTCGTAGAGGCATCCGAGCCCACCAAGGCCGCCCGTCACCATCCACAATAGCCCCGTACCGGTCTTGCCGAGGTAGAAACGATGGAATCCCAGCGCGCCGAAACCGGAGACGAACCACAGAAAATAGGCGATCGAAAGATTGTATCTCACAAATTGCTCCACAATTTTCGAATTGAGGCATGCTGATGGACCCTAATCGCGTCTTTTCGCGGTATTTGACCACCCGAGCCTTGCTGTGCTACAAAGAAGTATACGCATTTTATGCGATGACGAAAAGTCATTCGAGACCATTTTTACGGGAGATCCTCATGCCTCTTCTTCCTACAATAAAACAACTTCTAGCCCTCGTTCCTGAACAGCAGAGCGTCACCGTGCGCGGCTGGGTACGCACCAAACGCGACACGAAACAATCTACCTTCATCGAAGTCAACGACGGTTCCTGTCTTTCGAATATTCAGTGCGTTGTCGACGCAAGTCTCATCGAGAGCGCCGAAATAAAACGTACTCTCGCCGCGATCTCGACTGGCGCGAGCGTTGAAATAACCGGCGCCCTCGTGCCTTCCCCGGCAAAGGGACAGAGCGCCGAGGTTAGCGTAGAGCGCGTCGAACTTATCGGCGAAGCGCCGACCGAGCGCTATCCACTCCAAAAAAAGGCGCACAGCCTCGAATTCCTGCGCGAGCTCGCTCATCTCAGAGTGCGCACCAACACCTTCGGCGCCGTCGCGCGCGTGCGCAATCGGATGGCCTTCGCGATCCACCAGTTTTTCCAAGAGCGTGGCTTCTGCTACGTGCACACACCTATCATCACCGCGAGCGACGCAGAGGGCGCCGGCGCGATGTTCCAGGTGACGACCCTCGACCTCGAGGCGCTCGCAAAATCCGGCAAGCCCGTTGACTACGACAAGGACTTCTTTGGTAAAAAATCATATCTCACCGTATCCGGCCAACTCAATGTCGAAACCTACTGCCAGGCGCTCTCGCGCGTTTACACTTTTGGCCCGACCTTCCGCGCCGAAAACTCCAACACAACGCGCCACCTCGCCGAGTTCTGGATGATAGAGCCGGAAGTTGCCTTCTCGCGCCTCCCAGACAATATCGCTCTCGCCAGCGAGTTCATTCAGTATCTTGTCCGTACCGCGCTCGACGATTGCGCCGAGGATATCGCCTTCTTCGATCAGCGTGTCCAGCCAGGGCTTCGGGAGTCGCTCGAGAAAGTGGTCTCAGCCCCCTTCACCCACATGACCTACACAGAGGCTGTTCGCGAGCTCGAAAAGTCCGGCGCGACCTTTGAGTTCAAACCCTACTGGGGCTGCGACCTCCAGAGCGAACACGAAAAATTCCTCACCGAGAAGATCGCGGGTGGGCCTGTGGTCGTCACGGACTACCCCAAGGAAATCAAGGCTTTCTACATGAAGCAGAATGAGGACGGAAAAACCGTTGCGGCGATGGACGTGCTTGTCCCGCGCTTTGGCGAGATCATCGGTGGCTCAGAGCGCGAGTGGCGCCTCGATATTCTCGAACAGCGAATCGAATCGCTTGGACTCTCCAAAGAAGTGTACAGTTGGTACCTCGATCTGCGACGTTTTGGATCAACGCCACACTCGGGATTCGGGCTCGGTTTCGAGCGGCTTCTCCTCTATATTACAGGAATGACCAATATCCGCGATGTGATTCCCTTCCCCCGAGCGCCCCGTCAGGCTGATTTCTGATCGAGGCGCGGAGAATGACATTACCCCACTTCCTTTCTCGAATCTCTTTAAAGACACGCGTTACGGCGTGTGTGCTTATATTTTTTGCCACATTCGCCATTTCTGGAGCCTCAGGACTCGATGTCAGTACTTTCAGATCGCTTGGCGCAACAGTCACCTCTGCACCGGTGATAAACGCAAGGTCAGCTATCCTCATCGACGCCGCAACGGGAACTGTGCTCTTCGAAAAGCACGCCGATCTTGCCTTGCCTCCCGCCAGCCTCACCAAGCTTGTTACACTCCATGTGGTGATGCGTGAGATTGCGGCAGGCCGCCTCTCTCTTGACCAGATGATCGACATCCAACCACAGGACTGCGCCCTCCCGTATGGCTCGTCGCTCATGTACCTCCAGCCGGGAATGAAGGTGAGCCTCCGCGACTTGATGCTCGGAGCCGCGGTGGTTTCGGGCAACGACGCGGCCTACACGCTCGCACGCGTGGTTGCAGGCTCGAACGAGAAATTTGCCGACTTAATGAACCAGGCAGTGCGCCAGCTCGGATTCGAGAGGCTCACTTTTGTGGAGCCGAGCGGTCTCTCTGAAAAGAATCTCGTGACCGCCCGCGAATTTGCCTTTTTCTGCAAAGACTACATCGAACTCCACCCCGAAGCGCTTAAAGACCTCCATTCCGTAAAATCGATCCGCTTTCCACGCCCCGAACATGCAACCTCGACCTATCATCCGGATGGCGTCATTATTCAGTACAATCGCAACCCCCTCATATTCAGCTATGAAGGCGCGGATGGCCTCAAGACCGGCTACATCATCGAGGTCGGCTACAACATGGCGGCGACCGCGATGCGCAATGGTAATCGATTTATCGCCGTACTCCTCGGAGGATCATCGACCGCCTATGCTGATGGTGTTACCAACCGCACTCGGGATTCCAAGGCGCTCCTCGATTGGGCATTTAAAAATTTCAGCACCGCGAGGCCTGGTTACCTCATGCCAAAATCGATCCGCGTCTGGTTTGGAAAGACTACTCGTGTGCAGCCCGAGCCAGACGGCGAAGCCGCTGTCACTGTTGCCTTGTCCCTCGCCGACCGCGTGAGCGCCAAAATCGAGACGCTCAAGAGCGTAAAAGCCCCTGTACACAAGGGGGACAAGCTCGGCAGCATCGTGTACAGCGTTGATGGAAAAATAGTTGGTTCAGTGGATCTTATTTCTCAACAGGAGATTCAAAAAGGCGGATTCTTCAGAATACTCTTTGACAGTATCGCGCGTTTTTTCGCGTACATTTTCGGGAGAGTATAACGCAAAATTTACGCACCACTTAGAAAAAGAAACGGCGTTTGAGGGCGGCTTAAATCCGCCTCCGAGCGCCGTTTCTTTATTACCTGTTAAGGTGCGCTATTTTACGAATCCCAGCAATCTCGGCAGAAAAAGCGAAATTTCGGGGATATACGCCACCATAAAGAGTGCGATAACTTCCATGATAATGAAGGGGAAGATAGCTTTCGACAGTTTCGCGAGGCTAATCTTTGAGATGGAGCACGCAACAAAGAGACAGGCCCCTACAGGCGGCGTCATTAATGCGATATTGAGCGAAAGCACCATGATGATACCAAAATGAATCGGCTGATACCCAACCCCTACCGCAATCGGGTGGAGAATCGGCCCGAGGATGATGAGCGCCGCGGCGATGTCCATAAACATCCCTACGATCAGCATAAGAATAAGGATAAAAAGCATAATGAGCTTTGGATCGTGTGTTGTCGAGATGAGAAATTGCGCGATTGCCTGCGGAACTTGGTTGATAGCCAGCACCCAGCTCAAAATGCTCGCGGTACCGATGATAAGGAAGACCGAGCCTGTAACGCGGGCTGTTTTTATGAGCATTGGCGCAAGGTCGCGCAGTCCCAACGATTTCAGCACAAAAAAGCCGATGACAAGCGCATAGAGTACCGCGATAGCTGCTGCTTCAGTTGGCGTAAATAGTCCTGAGAGAATTCCTCCAAGTATAATAATTGGCATGAGAAGTGGAATAATCGCGTCTTTTGTAGCCACAAGTTTTTCTATGAAACTATGTTTTGGCCCCTTCGGATAGCCGCGTTTGTACGAGAGGTATGCGGACATGAACATGAGCAGACCGGCGAGAAGAAATCCTGGCATAAAGCCCGCCGCAAAGAGTCCCGCGATCGAGACATTCATGAGTGAGCCATAGATAACCATCATGTTCGATGGAGGAATCGTCGGACCAATGATCGATGAGGCGGCAGTTACCGCAGCGGAAAAATCCACATCGTAGCCGTCCTCGACCATGGCGGGAATGAGCATGGTACCGATAGCGGCGGTATCGGATACCGCGGCGCCAGTCATGCCCGCGAAGAACACGCTCGCAAGAATATTCGCGTGCGCGAGCCCGCCACGCCAGTGACCCACGAGAATATTCGCAAAGTGAACGAGCCTTCTCGTAATACCCGCCTTGTTCATGAGCTCGCCTGCGAGAATAAAAAAGGGCATCGCCATCAGCGTGAACATATCAAGCCCTGTGAAGTACTGGAGCGGCGCCATCGAGAGCAACCCAACTCCACTCCCCATCATGAGCAGCCCAACCGTGCCAGCGATTCCCAGCGTAAAGCCTATGGGCACGCCGATCACGAGCATTGCGAAAAATACAACAAGTACAGAAAGAATCATATTTAGCTCCTCAGATATCGATGTAGCTTATCGCCGAAGTTTGAAGCTTTCCCTGAGGATCGACGAGGATAAGGATGCTGACGAGCACGATTTGAATCGCCCCAAGAATCATTGAAAGCGGTACCGAAAGTTTCGGCAGAACCATGGAAATACCGAGCGACTGAGTCATCTGCGCTTTCGCGTCGATGGTGGATTGAACGGCATATACCGACATAAAAACGAGAAACGCAAAAACAAAGAAATTGATGAGCATGGCGACGAATTTTCTCGCCTTAGGATTTTTAAGCGAATCCAAAATCACCGTGAGACCGACGTGCTCGCCCCCGGAGATGCCCAAACTGATTGCAAGGCTTGCTCCCCAAATCATCAGATATCGCGCGAGCTCTTCGATAAAATTGAGCGGTGAGTTCAGCACATAGCGAAAAAAGACCCCAAGAAGCACGTCGATTGTCATGGCACCAAAGAGCAGCGCGCAGGCCATGCTCACCACCTTATCCAGTAGTGCGGAAAACCGCCGCGCCGCCCGCGCAATCGGAATTTGCTCACCCATACTCTCTCCTCAGAACAGATTTTCCTAAAAAAGCGCCACCCGCGTATGGCGGGCGGCGCTTCATTTTCACTCAGCACCGCATGCGCAGCGGACTCTTCGCAGTGCGCTCAGTCTCCGAGCTCCTTCTCCGCCTTGTCAATGGCATCGAAGAACTTGTCGACCCAGAGTTTCCCCTCATTCTTGTACTGCGCGAGCATGAATTCGCGGGCCGCCGGCACTGTAGCGTCGCGGAACTGCTTCAACTCAGCCTTGGAGGGCACGTAGACCTGCATCTTTTCCGCAAGCGTGGGAAGCCCCTTATCGGTGGAATCGATGATTCTCGAGAGACCGCGTCCCGCGACTATCGCGGTGCGGGCGGCGTCATCCACGACAGCCTTGAGTTCGCTCGAGAGGCCATTGTAGAACTTCGGATTGATGACCCACACATAGGGTGCGTATAAGTGATTCGTCAGGGTGATGTACTTCTGAACTTCCTGGAATTTCGCCATCACGATGATGGAGATAGGGTTCATCTGGCCGTCGACGACACCGGTCTGAAGGCTGGTGTAGACCTCAGCCCAGGCGATGGTGGTCGGAGACGCACCGAGCGCCTTCACGATTGCCTGATGGAGAGGTAGCGCCATCGTGCGGAGTTTAATACCCTTCATGTCCGCAGGAGACTTGATGGGATGCTTAGAGTTGGTGATCGCGAAGAATCCGCCCGATTCACCGAATCCGAGCACGTGGAAACCGGCTTTTTTTTCGATATCGGCGGCGAGCGCTTTGCCAAAGTCGCCGTCGTATACTTTATAGCCCACATTATAGCTCGAGAACGCAAAGGGCATGTTCGTCACATCAATGAGAGGATAGAACTGCGCCATTCCGCCAGAAGAGGATATAAAGGACTGAACAACACCAGCCTTGACCTGCTGAAGGGTTTCAGCCTCTTTCCCAAGAACGCCATTGGGGTAGATCTCCACTTTGATCTTGCCGTTTGAATTGCTCTCTACTTCGTTCTTAAAAACCGCGGCCATTGCAGCGGA
>DYLX01000045.1 GCA_020721875.1 Leptospira biflexa
GTATACAAGGTTCGTAGCAGTAAAGTCCTCTTGCCGATTTTTCTCAATTTTACTATCTTATTACAGGCTTTTCAGAGCCGATCCAAATCAGAATTTCCGGTTCCGCAGCATTGTCACAACAGTGCAGCTGTCGGTGACCGGCGAAACACTGCCAATTACAGGAGAGCAAAGGTATGGCGAAACAATTGTTGTTCAGCGAAGACGCGCGAAGAAAGCTGTTGGTCGGCGTTGAGACAATCTCCAAGGCTGTCAAGGTCACCCTTGGTCCCAAGGGACGCAATGTCCTTCTCGACAAGAAGTTCGGCGCTCCCACCGTGACGAAGGACGGTGTCTCCGTCGCCAAGGAAGTCGAACTTGAAGATCCTTATGAGAACATGGGCGCCCAGCTTCTCAAAGAAGTAGCGACCAAGACCAACGACATCGCGGGTGATGGAACTACGACCGCCACAGTTCTCGCGTACTCCATCGTGAAAGAAGGCCTCAAGTCTGTTGCGGCAGGCATCGATCCAATGGCGCTGAAGCGCGGTATCGACCAGGCTGTTACTCTCTCAGTGGAGGAGATTCGCAAGAACTCCAAAGAGATCAAAGAGAAAGACGAAATTGCGCACGTCGCGTCAGTTTCCGCGAACAATGACGTCGAAATCGGCAACCAGATTGCGGACGCGATGGAGAAAGTCGGCAAAGATGGCGTCATCACTGTGGAAGAGTCCAAGACGATGGACACTACCATCGAGTATGTCGAGGGCATGCAGTTCGATCGTGGCTACACTTCTCCCTATTTCGTGACAAACCGCGATTCCATGACCACTGTGTTCGAAAACCCCCTCATTCTCATCCACGACAAAAAAATTTCCAACATGAAGGACCTTTTGCCCGTACTCGAGAAGATTGCGCAGACTGGCAAGCCCCTCATGATCATCGCTGAGGATGTCGAAGGCGAAGCCCTCGCGACCCTCATCGTAAACCACCTCCGTGGTACTCTCAATGTCTGTGCCGTCAAAGCGCCTGGCTTCGGCGACCGCCGTAAAGCCATGCTCGAAGACATCGCGATTCTCACTGGTGGCGAGGTCATTTCTGATGAGCTTGGCCTCAAGCTCGAAAATACCGCGATTACCCAGCTTGGTACCGCTAAGACTGTCAAGGTCGACAAGGACAACACCACTATCATCAATGGCGGCGGCAAGCAGAAAGATATTCAAGACCGCATCGCCCAGATCAAGAAGCAGATCGAAGAGACCACCAGCGACTACGACCGCGAGAAGCTCCAGGAGCGCCTTGCCAAGCTCGCCGGCGGTGTTGCGGTCATCAACGTGGGTGCGGCCACTGAAGTCGAAATGAAAGAGAAGAAGCACAGAGTGGAGGATGCCCTTTCCGCCACCCGCGCAGCCATTGAGGAAGGCATTGTACCTGGTGGTGGCATTGCCCTCATACAGGCGGCTCTCACACTCGAGAAGTTCGACACCGCGAAACTCTCCGACGATGAGATCGTCGGCTTTAAGATGGTCAAGCGCGCCCTTGAAGAGCCGATCCGTCAGATCGCCGAAAATGCCGGTATCGACGGCTCGATCATCGCCGACAGGGCTAAGCACGAGAAAAAGGGAGTCGGTTTTGATGCGGCCAAGATGGTGTGGACCGACATGATGAATGCCGGAATTATCGACCCCGCCAAGGTCACCCGCAGTGCACTACAAAACGCGGCTTCCGTCGCAGCCCTCCTCCTCACTACCGAGTGCACCATTACGGATCTGCCTGAGAAGAATCCTCCTGCAGCTCCAGCTGGCGGCGCCGGCATGGGCGGCATGGACTACTGATCCACGTCAAAGAGACCAAAAAAGGAGCGCCTCGTTTACCTCGAGGCGCTCTTTTTTTTGCGCTATTAAATGCTGAGCCGCACCATATGCCACTGGAGGTGGCCTGCAGCCGCGCGATAAGACGTACGATGCGGCAGCGGGGATCGTGCAGTAGAACTTATGAGCAGGCCGCCCGGGCCTCAGCCGACTCGTCAAACTGGCTATTGTAGAGCTCAGCATAGAAACCGCACTTTGCGAGGAGTTCATTGTGTGTGCCCTGCTCAACAATGTCGCCATGGTCCATGACGAGGATCAAGTCGGCGTCGCGAATGGTCGAGAGGCGGTGCGCGATCACGAAACTCGTGCGCCCCTGCATCAGCGCAAGCATGGCTTTCTGGATGAGAAGCTCGGTATGGGTATCGACATTGCTTGTCGCCTCGTCGAGGATGAGCATGGGCGGCTTCGCAAGCATTGCGCGCGCTATAGTAAGAAGCTGTTTCTGGCCCTGACTGATGTTTGTGGTCTCCTCATTGAGCACGAGGTCGTAGCCCTCAGGGAAGGCGCGCACGAAGTGATCGACATGCGCTGCTTTCGCTGCCTCTTCGATCTCATCCTCACGGGCGTCATGTTTCCCGTACGCGATATTGTTCTTCACCGTGCCTGAGAAGAGCCAGGTGTCCTGGAGCACCATCCCAAACCACGAGCGCACCACATCCCGCGGCACATTCCGCACAGGCACACCGTCGATGAGTATCTCGCCGCTCTCGGGCTCGTAAAAGCGCATAAGGAGCTTTACCAACGTGGTTTTGCCTGCACCTGTCGGGCCGACGATGGCAACCTTCTGCCCTGGTAGTATGGTCGCGCTGAAGTCTTTGATGATGGCTTGGCCTGGTAAGTACCCAAAGCGCACATGACGGAATTCTACCTTGCCGGAGATCGCAGACATTCCCGTCTCAAGAGCCGTCCTGCCCTTTCCTGGTGCAGCCCTCTTCACGGCTTCCTCCTTCGGCTCTTCCTCAGAGGCAAGAAAGGCAAAGATGCGTTCAGCGGCTGCGGCGGTCTGTTGCAACACATTCGAAATATTCGCCACTTGAGTGATCGGCTGGGTGAAAGACCTCACGTACTGGAGAAATGCCTGGATATCGCCCACTGTGACCATCTTTTTTGCGGCGAGATAGCCCCCCGAGATCGCCACCGCCACATAACCGAGGTTGCCTACAAAGTTCATGAGCGGCATCATAATACTCGAGAGAAACTGGCTCTTCCAAGCTGCCTGATAGAGCGTCGTATTGAGATCATTGAAGGTCGAAACCGCCTTCGCTTCGCCACTATAGGCTTTCACCACCGTGTGGGCGCCGAAAATCTCCTCGATATGGCCGTTCACATGGCCGAGGTAGTCCTGCTGCGTCTTAAAGTACTTCTGTGAGCGTTTCACGATAAAGCGCACAAGCCCGATCGAAAGAGGGATCATCACCATCGCAACAAGGGTCATCTGCCAGCTTATGGTGAGCATCATCACGAGGGCTCCTATGATGGTCATCAGCGAGGTGATCATCTGCGAAAGGCTTTGACTCAGGGTCTGGTTTACCGTATCCACGTCGTTTGTCATGCGCGACAGGATCTCGCCGTGGTTTGTACTATCAAAGGCGCGGAAAGGCATCTTATTGATTTTGGTGAGAATGTCCTTGCGCAGTGTATAGGTGATCTTGACCGCGATACCTGACACAACCCAGCCCTGAATATACTGAAGAATCGCCGAAGATACATAGAGCCCGATAACTATGAGGAGAATCTGGCCGATCCTCGTAAAGTCGATGCTGCCCTTATGCGTAATCTGCTTCACAACACCATCGAAAAGTGTCGTGGTCGCTGTGCCGAGGATTTTCGGGCCCATGATACCGAGGATGGTCGCCAAAGTCGCCAGCACCATGACAATAATAAACGCCCAACGGTAGGGTCCAAGATACGCGATGAGTTTCTTCATGGTGCCCTTGAAGTCCTTGGACTTCTCTCCAGGCATGAGGGCGCGAGGGCCACCATGGCCGAAAACAGCCCCAGGACGCCTTTGCAGTGACGCATCATTTACGGAGCCAGCCTGCGATGCACCCGCAGGGGCGCCCCTGCTGCTGGCAGGCACATTTCCACTTCCTGTCGCCGGTTTATTCATATTTTCATTTTTATTACGATCATTCATGCGAGTTCCTCCTCTTTGAGCTGCGAGAGTGCAATATCACGGTATACTTCGCAACTCTCCATAAGTTTCTCATGCGTTCCGATGCCGACCACATGTCCGTCGTCGAGGACTATAATTTGCTCAGCATGACGTATCGTGGCGACACGTTGTGTCACGAGGAAGATGACACTGTCTTTCGCATAAGTTTTGAGCGTACCGTGGATCGCACGGTCGGTCTTGTAGTCGAGCGCTGAGAAGGAATCGTCGAAGACATAGACAGGTGCGTGCCGCACGAGCGCTCGGGCAATCGAGAGTCGCTGACGCTGCCCACCCGAGACATTGCCGCCGCCCTGCGAGATCGGGCGCTCGAGGCCCTCAGGACTCTCTTCCACGAGACTCATAATCTGCGAGTTTGAGAGCGCGTCCTTCACTTCCGCATCGCTTGCACCGTCCTTGCCATACCGGATATTCTCTGCGATGCTCCCTGTAAAGAGCATGCTTTTCTGCGGCACAAAGCCGATCTGCCTCCGGAGTTCGGCGAGCGGGACTTGCCTTATATCGACGCCATCGATGAGTACCTGCCCTTCCGTCACATCGTAAAAGCGCGGGATGAGACTCACTAAAGTAGACTTGCCGGAGCCTGTCGTGCCTATAATCGCAGTCATCGTACCAGGCTTCGCCGTAAAGCTAATATCATGAAGTACATCCTCCTGTGCGCCTGGATAGCGGAAGTATACATTCCTGAATTCTATTTCGCCATGCACGGGATCCTCGAAATGCTTGGGATCCTCTGGATCGCGGATGCTTACCTTAGTGTTGATCACCTGAGCAATGCGGTCCGCCGACACGCCGGATCTCGGGAGGAGAATGAACATAAAAGACATCATCAGGAAGGCAAAGAAAATTTGCATCGAGTATTGCATAAAGGCCATCATGTCACCAACCTGAATCGAGCCCTTCGACACTTCGTGGGAGCCAACCCAGATGATGGAAACGCTGACGATGTTCATGATGATAGTCATGAAGGGCATGAGTACAACCATGACACGCGTCACATAGAGCAGCGTGCCGGTCAGGTCCTTGTTGGCCTGATCGAAGCGATCAGCCTCATGGTCTTGCCGATTGAAGGCGCGGATTACCATCATGCCTGAGAGATTCTCGCGCACCACAAGGTTAAGCCGATCGACGAGTTTTTGCACGGAGCGAAATTTTGGAACAACCATGGCAAACACGAGGCTAATTATCGCGATGAGGATTCCCACTGCCAGCGCGATGATCCACCACATGCCAGATGCTTTGCCGAGCGCGCGGATTACTCCGCCCACGCCGATAATCGGCGCGTAGAAGAGCATTCGCGTGCCCATCATGATCATAAGCTGGACTTGCGTGATGTCGTTGGTGGAACGCGTGATGAGCGAGGCTGTCGAGAACGAATCGAACTCGGCGAGCGAGAACTGCTCAACTCTACTGAATACCGCTCCACGGAGATCGCGGGCTGCTCCCGCTGCGACGCGGGAGCCGAGGAACCCAACGAGAATAGTCGCCGTCACCGAAATCAGCGTGATAAGGAGCATAATGGCGCCAATCTGGAGAATGTAGGAAATCTGAAGCGCGTTCGTGTCGACGCCAAGGGCCTGGAATTCAGCCTGAAGCCCACGCACCACGAGCTGGGATTTCGCGAGCGGATCGAGGCTTTCGAGCTGCGCGAGAATCGCCTGCGGGCTCATGCTCGTGAGAGCCGCGAAGCCTGAAGTGGCGCTTTGAGGGATAAGACCCTGGGATGCGCCACCCTGTGGAGCAACATTTTGTGGTGCGGTTGCCGATGGTGCAGAGGGGTTGGCCAAAGGCACTGAAGGAGTCGTTCCCGTTGAATTTTGCGCAGCCGGCATTGATGCTTCCGGGCTCGCGCCAGACGCGCCAGACGCGCCAGACGCGCTTAAAGTCGGCATCTGCAAGAAAATCACTAGCTTGGGATACTCCGCAAGGAAGACCTTGCGCGCGGCGTCCACTGCCGCCTTGTCCGTCGAATTCAGGGACATCACAGGCTCGGTAGCGGCGAGCGGCCACTTCTTCGCGAGGTTCGCAGACTCTGGACTACCCGGCGCCACCTGCGTATAGACTTTCTGCAGCGCGGCAAACCCATCCGCCGACCCATCCATCTGCATGAGCCTCTGCAGACCCTCAAAAGTTGTGATCCGCATTACCTGGGGAAGATCGGCCTGCACGCCATTTTGTTGAATGCCGATATTGACGATCTGTGAAAGATAGTCCGGAAGAGAGAGATCGGCGTTTGCCTGAATAAATAAAAGCGCAAAGACCAGCACGATGCTAAGCCAATACGGCTTTAAATAACGAAATACAGTTCGCATTCGGTACTCCTTGATTCGTATCAATTATCCGAATTGGATATTGTCGCCTTGCGCTCCTGGTGCTCAGCACACGCGGAATCGCTGCGGGCAAGTTTCATCGCCCTGGCCCTGAATTCACCCAAAAGCGCAGTAGCCTCACGTGCTTCTTCGGAACTGAATATTTCGCTAAAATGAGAAATCCACTCTTGGCGAGCCTCTATGCTGCGTTCAACGATATCCTTCCCCTTTTGTGTCAGAAAAAGCCGCTTCACACGACGATCATTGGCGTCTTCCAGACGCTCAATGAACCCCATCTGGGAGAGTTTTTCGACCATTTGGCTCGCCGCCGCGCCGCTCACCCCAAACTCTTCGCCGAGTTCGGTAACCGCGCAGCGCCTGTCGCCGCTCAACCAAAACAGCACCGCAATCTGCGGCATGGAGAGCTTGTTATTATTTGCAAACTCGATGAATCCTCGCATCGAAAAACGCATCACCTGGCTGATCCATGCCTTGAGCGCCTCTTCTAATTCAATGTTACGTGACATTTTATTGCCCTTAAAAGATAAGATAAATAAATAATAAAGAATGCTTATGTTTTTGACAAGAGGATTATAGCGCGGAAATGAAGGTGTTAGGTGAGAGCACCCTGGTAATACTGCGTGTCGAGCGCATCAAGCCTACGCTTATGTGTGGCAAGGCGCAATGAAAAGTCTTCAAAATCACGAAGGCTGCGAGGGCTCCAAAACACTTCAGAGAGCGCGCAAAGCCTTGGGAAAAGCATGTACTCGACGTGTCTACCAAAATAGAGAAGCTCACTCCAGAGATTCGCTTGACCGCCTAGGATATGTCGGGTGAGATTGTCGGAGAGTTCATCTGGTACAGGATCGAAGTTGTACGAATCGCGTACGGTGCACACACCGAGATGTCCTGGTTCCTCTGGCATATCAAGATGCTTGTGATCGAGATAACAAGCTTTGGTCTGCGGACACATCACAACATCGTACCCGAGTTTTGCCGCCTCAATGCCCCGGCCGAGCCCCCTCCAGGACATCACCAGAGTATCCTTACCGATTCCACCTTCGATCACCTCATCCCACCCTACCATGCGCTTGCCTCGCGTGCGGAGTATCTCCGAGAGACGATCCATATACCAGGCCTGAAGTTTCTCGGGCGTGTAATTCCCCTGCGAATCGTGCATACTCAGCTCGTCCATGCGCTTTATACACCGAGGACAGTCGATCCAGCGCCCCTTCGGCGCTTCATCGCCACCCATGTGCACATATCCCCCAGGAAACATTGTGCAGAGCTCACCCAAGATCTCATCGAAGAAAGAGAGCGTCGCGTCATTTCCCGCGCAGACAATATCTTCAAAGATACCATAATGATCTTGAGGCTTGAATCGAAGCGAAGAATCGACGCCACCTCTGCAAGAAAATTCAGGGTGCGATGCCAGGAGCGCGGTGCAATGGCCGGGAGACTCGATCTCTGGCACCACAAGAATGTGTCGATTGGCGGCGTACTCGACGATTCGTTTCACATCATTTTGAGAGTAGAAACCGCCCTTCTTCATCTCGATTTCGTAGCGAAGATCCTGTCGAAAGGCGCCGTATTCGGTGAGTTCTGGGTGAGAGGGAATCTCGAGGCGACGCGAGCACCTGCTTTCTTTGTCGTGCCTGAGCTCGATGGTGTAC
>DYLX01000084.1 GCA_020721875.1 Leptospira biflexa
ATAGTAAGGGTCATTGCCGGGGCGGGATCGGGAAAGACAAAAGCCCTGACCTATCGAATCGCCCGCCTCATCGAGGACGGAATCCCGCCTGAAAATATCCTGAGCATCACCTTTACCAAAAAGGCCGCCCTGGAGATGCAGGGCCGGCTCAGAGATCTCATCGGCGAAAAGGCGGACAGGCTTTCCTGCGGGACATTTCATTCTGTCTGCTATCGAATCCTGCGGGTTTCAGGCGGCCTGAACGGGTTTAACATACTCGACGACCACAAGCAGATGGCCTATCTCGAAAGGGTCATCGGCCCGGAGGGGCTGAACCTCGATATGAAGGCGGGTGGAATCAAGCATGCCATCAGCATGGCCAAGAACCGGCTCACAGACGCTCAAAGATTTGCCGAATCCGCAGAGGATTACAGCTCCAGAATGATCGCCAAGGCGTTTTCGCTCTATGAGGAATGGAAGACGCGGGATCAACTGCTCGACTATGACGATTTGCTCCTGAAATGCTGGCAGCTTCTAAAGTCAGACCGGCAGGCATTGCAACGCTACAGGCAAAAATTCCGGCATATCCTTGTAGATGAGTTTCAGGACACAAACCTTGCCCAGATGGAGATCATAAAGCTCCTTTGCCCGCCGCAGATGAACCTCTTTGTCGTCGGCGACGACTGGCAGAACATCTATAGCTGGCGGGGGGCAGAGGCGGAAAACATCCTTGCCTTCGAGAAGGTCTTTCCGGGGGCGGCCACGATCAAGTTGGAGCAGAATTACCGCTCCACCAAAACCATCGTCGAGAAATCCAACGGCCTCATCTCGCACAACAAAATCCGCACCGACAAAACCCTCTGGACGGAAAATCCCGAAGGCGACCGGATAGAAATCATCGAGGCCCCCGACACCGACGAAGAGGCGGCGCTGATCATCAAAAAGGTCAAATCGCTGATCGAGGAGGATGGATACCGGCGCGCCGATATCTCGATCCTGTACCGCACCAACGCGCAGTCCCGTCCCTTCGAGGATGAGTGCATAAAGCAGAAGGTTCCCTACCGGGTTATCGGCGCCCCCGGCTTCTATGAGCGCCGGGAGATCAAGGACATGATCGCCTACCTGAGGCTGATCCACGACCAGAACGACGACGAGGCTCTACTGAGAATCATCAATGTCCCTCCTCGGTACCTCGGCAAGGCCTTTCTTATAGAGCTCAAACAGTATGCCCTGTTGCGCAGGCGATCCCTCTTT
>DYLX01000046.1 GCA_020721875.1 Leptospira biflexa
CAATATTTTTTCAAAACGTGCCTGTGCTTCCTTCGCCTGAATTTTGATCATGCTTTCTGCTCCTTCCTTGGTGTGCTTATTCCCAATAACTATATTCTCCGCCCACAGAAAATGACAGCGGCGACTCCGAATTATTTCTGCATAAATATTTGACAATAATGTGATTTTCGTCTTGACACAAAAGTTTTGAGAAGAAATACTATTGAAACATTACTTTCTTTGTGGGCGAGGATGGAGGATAGTGATGGTGCTCACGAACATTAAAGAAAATCTTCCCTTCATGTACCAAAATTTTCGAAAAATCGGTACCTACATTCTCGATAATGAAAATAGCGTCGCCTTCAGTTCAATTTACTCGCTCTCTCACGATCTTAATGTCAGCACTGCAACACTTGTGAGATTCGCAAAGAAACTCGGCTATTCTGGATATCAGAGTTTCAAGAAAGCCCTTCAGGAAGAGATTCACCACAAGCTCCAACCCTATGAAAAAGTCAGCCTCTCACGCCTGGGAGAACTCCCTGAAGAACAGCGACTCCAAAAGCTTATTCAAAATGAATATAACAATCTCCGCAACACGCTGAACGCACTCGAACTGTCACAGCTGGAATTGGTAGTTGATGCACTTAAAAAGTGCCGCAGCATCTATATTGCCGGATTCGGCATCACTCGGCACTTCGCGCAGATTCTGCAGACCACCCTTCTCTACGGACAAGCAAAAGATGTGTTCTGTATTTCCGGATCAATCTCGGACTTCTATCCACAGTTAAGAAACTTCACTTCCGACGACCTCATGTTCATTCTTACTTTTCCTCCCTATTCAGCGGAGATCCTAGAAGTAGCCAATGTGGTCAAAAAGCAAAAGGGAAAGCTCTGCCTTTTTACTGATTCTGCGAATTGTCCTATCTATTCAGATGCGGATATCATCATCAAGTGCGTAACAAACTCTCTGCTCATGTCCAACTCGTTTGTAGGCGTGATCTCCGCGATCCACATTATTATTCACATGTTGCTACTCTCGCTTGAAGAGTGCAAAGAAACCATTCGGGCGGGAATAGAGATGGAACAAGAAGGCTATTCTCTCATCGCAGGGTCGAGAGAAACAACGCAATTAATACATAAAGGATTACAACGATGATCGTGATCAAAAATGCCGAAGTGTTTGCGCCTCAGCCGCTGGGGAAACAGGATGTGCTCATTGGCGGAGAGAAAATTCTCGCCATCGCACCAGTGATCGACCTTTCCTCGCTCCCGGGCGATGTCCAGGTTCTCGACGCGAAAGGAATGCTACTTATTCCTGGCTTTATCGATGGACACCAGCACTTTACGGGAGGTGGCGGAGAGGGCGGTTTTCAGACTCGCGTTCCCGAACCCTCAATCTCCGTTAATTTCAAGAACGGCGTCACGACTGCCGTAGGACTTCTTGGTACAGATTCTTTGACACGCTCAGTAGAGAACCTGTACGCGAAAACCCAGGCGCTCAACGCCGAAGGCATGACCGCCTTCATGCTTACAGGGGCGTACTGGTATCCTTCCCCGACACTCACCGGCTCTGTCGCCCGTGACATGGTGTATCTTCAGCCCGTCATCGGGGTAAAACTCGCGCTCGCGGATTCGCGCGGGCCTCACATCGACGCGAAGGACCTCGCAACACTTGCCTCGGATGTGCAGGTTGCTGCGCTCGTTGCGAACAAACCAGGCATCATCACGGTTCACACTGGCATACGAGCCCAGGCGCTGGATCTCATTTTTGAAATTATCGATGCGTTTGAAATACGGCCGAGCATCTTTGTGCCCACTCATATCAACCGAAAGAACGGCAAACTCAGCGACCAGGTACTCAGTCTCGCGTCGAAAGGCTGTGTTGTAGATGCCACCTGCCACAATGAACTTCCCGAGCCAGATTCGCCTCGCATCACCGCGGCGGATTTCGCCATTTTGGCGCGCGATAATGGCCTCTTTGACCAGGTTTCCTTCAGCTCCGACTCGGGCGGTTCGATGCCGATCTGGAACGCGGATCACAGCCGCATTACGGGCATGGGTGTCGGCACTCCCTCCTCGCTTCTCTTTGAACTCAAGCTTCTCGTGAACGTAAAAAACCTCCCGCTGCAAGAGGCTCTGAAGCCACTCACTGTCACACCAGCCCGCATTTATGGCCTCGAAACAAGAAAAGGCGCACTTCGGGTTGGCATGGACGCCGATATGATCGCCATCGATCCGACCTCATTCTCCATCAGAGATGTAATGGCGCGGGGCGCGATCGTCGTGCAAAATGGCGTTGTCGTTAAAAAAGGATATTTTGAGGCATGAGCGCCGTGAATCATCAGATGCGGAACGATGAAATTCTGAGCATACAAAACTTATCGCTCAGCTTCCCAGGGTACCGAGGCTACACGCAGGTACTGCACCACATCTCCTTCTCCGTAAAAAAAGGCGAAACACTCGCCATTGTCGGAGAATCGGGATCAGGAAAAACAGTCACTATGCGGCGAGTTATGCAACTACTCGCGAACGTACGCACAGATTCAGGAAGTATTTTTCTCCGAAAACGCAATGATGAGATCGTCGACATTACCAACATAGACCATAAGGACGCCACCAAAATTCGAGGAACTGATCTCTCGATGATCTTCCAGGAACCCATGACCTCGCTCAATCCTGTATTTACGATAGGAGATCAACTTCTCGAAGCCATCCTCGCACATCAGCATATATCGAAGATTGAGGCAATGAAAAAGGTCATGGAGCTGCTCGAGCTTGTGCGCATACCCGACAGGGATCATCGCGTGCGCGATTATCCTTTTCAGCTCTCTGGCGGCATGCGCCAACGCGTCATGATCGCCATGGCGCTCGCAAGCAATCCGCAAATACTCATTGCCGATGAACCAACAACCGCCCTCGATGTGACGATCCAGGCACAAATCCTCGCGCTCATTCAATCTCTGCAGAAAAAATTGGGCATTTCAGTCGTCTTTATCACGCACGACATGGGCGTCGTCGCGGAGATCGCCGACCGCGTTATCGTTATGTACAAAGGGGAAATCGTCGAAGAGAATGACGTAAACAGCATATTTGCGGCTCCATCGCACCCTTACACCCGGGCACTTCTGAAAGCGGTGCCAAAGCTCGGCTCGATGACCGGACGACCATTCCCAGCCACGCTCCCTGTGCTCGAAATGTCAAAGGAACTCAAACGCAAAGAAGGCGACGCGCCGCCGCAGGAAATGGTTGTCGATACTGCCGATTATTCGAAGCCGCCGCTTATTCAAGTGCGCAATCTCGTGACGCACTTCAGCGCGGAAAAGACTTTTTTTGGCCGTACTACGCACATCGTGCGCGCGGTGGAGAATGTCAATTTCGATATATTTGAGGGTGAGACCCTCGGCGTCGTAGGCGAGTCCGGCTGCGGAAAATCGACGACAGGCTTTTCAATTCTTAAGCTTGTCCCCGCAAAAGGCACGGTCACCTATCAAGGCAAAGATATTCTCAGCCTTCCCGACTCAGATCTGAAGCACTACCGACGCGACATTCAGTTCGTGTTCCAGGACCCCTATGCCTCCCTCAATCCGCGCATTAGAATCGGCGCGGCGATCGAGGAACCGCTTATTATTCACGGTATCGGCAACGCCGAGGAACGTCGGAAACGTGTCGATTATCTCCTCGATTGCGTCGGAATTCCGCATGCGCACCGCGACCGCTACCCACACGAGTTTTCCGGCGGGCAGCGCCAGCGCATCGCCATTGCGCGCGCCCTTGCGACACAGCCCAAAATCATCATTGCCGACGAAGCAGTTTCATCGCTCGACGTCTCTATACAGGCTACTGTACTTAACCTTATGCTCGAGCTCCAGAAAGAGTTCAAGCTTTCTTATCTCTTCATCTCGCACAATATGGCGGTCATCGAACGGGTCAGCAACAGAGTCTTGGTGATGTACCTAGGCCGGGTCGTCGAGTCCGGCACTCGCATGCAGGTGTTCGAAAATCCCTCGCACCCCTACACGAAGAAACTCCTTTCCGCCATTCCGGTGCCCGATCCATCTCGCAGATCCAATTTCGGCATGCTGAGCGGAGAGATCCCCAGCACGATCCAAAAAATAAGCGACAGCGTGCCTCCGATCCAGTACCTAGAAATAGAACCGGGGCACATTATCGCGACGCCTCTATAGATTTACGCTCTTGCGCGTCCGGCCGTTGGCCGATCGCGAGAGTTGTCAGAAAAGTTTTTTTAGGAGGAAAGAAATGAAGGTCAAACATCTCGCACTCGCGCTGATGATGGTTCTTGCCATCGCCGCTTCGCCGCTCTTCGCGGCAGGCAAGGATATCATCTATGCCTCGGATTCGACCACAAAAACGCTGGACCCGCACAACACGTCCGATACCTATTCGGGCGCTATCGAGCGGGCGATCTGCCAGGGTTTGCTTGGATTCGACAAGAACATGAATATCATTCCACTGCTCGCCGAATCTTACACCTATAACAGCAACGCGACGCTCTTCACCTTTAAGCTGCGCAAGGGCATCACGTTCCAGGACGGTGCTCCCTTCAATGCCCAAGCGGTAAAAGTCAACATCGACCGCCTCATGACCGGAAAGTACGTCCGGAGCAGCCTCATGAACCCAGTGAAAGAACTCAAGATCATCGATGATTACACCGTGCAATTCATCCTCAAGCAGCCCTTTGGCGCCTTCCTCAACGCGCTTGCACACCCGGGCGCCTTGATGCTCAGCCCTGCCGCCCTTGCAAAATACGGCGACGGCATTGGCAGCCACCCGGTCGGCACAGGCCCCTTTGAGTTCAGCGAGTGGGTATCCGGCAGCTATGTTCTTATAAAGAAAAATCCCAACTATTGGCGCGGCAATGTAAAAGTCGACTCGATTAAATTCGTGCCAATACCCGAAAACGGATCGCGCGTCGCAATGCTTCGGGCAGGCCAAGCGCAGTACATCTACCCGATGCCTGCGGAGCTCCTCAAGCTTGTCGAGAAGGATCCCAACATCGATGTCATTCAGACGCCGTCCATTATCGAGCGCTACATGATCCTTAACAATAAGTCCAAACCTCTCTCGGACGAGAGAGTCCGTCAGGCGATCAACTACGCCCTGGATAAAAAGGCAATCATCAATATCGCATGGGGCGGCGCAGCCACCGAGGCAGACTCGCTCTTCCCCTCTGCACTGCCATTCTTCAAGAAGGAAGGACCATGGCCTTACGATGTCGCCAAAGCTAAGGCGCTCATGAAAGAAGCTGGTTATCCCAATGGATTTAAGGTCACTTTCCTCACACCGAACGCCAGCGCCCGTCTGCGAGCGACCCAAATGGTGCAACAGCAGCTGCAGGCAATCGGCATCACTGGCGAGATCCAGTCCATGGACATCGCGAGCTTCTACGACATGCTCGCGAAAAACAAGCTCGAAACCGTGGGCAACAACCCATTCATAGCATTTGGCGGCTGGTCATCATCCACTGGCGACGCCGACTGGGCGACCCGTCCGCTCCTATCTTCCGAAGCATTCCCCCCGAATATGTCCAACTATGGATTCTTCGAGGATAAAACTGTGGATAGCCTCATTCAGGCTGGCCTTACCTCCGCGGATCCCAAAGTTAGGGGTGACGCCTATGCGAAACTCCAGGATTATGCTTGGCAAAAAGCGCCCTGGGGCTACCTCTTCGTAGATACCCTCATCGCCGCTAAATCAAAGCATGTCATAGGCATCTATCCAATGGCCGATGGCGCTTTCACCGTAGAAGATGCGGAGATCGTACAGTAATTTATGCTGAAATATTTTCTTAGAAGGTGCCTTTCTATCCTTCCCGTGCTGTTGGTGGTTTCGATTCTAGTCTTCTTGTTTGTGCATCTTCTGCCCGGGGATCCCGCCCGAATTGTGGCGGGCCCCGACGCGGACGAAGCCACGATCAACAGAGTCCGCATCGAACTCGGTCTGGACAAGTCGCTTCCTGAACAGTACTTGACCTATATGGGTCGCCTGTTCAGGGGCGATCTGGGTAAGAGCATCAGCAGTAAGCTCCCGGTCGCCCAGGAAATCGCCCTGCGTTTTCCACCAACTCTGTACCTCGCGCTGACAAGTCTTGCGTGGTCGATTCTGTTCGGTATTCTTTTCGGAGCCTACGCCGCAATCCACCGAGGCAAGTGGCAAGACTACACTGCTATGGTCATCGCAGTATCGGGCATATCGATGCCGCAGTTTTGGCTGGGTCTTCTACTGATGCAGCTCTTCGCCGTGCATCTAGGTTGGCTGCCGGTAACAGGCTTTACCGGAAAGTTCAAAGAACTTATTCTCCCCTCACTCACGCTAGGGGCGACAGTCGCCGCGATTATCGCGCGATTCACACTCTCTTCCTTTCTCGATGTATTCCAGGAAGAGTACATCAACACCGCGCGCGCTAAGGGCCTTCCTGAAAGAGTTGTAATATGGAAACACGCGTTCAGGAATGCGCTCATCCCCGTAGTCACTATGGTCGGTCTACAGTTTGGTTTTCTGCTTGGCGGTTCTGTCGTAGTGGAGACAGTGTTCGCGTGGCCGGGACTTGGAAGATATATGATTGAATCAGTCAGTACCCGTGACTATCCGGTGCTGCAGGCACTCCTGCTGCTCTATTCGTTTCAGTTCGTCGCGATCAATCTTCTCGTCGATATGCTCTACGCGGTCATCAATCCGGAAATTCGATATAAATAGGGTGTTGCCATGGCAGAAAAGATGATTACCCCTTCCATGATCTTCTGGCAAAAATTCAAGAAACAAAAATCTGCGATGGTTGCCGGAATTTTTATCTTGTTTCTCGTTCTCGTAGCGATATTCGCGCCCTTTATCGCGCCATTCGATCCTTACGCCACTGATTACAGCCAAGCGATGATGCCGCCGAGCGCCCAACACTGGGCAGGCACCGACATCTACGGCAGGGACATCCTCAGCAGAATCATCTTCGGTACGAGGATATCGCTGGCCGTCGGTTTATCTTCTGTTACGATCGGCGCGATTGTCGGAGTAACGCTCGGGCTCATAAGCGGATTTTTCGGCGGATTTCTCGATGAAATCATCATGCGCTCTTCCGATGTGCTCTTCGCGTTTCCTGGTATCCTTCTTGCGATCGCGGTTGTTGCCATCCTTGGGCCAGGCCTCGTGAATGTGGTGGCCGCTGTCGCGATATTCAGTATCCCAACCTTCGCGCGCATTGTGCGTAGCACTACACTATCGCTCAAAGAGAGCCTCTACGTGCGCGCGGCACGCAGCATGGGCGCTTCGGACAGGCGGATCATGTTCGTGCACATTATGCCCGGCACGCTCTCCGGAGCCATTGTGTACTTCACCATGAGAATTGGAACGTCCATACTTACTGCCTCCTCGCTGAGCTTCCTCGGCCTCGGCGCCCAGCCGCCAACCCCTGAATGGGGAGCCATGCTCGCGGAGAGCCGCGACTATATAGGAGTGGCGGACCATCTCACCATTTTCCCTGGAATCGCAATATTTTTAACCGTGCTTGCATTCAACATCTTTGGTGATGGCTTAAGAGCTGCCTTCGATCCAAAGCTACAGTAACAGCGTGGTACGCTCTCGAACACCGCGTGGCCCTCCTCCCACCCGCAAGAGCGCCCGCCATCAAGAACGCCCATTTTCGGGGCGCCCATCATCGAGATCGCCCGCTCTTGACCGCGGGTTCGGCACAAGGTACGTTTCCAACATCAAGGAGGCTC
>DYLX01000047.1 GCA_020721875.1 Leptospira biflexa
TCGATGAGAAGCTGCGGCTCTGCCCATGAGCCATCATCATTTTTTCGCACATGGGCGATCGGTTCGGTGCTATTCATAGAACCCTTTTCGAAAGAGGAACATGAACAAATATGACAATAAAATCTTTTATGTACATGATTTACCCTCATATTTTATATAGATTAAATCAATTATAGCATCTTCTTTCCATAACGCAAGAGCATTTTCAGACCAAGAAATAACCTTTAATTTTCGCCACTTCACTTCCACCATCCTAATACGCTGTTATACGGCATCGAGAGCGCTTTAAGGCCGTGAATGTCAAATACTGCAGTAATTGGGCTGGCGCCATACGGGGTGCAGCGGGCGACGAGTTTTTGTTTGTCGGCTAGGCGCCGGACTAGGTCGATTGCGTGGTACCACGGATAGAATGTGGCTCTGTCGTCGGTAGAGTTATCCCAAAGCTCGGTTGAAGGTTCCTCGGAGTCAATTCTGGTTGTAATGTATTTGCTTTTATTTTTGTAATCGTCGGTATCGTTGCCAAGGTATGTTTTCCAACTGATGTAGACTTCTGTATCTTCTCCGTTGAATCGGACTATGAGCGAGGGCAGATCTCCATAGGCGTTCGTGCCGCTGTCGGCTTTCAGGATGAAAAAATATTGGGTTTTATCGGTTAAGGGGTCAGTTTCTTGATCGAATACCCACTTTGAAGGTTCTTGCGACATGATAACGATGGGTTGCGAAGATATTTCAGAAATGTTGAACTCTCGGATAATGGCGTCGTATCGCGCGAGCCTCTGCGCATCATCCACTACTAAAGCCGCTTTCTGGAGCTCGGTAATAAGATTCTGAAATTGATCTGTTGCCTGCGGATAGACCATGACCGTCACGAAGGTGAGTATCGCTGTTGTAAGAAAACGTTTCATAAGTGCCTCTTTTCGCTGATGATAAATCAGAAGACGGGACACAGAATGTCCCGCAAGATTTTTTTCGCGCAAAATCGAAAGTCTATTTCGCCATCTCTCCCATCTTCCTTATTTCCTCTTTCCAGCGGGCACGGAACTCGAGCGGAGCGAGCACTTCGCAGTTTGCGCCGCAGCGGAGAGCGCGACCAAGGAGCTCGGTCCAGTCGTGGGCAGGAAGTGAAAGGTCAATAGCATCGGGATCGGCGGGGATATTAGCGGGGCTGATCTGTTGGTCGCGGTGCCAGAGTTGGGTACGGATGGCGCGGGCAGCACCGCCATAGAAGCGCAGCGTCGCGGTGCCGAGGCTCTCACCTTTGAAAATGCCGTAGGAAGAGAAAAGGTAGTGCTCAATCTCGTCGTCGTTTGGTAAGGGGAATTCCGGCACTGGTGCCTGGCGAGGGCGTTCTATCCTCGAAACCGCGAAGGTGCGCATTTCGCGCGACTTGGAATCGAGGGCGATGCAGTACCACTTGCCCGCATAGTTGACGAGTCGCAGCGGCACGATGCGCCGCTCGCTGGATTCGCCTCGCGCATCGGTGTAGGAGATGTCGAGGGCGCCCTTATTCATCAGGGCTTCGCACAACGCGAGGGCGATTTCTCCGTCAATGCGCTCCAAGTCGGGAAGTTCGTAGTGCACTTTGTCGGCGATTGTGGCATAGCGGCCACCGATTTTAGTCTTGAGCATGTCGATTGTCTCTTCGGACACAACAGGTACATAGCTGTAATGTTCGAGGATGGCCTTAAGAAACGCAAAGGCGAAGAAAGAGGTTTCGTCCGCGAATCGGAGGCCGTCCCAGTGCTCGGAGTACTCGTAGCGAAGGTGTGCCTGAGACCAGACAATCGGCGCGTCAAGCCTATCGCGCATGTACTCAATGTCGCGTTTTGCCTGGCGCGGACTCACTTCGAAGTAGTCTGCAATCTGCATGGTGGTAATGCCTCCATGCTCCCGGATTGTACGGTCGATGAAAAAGATGCGCTCTGTCTGGCTCATGGAGGCCTCCACCTTCAATTTTTTTATTTTTAATTATACTCGATAGAGCGGGACGCAGAGTGTCCCTCCTATCCGAAAATAATATCGGCACTTGGAGATGTCATCCATCGTCCATTAAGCCGCGAACTTGCTCCCTCGTTCACCAGGCCGAGCGGCGGTGCTATAATCGCGCAAAAGAACATCGCATGGAAAACAAGAAAAAGGCCGCGCCGCGATGGAGATCGACGCAGTATCGGCGCTTTTCTTCGGGCAGATGTACGTAAAAAATAATGAAGGCCGCTCCCAAAGGGGCGGCCCTGTTTTTTCTTCTCTTAGGCGCGTGGTGTGCGGTCTGCGGCGCAGCGCACCACCTCAATTACGATACGAAATCGACTGCCGGCGCCATAGTCCAGCTGAACTCGATGGTGTCAAAGCGCGCAGCCTTCGACTCATTTGCTCCGGAAACCGTCGCAGGCGACGAGAGCTTGTGTATGAGCGCGTCGATCTGCTCAGCCTTCATTCCGCCCGCGAGGAGGTAGGCGCGTGCGCCTGCCGCGAGGTCGGCCTTGTCGAGGTCGGCCGCGCCGGTGATTACCCTGAGCATGCTCAGGACATCCTGGGAAATGAGGTCGTACTTATTGGTAAAGGGCGCTACCTTGTAGAAGTTGAGATAACTCTGCATGTAGTCCGCGACGATCTGGTCCTTGGTGGCTCCCATGAGCGATTCGATGAGGGCCGCGACGAAACCGGTGCGATCTTTGCCTTCGGTACAGTGGAAGAGATAGGGACCATTGTGCTCAGCCATGAAGTTGAGTCCCTTGATCACATTTGCTCTGAACTCATCGCTCGAATAGGCGAGATTCATGTTGAGGAAAATAACCTGACCCTTCTGGACGAGTTCGGCATAGTACGGCGAATTGAAATCCTTGGCGGCAAGGTAGGTCTTCATATTATCCGCGGAGTCGGAGAGATTGACCACCGTGGCGATATAGGCTTCTTTCGCGAGCTGATCGGCGTACGCGGCGCGTCCGATTTCATTGTTGATCGGACTCGACGAGCGGTAGAGCACGCCTGCGGCGATCTTTCCCATCTCGATTGGCCGGAAGTTCGCGAACACTTGGTCGGAAGAGTAGTCGTCGCGATTGTTGGTACGGACGAGCTTGCGGATCTCATATTGCGTGAGGTAGCCGCCCGGAGCGCTCATCATAATCGTGAAGGTGCTTCCGACATCGATCTGAGCAATCTGGTTGAGCTTGCCATAGTTTATGCAGACTGCGATATTGGTCTGACCGGGGTAGGCGCGAACGAGAGGATCACCCGCGTTGACAAGATACCCGTCGAGATAGGGAGCCTGGAGCACGAAGCCGTTGTTGAACACGACAGCGACCATATCGCCAAGTTTAAAGCCGAGGGCATTAAAGTTCGCGATGGTAATGTCGGAGACCGCATGACCGTACTTCTCGATCTGGGTTACGGTACCCTTCACATTCGGAGTAGCGAAGGCGGGCACGGCGGAGAGCTTCGCCTTGAGCGCGGAGATCTCATTCTCGGTGAGGCCAATGCTCTGGAGATACCACTCGGCAAATTTCGCGAGTGGAACACCGGAAATGTCGGTACCCTTCGGAAGCCCGCAGACAACCGTGGTCATGGAGGCCACGATGTTGCTGTTTGCAATAGCATTGTACTGGTCGGTGCCCTTCTTCACGCCGTAGTAGTTCTCATAACTCATCATGTAGTCGGCCACAATCTCGTTGAGTTTGGCACCCATAAGCGCTTCGAACACGGCGCTCACAAAGCCGGCGCGGTCCTTGCCCTCAGTGCAATGAAGAAGGAAGGGACCGTCGTGCGCAATGAGGAAGCGTACACCCTCAGCGAGCTTCTGTCCGAACTCGGGGGCCATAAGGTCGACGCCCATGTTGAGCGGCACGACACTGCCTGTGTCGTAGAGGGATTTGTAGTAGTTCGACTTGAAGCCGGGCGCGGCGAGATAGCCTGCGATATCCTTCGCCGAATCGGAGAGATTGAGGACGGTTTTGACCCCAACCGCTTTGGCGAGCGCGTCGGCGTAGGCAGCGCGGCCGATTTCGTTGTTGATCGGATTGCTGCTGCGGTAGACTACTCCGGGCGCAATGCCTGTCGTCGCGATACTGCGGAAGTTCGCGAAGATCGAGTCGGTCGCGTAGTCGGCGCGGTTATTCGTGCGCTTGAGCTGGCGCATCAGGTACTCGGAGAGGTAGGCGGCCTTCTCTTTGAGCGCGAAGCTAACCTTGTCTCCTGCTTTGACGTTGTAAGTCTTTGCAAAGTTTCCCATATTGATTGCAACTACGACAAGGTTTTTCGCCTTATCGTCGCGAACCACGAGGCTGCCCGTGTCGACATCGCTGTAAGAGGTGCAGAACGGAATCGACAGGACATTTGAGCCGACCGTGACGGTGAGCATATCGCCGAGCGCAAATCCGGCATCGTAGAGGGCCTTGGGCTTGAGGTCCATCGTCAGGTTGCCGTACTTCTGTACCTCGACCACAGTGCCTGTAAGGGGCTGCGTAGTGTCTGCCGCGAACGCCGCGAAGGGCAGCATGCACGCGATGATAACCACACTCACTATCAACAAAGTAATTCTATTCGCTTTTTGCATTGTCTTCCTCCAAAAGAAGTATAACCGCTCTCTTTTGACACGACAAGACAAATTTAGAATCTCAATCAGCGCATCATACGAAACTCGCCTCATAACCATCGACAAGCTCATTCATAAGATCCTGCACCGAAACTATTTTTTCTACTCGCCCCACATTGGCTCCCGAGAAGGCGAATCCGTTTTCAAGGTTGCCTTTCTGTGCGTTGAGCAAGGCCAATGAGATGCAATACGGCGCCTTTTCGATATCACAGGTGATAATGCAATGATACGGACAGGTAAAGGGTTTTTTCTTTCCTTGTTCCACATCATCAAGAAACGCATTCGTGATTGCTCTGCCGGGCATGCCGACAGGGCTTTTTATGATTCTTAAATCTTCTTTGCGGGCCTTGATATACGCATTTTTGAATTTGATCGACGCATCGCATTCGTACGTCGCGACAAAGCGCGTTGCCATCTGAACTCCGGAAGCGCCCATTTCGATGTATTTACGAATATCAGCCCCTGTGTAGACGCCGCCGCCCGCGATGACGGGAATTTTTCTTCCTGTTTTTTCCTCAAAAGGACGAACAGCCTGAAGCACTTCAGGAACGATTTTTTCAAGCGCGAACGCGGGATCTTTTAACTGTTCTTCCTTAAAACCGAGGTGACCTCCCGCCATTGGCCCTTCCACGACAAACGCATCGGGCACGTAATGGTACTTTTCCAACCATCGTTTTGCGAGCAATGCGGCCGCTCGTGCCGAAGATACTATGGGCACAAGTTTTGTCGTGCTTCCATGAAGATATTCGGGGAGGTTCATCGGAAGTCCCGCACCCGCGAAAATAATGTCAATTTTTTCTTCGATCGCGGTCCTCACCATGTCCGCGAAATTTGTGAGGGCAACCATGATATTGACACCTAGAACCCCTTTTGTGAGGGTTCTTGCTTTTCGTATCTCTCGCTGGAGTGCGCGAATATTCGCTCCAAGGAAGTCCTTGAATCCATCAGGTTCAAGTAAACCAATACCCGCAGCAGCGATTACTCCGATGCCACCGGCATTCGCGACAGCAGCCGCGAGTCCCGATAGAGAAATTCCTACTCCCATTCCACCTTGAATCACAGGAATTCTCGCGGTTATGTCGCCAATAACCAGCGATTTTAGTGTTCTGCTGTTCAAAATTATCTCCTTTGTGGCTTTGCGGGGCTTCTTGTTCGAGTCGCCGGGCTTCACTCATTGAAATTATTTTGCATATTAACACTTTTTGAAATATTGTCAAACCGGGGACATTCATCGTGCCATATCGAGCGGTATACGCGTGCGAAATGCCTGGCTCTTGACTTCGATCGTGTAGGGTATATTCTTTTTTTATTAAGCACATCAAGCGACAGCGAGGAGCGAGGCGGTGCTATGCGGGAATCAAGAAAATTGAACCGGTATTGGTTATCATTGCTAGCTTTATTTCGCTCTTGGCGGTGAGCTGCGCGAGCGCTCCTTCTCAGGGAGCCGCGGCCGCACAGCCGGCGCCACAGGGCACTGCTCCGGGAGGGGCCGCGGCGGTGGCCCAGCCAGCTGTCGCGCCGCCCACTTCCGACATTTGGCCTAAGATTTACAGCGACGAGACCTATCTGACAGACTTCGCGTCGAGCCTTTCCGAGGCTGAGGCTGTAGGCGCTATCAAAAACCTGCAGAATTCCTTTGTCGAGTTTGGAGCCGGGGTACCGTTCTCTACTCTCGACATCGATCCCTATGGACTGCGAGCTAAGTGGCAGTGGACTAAGAACAATTTCATAAAGAGCGCGAGTCTCATCATTCCCTTCGATCAAGTGACCTCGATTCTCCTCGAACATTATCCAAAGCTCGACAAAGAGTACAAATGGGGCATCATTGTCTACATGACCGGTGGCAACAAGTCCATGCTTCGAACTCCAACCCGGGATGCCGCCGAGCGTTTGGGCAAGGCTATCATCGCGCTTGCCAAAGCGCGCAAAGCCCCGCTCAACATGCCAAACATGCATTTTGGTGCGGCGCTCGGCGCGCTCACCGATGCCCAGGCTCAAGCCGCGGGAATTCTCAAGAGCGCCGGAGTAATCGTGCAGTGGATATTCCTGGAGAGCCCCGCTGAAAAGGCAGGATTATCACCACAAGACATTATCACCGCCGTGGGAGGTGCACCCATCCACAGTGCTGCCGAGCTCTTCTCGGCCGTCGATGCCGCAACAGCCGCGGGCGCAACACAGATTAAAATCGACGGGATACGGCGAAGCTACAAGATTGAAGGCGGAAAATACATCGAAATATTCGTGCCTCTAACGTACACACTGCCGATCGAGCAAAAGGGAGGCGCACAATGAATATAAAGAAAAGAACCCCAAAAATGCGCGCACACACCACAATGCATGGCAGGTCGGGTCTCGCTATCGCAGCTGCTATCGCCATGCTTTTGCTCTTTGGAACAGCCGTGACACTCTACGCCGATGGCGCGGATCCTAAAACCGTCACTCCCGCCTGGGTTATCGAGCAGCAGCTTGCCCAACAGCAAACTCAGAATCAAGCTCAGGGAGCTGGACAGAGTCCGGGGCAAGCCACAGCCCAGACCGCGCCCCAGAGAGGCAACAGTCTCTTCTTTATTGGCTACAGCTACCCCACCATCTCGGGCCCCCTCGCGAGCTACCTCACGCCATGGAACAGTCTTGTCAATTTCAGCCTGGGATTCGAGGATTCCGCCTCGAGCGACTCATCATTCCTCACAGGCCTTGAGCTAGAATTTTATATCACCTTAAACGATCAGGGCACGCGGTTACAGATGCACGATATGGTCATGCTTGGCTATTCCATCGATATCGCCAAGGTCGCAAGGCTCAATCTCGGAGCGCGGCTCGGGCTCGGCCTCATCGATGTGACCGATTATAACAGCGCGAAACCATCCTGTTCATTACTAGGAGGGATTGCAGGGCCTGAAGCCTCGATCTACGGCATGCTTGCCAAGGATTTCTGGCTCTGGGTGCGCGGGCGCTACCTGATGGGATACTACTTTAAAATCGATTCAAGTGGCGGCGGAACAAACCCGATCGACGCAGGCAATGACACGCTGAACGTGCTGAGCTTCGAGGCGGGAATGGCGTTTAGGATGTA
>DYLX01000048.1:0-1741 GCA_020721875.1 Leptospira biflexa
TAACATATTATACCCTGGAAAACTGGGTAAGAGAAGAAATTGAGAAGAAGAGAAGAAAAGAAGCGAGGGAAGATTGCGTAGAAAAAAGTTAGGTGGAATTGAAGCGCGAATAAGCTTCTATGCGTCATGTTAGATAGAAGCGGTATTAGCATATAGCGATGTCCTGGCCGCGATGGTGTGTTTGTCTTATCTGTTTTGATCGAGGGGGGCATGGTATGGGTGATGTTTTTAATCGCGGTGCTTTCGAGCGATATCTGGTCGAGAAATGTCATTTGCAGCGACAATATGTAGAGCCTGCATGCTATTGGGTCAAGATGTTTGTTCAGGTGTTCCCGCGGTGGCAAGAAAATCGTGAGGGTTCAATTGAGTTGTTTGAACAGAGATTATCAAAATTCAAGTCCGATAGAAACTTGAAGTATATATTACAGAATATTAAGCGTTATATGGTATTTGTCGATTTGAATTCGGGCCTGTGTCAAGGTAAATCGGAGGATTCTTGTTTTTCTCAATCCATTGGGAGTGAGATTTCTATTCCTGTCGAGAGGCTGGGGTCTGATTCTATATCTTTAAGCAAGGGTGCCGCTTCCGCAAATACTGGTGTTTTTAAAGCTCCTTTGGGTGCTACAGTTCTTGTTTCTTCTAAGCTCGATTCTGAGTGGATAGCTTATTCTGCTAAGTTGATGAAGCAGGTTCGCGAGTTGTTGAAATTGAAGCATCGTTCGCTGCGGACAGAGAAGACGTATTTGGGGTGGACAAGGCGTTTTCTCGATTTTGTGTGGTCGAAAAGGCTTGTGCGCGAGGTGAATGGCACGTTTTTGTTGTCGGTGGATCTGCTGAGGACGTTTCTGAGTCATCTCGCGATCGACGCGAGGGTGAGTGCTTCGACGCAGGAGCAGGCGCTGAATGCGCTTTTAGTGCTCTATAGGATGGTGTTGTATGTGGACATTGAGGGATTGTCGAGCGTGCTAAGAGCGAAGAAGCGTAAAAGGTTGCCGGTGGTATTAAGCCGCGAGGAGGTTTCCAAGCTGCTCGCGAAGCTCAAGCAGCCTTTTCGTCTCATGGCTTCGCTAATGTATGGTTGCGGGCTTCGCTTAGAGGAGTGCTTGTCGCTGCGGGTCAAGGATATCAATTTTGCGGACGAGACGATCGAGGTCCGTTCCGGGAAGGGTGGCAAAGACCGCCTGACGGTACTTCCTGCTGTACTCAAGCCCGATCTGGAGGGATATTTGCGGGGCTTGAGGGAGCGATGGGAGGAGGGTAGAAGGAGAGATTTACCTGGTGTGTTCCTGCCTGAGGCTCTAGATAGGAAGTATGTTTCGCTGTCGAAGGAGTGGGGATGGTTCTGGATGTTTCCTTCGATTAGTCCTTGTGCGAATACGAGAACTGGCGAAATCGCGTTCTGGCATATGCACCCTTCGGTGATTCAGAAGAAGATCAAGGAGGGGATTCAGCGCGCGGGGATCGTGAAGTTGGCTTCGGCGCACACGCTGCGTCATAGTTTCGCGACGCATCTTCTGGAGGATGGGTACGATATCCGGACGATTCAGGAGTTGCTGGGGCACTCGAGCGTGCAGACGACGATGATTTATACGCATGTCGCGGTACGTAACAAGAGGGGGGTGAGGAGTCCGCTTGAAAGTTTGAAATAGTTTTTAAGCGCTTCTGTGGTTGGGGTAGTAACGGCGATGGTGGACGTGGCCGCCGAAACAGGCTCACGGCGCAAGTGATCGCTTTGATAAAA
>DYLX01000048.1:1841-7441 GCA_020721875.1 Leptospira biflexa
AATTTTGGTCTTGGGGGTGGGGGATGATTCAGGGAGGCGGTGAGTATCGGGAAGTTGAGGTGCTAAATCTGGGTCACATAATGCCGGAGATCGGTCCCAATATGCTGAAGACGAGGGCGATGATGATGGCTACAACAGGGGTGAGGATGAGGCCGGCGATGGCCATGTCTCTGATGGTGAAGTAGCCGGTGGTGTAAGGGATTATATTCACTGGGGAGGTGGTGACGAGGATGATAGCAAGGTTGGCGGTGAAGCCTGCGGCGAGGGCGAGGCCTGCGGCTCCGTTGCCGAGGCGGGGCCCGAGGGCAAGGACGAGGGGGACGATGATGGTGCCGGTGAGGGTGTTGGAGGAGAAGGCGATTTTTACGGCAAGTACTGAAAGGACGATCAAAATGATTCTCACAAAGAGTGGGAGACTTCCGATTCCTCCAAGGAGTACGGCAGAGAGCCAGGCTGCGGCACCGGTCTGATAGAGGGTCATGCCGAGACTGATGCCTGCAGCGATCAGGATTATGCCCGACCAGTCAATCTCCTTTTCGAGGTCTTTCCATTTGAAGCTCGTCATTCCGGGGAAGAAGAGGAGTATGACGGCAAGGATGGCTCCCATCGAGATGGGTAGTTTCATGTGGAGTAAGTTCTGGAGTATTGGCGAGAGGATCCAGATTGCGACGGTAATGGTAAAGACGATGAGTGTAGCGATTTCGTCACGGCTCATGGATGTTTGGCTTGAGAATTCGCGTTTGATGTCGTCGTGGCTCTTCTGAAGGTGGGTCATTTCGGGGGGCCATAGGAGGATGAGTACTGCCCAGGCGGCTGGTAACAGGAGGATGAGGATGGGGAGGCCGAAGAGCATCCAGCGCGTGAATGAGATGTCAACGTGGGCGAGGCTCCCCATGAATTTGACGACGAGGGGGTTGGAGCCTGAGCCGGCCGGTGTGCCGACGGCGCCGATGAGTGCTCCCCATGCCACGGCGAGCATGAGTGCGCGGCCAAAGCGGCTTTCACCGGGTTTCGCGCCTTCTTCAGTGAGGATGGCGAGCGCGAGGGGCATGATAATGGCGCTCGATGCCATGGCGGTGACCCACATCGAAAGGAAGGCGCCCGCGGCGAGGAATCCAAAAATAATGCGCCGGGTCGAGTTGCCGGTAATAGAGAGGACGAGGAGTGAGACTCGTCTTCCGAGGCCTGAGCGGACGATGGCGGCGGCGAGGGCGAGTACTCCTATAAAGAAGAGTACGACATCATCGCCAAATCCATTTTTTACGATGGTCTGGAAATCTCCGGCTCCGACGAAAGCGAGCATGAGCATGGCGAGGAGGCCCGTGATGTGGAAGGGGAGGGCTTCGAGTACCCACATTGCGAGGGCGCTTATGAGGACGGCGAGGGCCCGCTGGCCGCGAGGCTCGAGGATGGCGTCGCCCACGTGACGGAAGGAATCCGAAAGCGGGATAAAAGCAATGATGGTGAAGAGGGCGATTGCCACGCCGATGCCGATGAACCGTCGGGTCTGGGAGGGTTTGTTCATGCGGTGATTCCTCGCGCGGGGGCGCGGTGCGCGAGTGCTTCAGCGAGGAGCGTTCCGACCATGGACGCTCGTTCGGCGGTGAGGGCGCCTGCGGTGTTGAGGGCGCGCATTTTGTCGAGGGCGCTGCCTCTTCCACCAGAGACGATGGCGCCTGCGTGGCCCATGCGTTTGCCCTGCGGGGCATGGCGTCCGCCCACAAAGGCAACGAGGGGCTTGGTAAATGCTTTGGAGCGAATCATGTCGGCCGCCTCTTCTTCCATGGTGCCGCCGAGTTCGCCGATCATGACGGCGGCGTCGGTTTCGGGGTCGCGTTCGAGGGCGGCGAGCACTTCCGCGAAACGCGTGCCAGGCACGGGGTCGCCGCCGACACCGACGAGTGTTGAGACTCCAAAGCCCGCACGCACGACCATCGAGGTGACTTCATTAGTGAGGCTTCCGGAGCGGGTCATGACGCCGATTCGGCCTGGTTTATAGACACGTTCGATCCAGTAGGGGAACATGCCGAGCATAGCTTTGCCTGGAGAGATGATGCCAGAGGTGTTGCCGCCTATGATAGTGGTCCCAGAGGCACGGGCTGCGGTGCGGATCTGGAGGGCGTCGTGGAGTGGTATACCATCCGCGACAGTGACGATGAGTTTGATGCCCGCGTCGAGGCACTCAAATACGGCGTCTTTGGTGAAGCGAGGCGGCACGAAGAGCATCGCCGCGTCCGCGCGTCCGCGCGCGTCGAGGGCGCGACGGACGGTGTGGTACACGGAGATTTCGCCGACGCGCTCTCCTTCTTTGCCGGGGGTGACCGCAGCGATGATCTGGGTGCCGAGTTTGACCATGTGGCCTGTCCAGAAGCTGCCTTCGGAGCCGGTGGCGCCCATGACGATGGCGCGGGTGGTTCGATCGATGAGGATGCTCACGGGCGGCCTCCTTTCGAGAGGGCGACTGCACTGCGGACTGCCTCTTCGGTGTCTATGAGGGGGGTGAGTCCGGCGTTGCGAAGTATTTCATGGGCTTTCTCTTCACCGGTGCCTCGAATGCAGGTGACAATGGGGCAGTTTGGTCTTAAGCGATTAATGGCTTCAACAATGCCCTCTGCCATGATGTCGGCGCGCGCGATGGTGCCGAAGGTGACGATGAGGATGACTTTCGGGTTGTTGCGTACGCAGAGTTCCATGGCCTTGATAGATTTGCGGTAGTTGGGACCGCCGAACTCGAGGTAATTAGCGACAGAGCCCCCAAAATCCACGACGAGGTCGTAGACGGCGGTGGTGAGGCCGGCTCCCGCGCACATGAGGCTGATGTCGCCGTCGAACTGGAGGTAGGGGATGCCTGCGGCGGAGGCTTCGCGCGCGATGTCAGATTCGAAATCATCATCTTCCTGGTGGAATTCCGGGTGGCGGAAGAGAGCGTTGTCGTCGATGGAAAGTTTTGCATCTGCAGCGACGAAATTGCCTTCGGGAGTGAGGAAGAGGGGGTTTATCTCGGCAAGTTCGGCGTCTTTTTCTCGGTAAAGGCTGAAGAGTTTCTCGACGATGGAAGCGAAGTTCTTCGCAATGGCGGGGCTGAGGCCTAGATCGTAGGCAAGTGCCCGCGCTTCGAAGGGCATGATGCCCCGAATGCTGTCGATTCGAGCGCGGATTATCTTCTCGGGGGAAGTTCGGGCAAGCTCTTCGATTTCGACTCCTCCATCGGCACTGGCGAGAAGGAGGTGGGCGCCTGATTGCGCATCGGCGGAAAATGAGAGGTAGAGCTCGCGGGTGTGATCGATAGCGGGTTCAACGAGGATGCGTCGAACCTTCCAGTCCGACGCAAAAATGAATTCCGAAGTGGTGCGCGCTTCTTCTGGGCTGTGGACTATTTTGACGAGGCCGGCTTTACCGCGTCCGCCGCGCAGCACTTGGCTCTTGAGGACGCAGGGGTAACCAATGTGGTTTGCAGATTCAATCGTGGTTATTACCGTGTCCGCAAGTTCGCCCTTGGGTGTGGGGATTCCGTAATCTCTAAAGAGCGCCTTTGCTTGGAATTCGTGGAGTTTCATTTGCCGTAACGCTCCCAATAGGCGCCAAAGATCGATTCGTCGCTAGGCCGGTTTGGTTCGATGGGCATCGCGAGCCAGCTGACATTGATGAACTGTTTCCAGTGGATGTTTTCGGTGGTAATGTTGTTACCCCAAGTGCCACAGCCAAGGGTGACAGTGCTGGGCATGCCATTGAAGAAAGCACCGCCATTTCCCGAGGCCATTGGCTGGCGCACCATAATCCGGCTCGAACGCATATGCGCACCCATCTTTTCGATATAGTCGTCGTTGAAGGTAAAGATTCCCGACGAGTGGCCGGTGCCGCAGAGGTCGGTGATTCGCTCAACGTAGCTCATGCCCTGTTCGAAGGAATCGCAGGAAAGAACCGTGAGGACAGGAGAAAGTTTTTCCCAGAAGAATCGATCGGCTTCAATCGGCTGTTCACCGATGACGATAAGAAATCGTGTGGTTGGCGGAACTTCGAAGCCGGCGCCTCGCGCAATTTTATCGGCATTCTGAGCGATGATGGCGGGGTTGAGATTTTCCTGTCCGTTCTTGCCGACGACCCAAAGGTAGTGTCGCAGGGCGCGTTTTTCAGCTTCGTTGCAGAGGTAACCGCCTTCTCGAGTGAGGCCCGTGAGAAACCGGTCCCAGACAGCGCGGTGAACGACGACGGAGTTCTCGCTCGAGCAGCTCGTTGCGTTGTCGAAGCTCTTCGAGGTGGCGATTTTTTTAGCGGCATCCTCGGAATCAGCGTCTTCACAAAGGAGCTGGACGGCGTTTCCTGGGCCGACTCCATAAGCTGGCTTACCCGAAGAGTAGGCCGCTTTGACCATTGCTCCGCCGCCAGTGGCGACGATGAGGTCAACCTGACGCATGAGCTCCTGGGTGAGGTCGATCGAGGGTTCTTCGATGACCTGAACGAGGTCTACAGGTGCTCCGACTTGTTTGAGCGCCTCGCGCATAAAGTTGCAGGCGAGTGTTGTGGATTTCTTTGCCTTGGGGTGGGGGGCAAAAATGACGGCGTTTGCTCCCTTGAGAATCGAGAGGCCGTTCGAGGCGGGTGTAGCGGTGGGGTTGGTCACTGGAGCGAGGGCGCCCACCACACCAACGGGCTTTGCGTACTTACGTAGGCCGCGAACCTGGTCGATTTCCATAAGGCCGACAGTTCGCACGCCCTGGATGTCGCGGAGAACGCCCATCACTTTATTCTTGTGTTTGGTGATTTTGTCGGCGACGCGACCCATGCCTGTTTCAGCGACCGCGGATTCCGCAAGCACGCGAATATTTTTATCGTTGTAGACTGACCAACCCACGGCAACGCAGACTTCGTCGACACGCTCCTGAGTCCATGTGGCGGCGATCTTCTGCGCGGCGCGTGCTCGTGACATGTAGTCCGCGATGAGCGCGCGGTTGGCCGCTGGTACTTCGTTCGGCGCTGGGGAGTTTGAGGAACCTGGGAAAGCGTATTCGCTCATTTGAATTGCTCCTCTTCAATCTTTTGAACATTGTTGAAAGCATTGGTAAGAAATTCGCGCTTGAACTCCATTTTCTGCGTGAATTGAACTGAGAGCCATGCATCGACGATCTGGCAGCCGAGAAAGGGCGCGGTGATCCAGCCGCCCATCGTGATCACATTGGCGTTGTTGATAATCTTACCGCGTTCACCTGAGAAAATATCGTCGGCCACACAGGCGTAGACGCCTTTGTGCTTATTGCAGACAATGGCCATGCCTTGGCCTGTACCGCAAATGGCAATGCCTTTTTGGGCGCGTCCATCCTGAATAGCCTTGGCGACTTTCGGCGCCTGGATGTAGTAGGGCTGCGGAGCATCTTCACTCTCAATACCAAAATCGAGGACTTCGACTTCGGGGTGGTTTTCACGAAGGTGTTTGACGATTTCGCGCTTAAGAGGAAAACCGGAGAGGTCCGACGCGATCGCGATGACAATCTTTTCCGCCATGATGGTAGCTCCTTACTCAATATGAAATGGATAGCTCTGGGCGGCACGCGCGTCGAGCGCTCCGGGCGCGGCAGCTGGTTGGGGTCTCCGGCTTGCGCGAT
>DYLX01000085.1 GCA_020721875.1 Leptospira biflexa
TCTATCCCTTCACCAGTCCTCCGACGGAGTCCCAAGGGACGAGGGCTATGTCCTTCCATTTTATGCTCTGATCGCCGGCGTAGGCGAGGGCGCAGTCAGCTGGCGCGGCTCCCGAGTAGCGCATCCAGGACTCGAGGCCTTTGGCGAGTTCCGGAGCAAAGGTCTTGCTCGACTTGATTTCGATCGCCTTCGGCTTCGGCCCGCCCTCGTACACGACATCGACTTCCGTACCGATGTTATCGCGCCAGAAGTAGATATCGGGAGTGAATCCCTGGTTGCAGCGCTTCTTGAGAAGCTCCGACACGACAAATGACTCGAAAATATTGCCTCGGTTTGGATGTACGAAGAGCTCCTCTGCCGTTTTGATGCCGAGAAGCCGCGTTGCCAAGCCTGTATCCACGAAATAGAGCTTGGGGCTTTTAACGAGGCGCTTACCGTAGTTCTTGTGATACGGCCGGAGCAGATACACGATGCCGCTCGCCTCCATCACCGAAAGCCAGGCTCGGGCTGTATTGTGTGACAGACCACAATCGATCGCGAGTGCGTTCAGATTGAGAAGCTGGCCAACACGAGACGCGCACATTTTCACGAAGGTCTGAAACTGGCCGAGATCCTTCACATTGAGTATAGAGCGCACATCGCGTTCGACATAGGAGGTGAGATAGTTTGTGTACCAGTCGTAGGGGCTCAGTTCGCGGTCGTAGAGGGGCGGATAGAATCCTTTCACCATCGCCTCGAAGGGATCGGTCGGAAGCCTCCCCGCATGAGCAAGCTCCTCTGTCGAGAAGGGAAGTAGCGAAACGAAGGCCGCTCGCCCCGCGAGCGATTCAGTGACTCCGGCGAGGAGGTTGAACTGCCGCGAGCCGGTCACAACATAGGTGCCTGGCCGTGGATCGGCGTCAACCGCGGTTTTAAGATAGGCGAAGATCTCGGGCACTGTCTGCGCTTCGTCGAGAATGAGACCATCGCTATAGCTATCGAGAAGGCCGCGAGGATCTTCTCTCGCCAGGCGAGCGATATCGGGATCCTCGAGCGAAATATAGGGTTTTTCTGGAAATTCAGCCTTGGCTAGCGTGGTTTTGCCCGATTGTCGCGGACCAGTGATGCAGATCACCGGGAAACCCTTCTTAAG
>DYLX01000086.1 GCA_020721875.1 Leptospira biflexa
ATAGCACGACAAAGGTTTTCTATGACTACCAGCTCGTAGCCTGCCATCCCAGGCTCACCAGGCCCGGCGCCCGCTCAACCGTGGATGACCACCTGCCTCCCAACGCATTGGCCTACAAGATGAGAGATCCTCAGTGGTGCCTTAAGCAGGCCCGATCCGTGGGTTCCTCTTGCACGCGACTGATCGAATCTCTCTTTGCCGATCGGGTATTGGACAACCTCAGAGCGGCCCAGGGCGTTATCCGACTGGGAGATAAGTATGGCCTCGAGCGCCTGGAGGCTGCCTGCCGGCGAGCCCTCTTCTTTGACAACCCCCGCTATGGAACCGTCAAGACCATCCTCAAAAAAGGGCTTGACCAACAACCCGATCAGCAACCCTTATTTGATTCCCTCGCCGAGGTCTACACCGGCAAGGCGCGCTTTGGACGCAACTTGAATACCCTGAACATCCATTGAAAGGAGGTCCGTCATGCATCCCATGCCCGAACTCATTCCCATGCTCAAAGAACTCAGGCTCTCCGGTGTCCTCGATTCCCTTGAACAACGAAACCGCCAGGCCATCGAGCAGAAAATCACCTACACCGACTTCCTCGCCATGGTCGTCCAGGATGAGATCGCCCGCAGAGCACAGAAAAGACTCACCCTCGCTCTGCGTCGTGCAAACTTCCGCAATCAAAAAACCATCGAGGACTTCGACTTCTCCTTCAATCCCTCCATCAACCGAGCCCTTGTCATGGAGCTTGCCTCCTGCCGTTTCATCGAGGAGAAGGTCTCGGTCTTTATCGTTGGACCCTGTGGAACCGGCAAAAGCCACCTCGCTCAGGCTCTCGGTCACTGCGCAGTCAGAAAAGGCTATGACGTCGCCTTCACCACCTTGAGCACTATGCTCACCCGGCTCAATGCCGCCCGCGCCACTCAAGCCTACGACCGGCAATTTAATCAACTCACCAAAGTGGGGCTTCTCATCATCGATGACTTCGGCCTAAAACCTCTGCGGCCCCCTCAAGATGAGGACCTTCACGACATTGTTTCAGAACGCTATGAACGACGATCAACCATCCTGACCAGCAACTTGGACCTGAGCGAGTGGGGAGAGGCTTTCCCGAACAAGCTCCTCGGTGCTGCCACCATC